>NZ_CP174166.1:0-368568 GCF_045276915.1 Mesomycoplasma moatsii | reverse complement strand
AAGATATTTGTCTTATGATTTTTAGACAACTTTAAATACAATTGTTTTTAGTATAAACATTGTATTTATATTAATTGTTGATGTTGATTTAATTATTATTTAATAAATAAGTTTATTTTTATTTTATCTTAGTTATTTCTTTTTGTGTTTTTTTATAAATTAAAAAAGAAGTAATACATAATAAACTAATCCCTCCAATTACCATCATTATTCCTCCAACAATGATACCAATTTTATTTTTATTGATCCTATTTGTATTATTAAAAATAATGTTTGTTATTTTAACTAAAGTTGATTTTTCTGTTTTTGCATTATTTATTACTATATTGAATTTTAGTTCATTATTCTTAATTGTTATTGGAGTTCCTAACCCATCTATTAATATTTTTTTTGCTATGAAGTTATAAGTTTCATTAATGTTGCTACTTGTTGATATAAATAATGAAAGATTATTACAAATAATTTTTATGATTTCACTTTTTTTGTTTTCACTACTTAGACTATCAAAATTTTCAGTTAACGAATTTTTTGGTAATTCATTATAGCTTATTAAAATTTCGTCGTTTTTTATTAAATTTATATTGCCGTTGTTTTCATCATTTGGATTGAAACCTCTTAATTCAATGTCGCTTCCATACTTTTCTTTATTGAACATTTCATATGTATAATGTAGATACATATTATTGTCTATTAACAATATATTTTTTGTGTTTATTTCTATTGTATTTATTTCATCATTGTGAATTATTTTTTTTATTTTTGTTAATATTTTTTCTTTGTATTTTTCGATATTGTTTTTTACTTGGATATTTGTTAGTCCATTTACAATATCATTAATATCAATGCTTGGTAGTGAATTAGTTTTAGCAATTATCGATTTAGAAATAGTAGATTTATTTAATGATATTTTGTTAATATTTGCTATTGTTGTTGTAGGAACAATTATTGTTGTCAACATTAATGAAGTAATGATAAATTGTTTTTTTATTTTTTTAGTTTTTATTATACTCATTTTAATACCGCTATTTTTTCCAAAAATTATCTTTAAAATATATAAATACATAAACGTTATCTACTGTTGCATTATTATAATCAGCTAAATGTTTTTTGTTGTCATAAGCAATTGTTTTAAAAGTTAAAGAACACCCCGCATCTCCTCTAACTATTCCGCCATCATCACAATAACCTGTTCTTTTTTGTCCATAAGTTTTATTATTTAAAAATCAATTTGATATTGAAACTTTAAAATTAGAGTTTTTTAATGAATCATTAATTATATTTGTCACTGTCAATTTAGCATTAAATCCACCAGCACTACTATTAATTCATTTGTTTTGATCACCATTTCTATATCAAATATAAGGTTCACTTCAACCTCATCCATAGCCAGAACCTTCTCATAATCAACCATTTTGTCAATTAGGTGCAGCATTTGTTTTTCAAACAGATGGAACATCATTTCAATTTTTAATATCAGGATTATTAAATTTAACATTTGCATTTTTTTTATTTATATAATTTCTTACATTCCCTTCATATAAATTACCAAAAGCAAATGGATCCATAAATCCGTTAATTATATATTCTTTATCTATAAATTGTGATGTGTAATTATTTTTAAGCTTTAAATTAACTTTTAATTGTGTATCATTTAATGATTTATCAGTTTTAGAATACTTAATATCATTTACAGAAATTGTATTTCCATGAATAGTCGGGATATTAAATAATTCTTTTAATCCATCTAATGATTTATTGGTAGATCCAAAATATGAACTAAATCAATCTGATTTTTTTTCACCTACTTTTATGATTGTATCCATGAAATTACTTTTTTCCATCTTTTTACTTAATTGATCATAATTTTGTGTCGCTAACTCAGTATTTGTTTGCATTCCATTTAAGTCTTGACTAATTTTGTGTGTAATGATAACATCATGAAAAATATGATTGTATTCAAAGGAAACTGCTAATTCACCAGTATCATCATTAGACCCGTTAAAACTCAAGTTAGAAATATAGTTTTCTATATTATCTTCTGGTATATTTGTAACATATTTTTTTCAATTATCACTATTAACTTTTGATGGCAATTCTTTTTTGGCTTCTGTTGTTAACTGAAGATTAATACTATTAGCTTTTTTGATAAAATCATTTTCAACTATTGAATATAGCGATTTAAATCCTTTAACTGGTTGAAAATATATTGAATACTCTTTGTCATTATAAATATATTTACCTTTTATAATTAAAGTAGTTCCTTTTTGTTTTGTTGGTACATCTTGTCCATCGTTAGAGATAACGGAATCTATAACAACGTTTACACCAACTAAGTGAGGTAAATCATTTCTATTTATATATTTTCAAATAGTATCTGGATCAATTTTAAATTCATTAACAACATAAGTAGAAGAAACGTTTATACCTTGGTTTGTCAATTTAAATGATGTTTGTGATAAAACATCATTTATATTATTTACATAATCACTTGTTGACTTGAATTGAGTAATTTTTAATTTA
The DNA here is from genome assembly GCF_045276915.1 of Mesomycoplasma moatsii. Taxonomy (GTDB): domain Bacteria; phylum Bacillota_I; class Bacilli_A; order Mycoplasmatales; family Metamycoplasmataceae; genus UBA710. The sequence goes on along the minus strand of NZ_CP174166.1, from coordinate 366,048 downwards.
ATACCTTTTTTTATAATTTTATTTCAAACAAATGAACAATCTATATACAATGCTGTATCATCATTTTCATCTAACGAAACACTATCAATTATTGCTAAAGATTCTTGTCCAGATTTATTATTAAAGACATTTATAGAATTAATTGTTGTATTTTTGTTTAAAATTTCAAATTTTTCTTCATATGTACTCGACGAATTAAATTGTTCAATAACAATACTTGGTGTTAATTTTTCATCATTATATTCTTGATTATTTTTGGCAACAATAACTGTTTTCTCAAAATCTTCTATTAAGTTATCAAATTTTTGCTGATAACTAAGAAAACCAGATATTTGCATATTTTTATTTACTGTGTATTTTTTGTTATTTAAACTATCAGTATATTCAAACACAAAATTAACAGTTATTTTCGTTCCCTTAATGTCATTATCTATTTCATCATTATTTCATTTTACAGACTCTATCTGAACGTTGATTTCTTGATCGTATTTGTTTTCTTTGTATATTAAATTATTATTTAGTCCAACATATAACGCTGACTCTTTATTTGTTAATTCAAAATTATTTACAAATAATAAATTTTTATTTTCTGATGTATCTTTTATATAAGCGTTATATATTTCTTCTGATGTAAAGATAACAGATTTTTCAGATGCAACTAAATTGAATTTGTTAACACAATCATCTAACATTTCTTGGTTTGTTTTAAAACCAATAAGCACAAAACTATCAGACTCATTGTTAATTTTGCATCTAACATCTATAACATTTTCCTTTATTGTCAATGAATCAAAAACAATATTTACTTTGTTCATGCTAGCAATTGAAATAATGTTATTTCAATTTGTATATTTTTCTAAAACTGAAGTTCCACTAACCATATATTCATCATAAAATTGGTTTAACGTTTTTTGTTTACCATTTTTGTTTAAGTGTAAACCTAGGTTAAGGAGATTATCATTTTCTTCAGAAATTGTATTTTTATTAGTGCTGTTATTACTACATGAAACAACAGAAAATGTAGTTAAAAATATTAGACCCCCCCCCCTAATAATTTCATTTTTTCAAGTTTCATAGACACCTACTTTATCAACAAAATAACATGTTTTATTTTCAAAAAAAAAAAAAAAAAAACAATATATTTAAATTATACATTGACTGGTAAAAATCAACAAAAAATATGCTTTTGCAAAAGCATAATGATATTATAAATCTTATTTTTAAGCAGCAAGAGCTTTTTTAACAAAAGCATCTAATCTTGCTGATTTTCTTGCTCCATTATTTTTGTGATAAACACCTTTTGAAACTGAAGTATTTATTATCTTGTGAGCATAAGAAACCAATTCTTTTGTTTTAGGATCCTTAGAAGTTGCGGCAATTTTTGCTTTTTTGATAGCTTTTTTCACACGAGATTTCATTGCAACATTATATTCTCTTGATTTTTCGTTAGTTTTTATTCTTTTAATTTTTGATTTAATATTAGCCATCAGTTTCTTTATATACCTTTCTTATTTTTTTGTCTTAATTAACTTGATATGTGCTGAAATGTATCAAAAATTATAATAAAAATAATTGTTTTTATTTTAATATTGTTAAAATTTTTTCTATGACTGGTTATATTGTCGGTGTTGTAATTTCTTCAATATTAATAGTAAGTGTTTTTGTTCTATGATTAATACTTTGGATCAGAAAAAATAATAAAGATAATGAATTAGCAAAAAAAGGAAAAATGACAGAACAAGCAATAAATGAAAAATTATCTTTGTGGGCTAATGTAAATGATGCGCTTTATATACCTTCAAGTATGTTTAAATATGATGGAAATAAAATTTTTGAAGTTGATGGGATTTTGCTTACAACAAGAGCTCTAATTTGTATTGAAGTAAAAAATATTAATGGAACTAAGATTTATGGTTCTGGAAATGAAAAAGAATGAGTTAAAGTTATTGGAGAAAACAAACATATGATTAAATCTCCTATATTACAAAATGACAAACATATCGATCATATAATTAAAATGACAAACATTAAGATGCCAATAGTTTCTTTAATTATTTTTGATTCGACATCGTGCAAAGAACTTGAAATTAGTAATATTCCAAGTCATGTTGTTGTTATTAGATCTAATGAATTAGATTCTACGCTTGAAGGAATTATTTCAATGTTGATTCCAAAAATATCAAAAAATGAAATTGAAAATATGTACCAAAAATTAATTGATCATCAAAGCAACGATAAAAAAGATAAAGAATTGTTAATTTCTTTTGCTAAGGAATACAATGAAAAAACATTCACAATTTAATGAAGGAAAGAACATTTTTAACTCTGTTGAGTTTGAATTAAAAAGAAAAAAAATTAAAAATTTAATAATTAGATTAAATTCTAGAAATAAAATTGTTGTTTCGATTCCATTAAAGATTAGTGATGAAATACTAGTTAAATTTCTTGAGCTTAATTTAGATAAATTTAACAAATACTCTCAAGAAAAAGAAAATAAAAAATCAATTAATGAAAAAGAAAATTGATTTTATTTGTTTGGCGAAAAAATTTTTTATGATGTTGATAATGAAAGTAAGAAAATGATTATAAATAATAAAAAAATATCATTATTAAATAAGACAAAAACTGAGGCAATAAATCAATATCGAAAAAAAGAATTAAAGGTGTATTTGTTAGTTAGACAATTACAATTAACAAAAATTATGAATATTGAAAATCATGTTATTATTGTTAGAAATAAAGTTACTGCTTGAGCAACAAATCATGTAAATAAAAAAACAATATATTATTCAATTAATTTATCTTCATTTAGTAAAGAAATAATTGATTATGTTATAGTTCATGAACTTGCTCATAATAAATTTGCAAATCATTCACAAGATTTTTGAAATTTAGTTAAGTTTTATGAAGAGAACTATAAAATTAAACGTTCTAAATTAAAAAAATATATTTATAGTTAAATATAATTAGTGAACTATGAATTATAAAAAGTTGATAGAATCAATTAAAACATTTGAAGATTATAAGCTTGTGAAAAGCAAAATTTTTTCGAAAGAAGGACCAATTTTTGAATTACAAAACAAAATTAAAAATGCACTTATTGATGAAAAAGTAGAATTAGGCAAAAAACTTTCTAGTTTAAAATTTGAGATTGATCAATTGTTAGAATTAAAAATTAACGAAATTAAAAATAAAGAAATTGAAGAAAAAATTTTAAAAGATCAAAATAACATTTATTCTTATAGCGAAGATTTTATTAATTATCATCCGTTATTTTTGATTAGTCAAAAAATTAGAGAATGATTTTTGCAAAATGGTTATTTTGAAGAAAAAGCATTAGAAATAGAAAGTGATTATTATAATTTTGAACAATTAAATATTCCGAAAAATCATCCTGCTCGCGACATGCAAGATACTTTATACTTAAGTGACAATATTTTGTTAAGAACGCATAATACTGGAATAACTGCAAGAATGTTAGAAAAATATCAAAACAGCGAATTTTCATATTTTACTATTGGCAAAGTTTATCGTAATGATGCAGATGATCAAACTCATTCACATCAATTTAGTCAAGTTGATTTTTTATCTGTAGGCAAACACAATATTCAATCATTACTTTGAACAATTCAATCATTGCTTTCTTATGTTTTTGAAGAAAACATAAAAATAAGAACAAGACCTTCGTTCTTCCCTTTTACTAAGCCTTCAATTGAGGTAGACATGTTTTATAAAGGTGCATGAGTTGAAATTTTGGGAGCAGGAATGATTGATGAAGATGTATTAAAATTGGCTGGATATAAAGAACCAACTAAATTTAGAGGTATTGCTGGTGGTGTTGGCATTGAAAGAATTGCAATGATTAAATATGGAATTAAAGATATTCGTGAATTTTTTAAAAATGATTTAAGAATGATTAAGCAGTTTAGATAAAAAGAAAGGAGAAAATTAATGTTTTTTTCAGAAAAAAAATTGAGAGAATTGGCAAATTTGAATAGTCAAGTTAAAACTGAATATATTTTAGAAGCTATTAATTCAATTGGTTTTGAAGTTGAATCAATTCAACCTTTCAATAAAAATGAAAATTTAAAATTTGGTCATGTTTTAAATGTGTCAAAAAATCCTAACTCTGAAAAATTAACTGTTTGTGAAATCGAATTTAATGATACAAAAAGAACCATTCAAACAGCAGCAACTAACGTAAAAAAAGGAGATTATATAATTGCTTTTATTCCAGGTTCAAAATGTAATGGTATTGAAATAAAAGAAAAGCAAATGGCAAATATAGTTTCTCAAGGAATGCTTGCATCTTTTGGCGAATTAGGATTCTCTTCATCATTATTAACCAAAAAAATGAATGAAGAAATATTAATTGTAGATAAAGTAGATTTATCACTTAATCCAATCGATTTTTTTTCTTTAAATGATAATATCATTGAAGTGTCTATTCTATCTAATCGTTCTGATGCTCAATCTTATGAAATTTTTGCAAAAGAATTGGCAGCATATTTCCATTCAAAAATTAATTATGACGCAAATAAAAATATAAAAGAAACATTTTTTTCAAAGATAAAAATTGAAACTAGTGAAACCAATTTATTAAATGGAATAGAAGTTAAAAATAATGAGAATTTTAAATTGTCGATTAATGATTTGATTTTGTTATTAAAATCAAATATAAAACTTGAAGAAAATGATATTTTAAATTTTGCAAACCTTACAATGATTATTACAGGAGTATCTTTAAGAGCTTTTGATGGCAATAAAATTTTAGAAAATATTAGAATTAATGAAGAAAAAAAAATAACATATTTAAATGATGGTAAAAATAATATTTCTTTACTAGGTATTGATGTTTTTGAAGAATATCAGGCAAATATAAATTCAAGAAAGATATTTTTTGAATTTTCACAAATCGACGAAAAAATAGTTAGAAATAATTCAAAAATTAGCAAAAAAATAACTTATAGTTCAATTAATAATTCGCGCGTTATATCATTAGGATTAATCAATAATGCAAGAAATTTCATTGCAAAATACTTTGAAGATTTTTCACAATTAATTAATGACATCAAAGCAGATAATAAAAAGATTAAGTTTGATAAAGAATATTTAAATAATTATGCTGGTTTCGAAATTGTTAAAGATGTAAAATATAAAAATTCAATAAAATCTTTGGAAATTCTTGGTTTTAAATTTAATGATTATATAAGTTTTCCAAATACAAGACATGATATTAAGAATATGCAAAATATTGTTGAAGAAATATTTAGATTTTATGGCTTTAATAATTTTAAACCGGAACAAATTGAATCAAAAACTTTAATTGTTGATCCCATTGATCAAATCGAAAAAAAAATTTCTGCTTTAGGTTACAAACAAGCATGAACTTATACTCTAATTAATAAAGAAAAAAATACATTTAATCCTTTTAATTTTAAAGAAAATAAAAATTTAAAAACTTTTGTTTCTGAAGAATTTAATTCTATTCGTAATTCAATTGCTTTCCCGTTATTAAATGTTTTTGAATATAATTTCAAAAGAAAAATTGAAAATATTTCTTTATTTGATATTGGAATGATTAATGATAAAAAAGCAATTATGATCGCTTCTAACACAAAGACATATCTTGAAATTAAAACTGATATTGAAAGAATAACTAATCAAAAATTTGAAATTGTTGAATTAGACAATGAATATTTACATCCTAATTATAATGCTGGTTTATTTATAGGTGGTGTAATGGTTGGTTGGATTGGTAAATTTAATCCATTTAAGATAAATAGCGATGTGATTTTTGCTGAGATTTTTGAAGATTGTATTTATAAACAAAATAATAAATTTTTTGAGTTTAATTCAAACCCTCTAAAAGAGAGAGATATCACTTTTGAGATTAGTAAAAAATATGAAAATGCAATGTACTTAAATTTTTTGAATTCAATCGATGGTATTTATTCAATTACATTAATTTCTACATTTAAAAAAGACGATATTGATAGATTAACATATAAAATTTTAATGACAGATGAAGCATTAGAAAAATTTGATAGCATAGATTGAAATGATAAAGATAAATTATTCAAAATATAAGTATGAAAAATATAAATATATTTACAAAAAAGACAAGTTTTAAAGAAATAACTATTTCTGTAATATCATTGATATATTTTTGTGTTGTTGTCTTTTATATTTTTATGGATGGTTTTGGTAAAAAAGGATCAAGCGGAGTTTCGGGTTTTATTGAACAAGATAATTTAAGAAAATCTTTAGGTGATTGATATCAACTAGTTTTTTATACTTTTCAAGTTAATATTTATTTCTTAATTATTGGAATATCTTATGTTTTTTTACATAATAATAAAGTTGTTAAAAATTTATTTTTTTGTTCTTCTTCTTTGCTGCTATTTTGTTTTTTTTCGATGACTGTTTTCAATTTTAGTTCATTTAAAACTAATGCTTATGAAGCATCAAAAACTTTATTTGTTCATTGTTTAATACCACTATCAAGTTTTTTTATGGTTTTAAGTATTAGGAGTGAAATATTACTTGAATATAAATGAATGTGAATTAATTCTCTTTATATTCTCTTTTATGTTGTTTTAACAATTATTATTTATTATACATTTACATTTTCACAAGATTCTCAGTATCCTGGTAAACCATTATGAATATATAAATTTTTAAATTATGATTATGAAATAATGTTTGTGCCTTTACAAAATTTGAGTTTTACTATTTTAGGAATAATTGCAACTTTATTAATTTCAGCGCCAATAGGAATGCTATTATTTGTATTCATGAAATTTTGTTTTTTTATAAGAATTGAGCCATTTAAACCTAAAAAAATTAATAGAGAGTTATAGATAGATTTAAAAAAATTGAAATACACTTATTTACAACGTATAAGTGGATTGTGCATAAAATGAAAAGTTATCTCCATAAATAAAATAAAAATAATTTCATAATATATAATTTTTATGGTGGATGTTTTGTTCACCATAATTTTAAAATTATTTTTATAAAACAAAGAAGGAAGTTTAGAAAATGGCAAAAAGAATAGCTATTAATGGATTTGGGAGAATTGGAAGATTAGTATTTAGACAAATTTTTGAATTAGGCCTAGAAAAAGAATTAGATGTTGTTGCAATTAACGACTTAACATCTCCAGAAATTTTGGCTCATTTGCTAAAATACGATTCTGCTCAAGGAAAATTTAACGGCAAAGTTAAAGCCAAAAAAGATGCAATCATTGTAAATGATAAAGAAATTAAAATTTATGCTGAAAGAGATCCTAAAAATCTACCATGAAAAAAAGAAAAAATTGATGTAGTGGTTGAGTCAACAGGTTTCTTTACATCAAAAGAAAAATCACAAGCTCACATTGATGCTGGTGCTAAAAAAGTTGCTATTTCAGCTCCTGCTGGAAATGATGTAAAAACAATAGTATTTAATGTTAACGACGATCAACTAAAAAAAACAGATGTAATTATTTCAGGTGCTTCATGTACAACAAACTGTTTAGCTCCTATTGCTAAAGCAATTGATGATGCTTTTGGAATTAAATCAGGATTAATGACAACTGTTCATGCTTACACTGGAGATCAAAGATTAGTTGATGCTCCTCATTCAGATTTAAGAAGAGCCAGAGCAGCAGCAGTTTCAATTGTTCCTTCATCTACAGGCGCAGCGAAAGCTATTGGATTAGTTTTACCTAAACTAGCAGGAAAATTAGATGGATTTGCAATGAGAGTTCCAGTTATTACTGGTTCAGTTGTTGATTTGACATTTGAATTAGAAGATAAAAAATCAAATGAAAAAATAACAATCGATATGATTAATGATGCTGTTAAAGTTGCTGCTAAAAAAGAAATGAAAGAAACTTTAGAATATTTAACAGATCCTATTGTATCAAGAGATATTATTGGGTCAACAGCAGGTTCATTGTTTGATCCAGCTTTAACAAAAGAAATTGTTGCTAAAGACGGCAAAAAAATGTTTAAAGTTGTTTCATGATATGATAACGAAACATCATATGTTTCTCAATTTGTTAGAACATTGAGAAAATTTGCAAAAATGTAATTAAATTTCTCTATAATTGACAAAAAACAAGACTTTTTGTAAAACTACATTAAAGTCTTGTTTTTTATTTTTTTAAATTAACATTTAATAACTTATTTTTTAATAAAACTCGTCGTTTTTTTTTTTTTTTATATCGGGTGTATAATGATTAAAGAAAGCGACAAAAATACACGTTTTCTAGAAAGTGAGAATTATGAAAAAAGTTCAAAAAATGACTTTAATTTCAGTTGGATCTTTGGTAGCAACTACTCTTTTTGTAGTGCCAATTACCCTAACTGCAATTTCATATAGTTCTATTAGTAAAAATAATGGAAGTACATCAATTAATAAACCTATTACTGATAGCGGTCAAATAAATGGCAATCAAATTACAGAACCTGTGAAAGTTGAATCAATAGATGGGGCAAGAATTAAAATTAGAGAAATCTTTTCTGATTCAAGAAGTATAGAACAAAAATACGAATTAACTCTTGTTAATAATGATGAAAAAGGTGAAGTGAATTTCGTAGATGATAATGGACAAAATATCGGAAAGGTAATGGAAGTTGTAAGAGGTCAACAAGTTCATGTTAAAGTTAATGTTAAACCTGAATATCAAGATACTTTAACAGTTGTTAACTTTTGAGTATATGATGTTGCTAACCCAAATTATTCATTAGGTGTTACAAAAGTTGATGATAATAATTATCATTTTACAATGCCAGATGGAGAATTTGCTGATGATTTTTATGTATCAGGAGAACTAAAAGCATCAATTACTTATGGTCAAAAAGCTCTTGGCGCTTGAGAATTTGATTTCAAATCAAAAACATATGTATTAAACATTACAGAAGATAATTTTGTATTTGATGATGTTGCCAATCCAAATTTAAAAATGCAACAATATCCACAAACAAATTCTTTTGTTGTTTATAGCATGAGATTAAATGGACATAATGTTATTATTAAAAATATGACAATACCTAAAAATGTTCAATTTGAAGTTTTAAATGATTATTCAGTATTTAACGAACAAACAACAGAAAATTCTCCTGTTTTAGGATTTGCAGAAGATGGCAAATTAGTACAAAATGGTGCTGCAGGTTTATGAAGAGGTGTTAGATTAACTAAAAGAACATTAAGTGAATTTAATTGATCTTCATGAGGACAAGATGAAAATATTCTTATCGTAGGTGATGAATTTAATAAATTATCATCAGAAAGAAAATAGTTTATAACTGTATGTTAGAAATAAAAAAACACTCTTCTAGAGTGTTTTTTTATTCATAAAAATTAAAGTAAAAAATAAAAAGTGTTTTGTGTTCAAAAAAATAAAATAATCATTCGTTTTTTGTTTTTTAAATTTGTCGTAATAAGTTTTTATATGTTAAATTTATATAATTAATTTTAGACTTATGAGTAACAAAAAAGAAAAAGAAGAAAAAATAACTTATCACAATATTAAGAGGGCAACTAATTTGAGTATTGGAACAATTAGTCGTTATTTTAATAATGGCTCAATTTCTTCAAAAGCTAGAAAAGAAATTGAGAAATATATTAAAAAAACTAATTATAAACCAAATATTGGAGCCAAATTAATTAAAGGATATGATAATTCAGTTTATCTAGTTGTATGTAATATAAAAGAATTAGCTATTCTAGATATTGTTTCAGCGATTACTAATTGTTTTAAATTAAAAGGGATAAATGTTTATGTTGTAATTAGTTCGTATGATCACGACGAATATTTTGAATCACTCAAAAAAACAATTAATAGAAAGCCTAAAACATTAATTTTATTAACTCCTATAATGTCTGATAAGTTAAGAAATTATATAAATTCAATTAACATAGATACCTATGTATATGGTGATGATACAACAAACAAACCAACAATTTCAATTGATGAGAAAAAAATGATGTATGATTTAACTTCATTAATAATCAAGAATAATAAATTTAAAAAAATAATTTATATTGGTAAAAATGAAACAGATTATACAACTGGTAAATTAAGATATGAAGGATTTAAAAAATCTATTATTCAATCAACAATTGATTATGAAAAATATTTAATTGAAAATAATACAGTTAACGATATTGAAAAACTTGTAAAAAAAATAAAACATAAATTAAAAGATCCTAATTTAATAATTATTTGTGGTACTCACACAATTTTTAAATATTTAATTTTTGAAAAATATATAAATAGATTTAGATATGAATTAACAGATATTGGTTATACAAACGAATATGATTATATTGACAATACTTATAAATACAAAATATTCATTGATTTTTACAAAATAGGATATTTATTGTACAAATTTAAGAATAATAAAATCCAACAAAATACAGTTATTAACAATTTTTTAATTATTGAAAAATAAATTTTTGCAAAATCTAAAAAACAATATAAAATTTAATTGGGAATAAAAATGGAAACATTTCCAAAATAAAGGATAGTTAGTATGCAAAATAAGTACGAAATTTTAATTCCTGCACTAATTGAAAGATTAGGAGGAGTGGACAATGTTGTTGCTGCAACACATTGTGTTTCAAGACTTAGATTAGTCTTGAAAGACGAAAATCTTTTAGATTCTTTATCTATAGAAAAACTGCCATTAGTTAAAGGTGTCTTTAGAGTAAATGGTCAAGTTCACATTATATTTGGTCAAGAAGTTCCAGATGTTTATAAACAATTTATTGAATATCCTGGAATGTCTTCTAAAGCAGCGACTGCTGCTTCGGTTAAACAGATAAGTGGTCAAAATCAATCATTTATGAAAAGAATGATGAATCATTTAAGTGAAATTTTTATGCCATTAATTGCAATTTTAGTTGCAGGCGGTTTGATTTTAGGTATTAGAAATATTCTTGAAACTGAATGAGTCCCAGGAGTAAGTGCTATTAGTAAAAGTTCTTTTTTTAGAGGATTAAATGATTTTTTATGAATACCGGCTTGTGCTGTATTTTGATTTTTGCCTGTTTTTATAGTTTGATCTATTTTTAAAAAAATGCAAGGATCACAAATATTAGGTATTTTGATTGGATTAAGTTTGCTTGTTTCACTTCCTTCATTATATCAACTATCAGATGCTCTGTCTGGGGTTAAAAAACCAGGAGATCCTAATTATGTAGCTCCAAGACCTGTTGGATGATGAATGATTGCTGATTTTTTTACAAAAACACCTGCAGATTTTACATTTTCAGGTTGAGGTTCATATCCAATAAAGGTAGGTTACACATCACAAGTAATTCCAGCTATTATGGTTGCATTTGTTGGTGTTTATATTGAAAGATTTTTAAAAGCTAAAACACCTGCTGTATTGAGACAAATTATTGTTCCTTTAGTGACTGTTTTAGCATCTTATACATTAGCTATGGTTATAATTGGACCTATTGGATTTGTAATTGGTACAACAATTTCGATCATTTTTTCATTAGCGTTAACAAATTCAGTTGCTAAATATATTACAGCCCCTATTTTTGGATTGTTATATGCACCATTGGTAATTACAGGATTACATCATACATTAAATGCTGTTATGATTCAAAACCAAGGAGCTTTAGGTGGATCTTTAATTTTTCCAATTTTAGCTCTTTCAAATATTTCTCAAGGAGCTGCTTGTTTAATGTATGGAATAATGAATAGAAAAGATGAAAAAATTAAACAAACAGCTTATCCTTCAACAGTTTCAGCTTGATTGGGTGTTACAGAACCTGCTATGTATGGAGTTAACTTAAAAAATTCATATTGTTTTATTTCAGCATGTATCGGTTCGGCTGCCGCGTCTACATTGGCTGTTGCAGCTGGTGTTACATCAAACGGTATTGGAAATGGAGCTTGACTTGGAACAATTACAATTCAACCAAATTCACCAATTGAAGGTGTTAATACATGAGTAGGAACAGGTTGAACATGATTTTTGATTTCAGGATTTTTAGGAACAGGAATTTCAATGGTTCTAACATATTTTCTATCAAAAACTAATTTCGATTTATTTAAATGATTTAAAAATAAATTTAAAAAATCATCAGAAAAATTAAATATTCATAAGATAACAAATGAAGCTTTATCAATTGGTGATGGTAAAGTTTATTCATTGGATACAGTTGAAGATCCAACATTTAAAAATAAAATTTTGGGTGATGGTTTTGCAATTGATTGTTTTGATGGAAAAATTTATTCACCAATTTCAGGCAAAATTGAAGTAGTCGCTCCAACAAAACATGCTTATGGAATAATTTCAGATGATGGAGTTTCAATATTAATTCATATTGGTGTTGATACTATTAAGTTAGATGGACAAAATGTTTTTAGATCGTTTGTAAATCAAGGCGATTATGTAAAGGCAGGAAAATTAATTTGTGAATATAATAGAGACAAAATAATCAAAGCTGGTTTAGATCAAAGAGTGATGTTATTAGTTACACAAGATTCTAAAAAACAAATTTCAAGCAAATGAGATTTAGAAGAAATTAGAAAAAAAGATTTTGCATTTAAATTTAATTAATTTTAAAAAAGGAAAATTATGAAAAAATTAGGCAATAAAATTGTTTATGAATTATATCCAATTTCATTTATGGATTCAAATAATGATGGATATGGAGACATAAAAGGAATTATTGAAAAATTAGATTATTTACAATTATTAGGAATTGATCTAATTTGAATTACACCTATTTTTAAGTCTCCTAAAAATGATAATGGTTATGATATTTCAAATTATTGCGAAATTGATCAATCATTTGGAACAATGGATGATGTAGATAATTTAATTGAAGAAGCTAAAAAAAGGAATATAGGAATTATGTTTGATATGGTCTTCAATCACGTATCTACTGAAAGTGAATGATTTAAAAAAGCTCTTGAAGGTTCTAAAAAATATCAAGATTATTTTTATATTGTAAAGAGCAATGATAAAGTAAATCCTCCATGTAATTGAGTTTCTAAGTTTGGAGGTCCTGCTTGAAAATATGAAGAGAAATTTAATGGATGATATTTGTGTTTATACGACAAAACACAAGCAGATTTGAAATGATTAAATCCTGAAGTTAGAGAAGAATTAGTTAAAGTAATGAAATTCTGGATTGATAAAGGGATTAAAGGATTTAGATTTGATGTTATAAATGTTATTGGTAAATCAGGCAAGTTCATAAATGCTGAAGATAATATAGGCAAATCATTTTATACTGATCAACCAATTGTTCATAAATATTTAAAAGAAATTAATAAAGCTTCTTTTGGGAATATTGAAGATTTTATTACTGTTGGCGAAATGTCATCTACAACAATTGAAAATTGTATTTTATATTCGAATCCAAAAGAAAAAGAACTAGATATGGTATTTAATTTTCATCATTTAAAAGTTGATTATAAAAATGGTGAAAAATGAGAAAATAAACCATGAGATAAGAAAGAATTTAAAAGATTGATTCAAACGTGACAACTTAAACTACAAGATAGAGGTTGAAATGCTGTATTTTTAAATAATCATGATCAACCAAGAATAAATTCAAGATATGGTAATGTTAAAAAATATTGATTTGAATCATCAACATTATTTGCTACATTGATTTTTACACTTCAGGGAACGCCTTTTATTTATCAAGGTGAAGAAATAGGAATGACTAATCCATATTTTGAAACAATTGATCAATATAGAGATGTTGAATCTATTAATGCTTTTAATGAAATGAAAGCAAAAGGGATGGATGAAAAATTGATTCTTGAAATTCTAAGCGTTAAGTCTAGAGATAATTCAAGAACTCCAATGCAATGAAATGATAGGAAAAATGCAGGATTTTCAGATGTAAAGCCTTGAATTGATGTAGCAAAAAATTATAAACAAATTAACGTTGAATCACAAATAAATAATCCTAATTCTGTATTTAATTTTTATAGAAAATTAATTAAATTAAGAAAAGAAAATGAAGCTTTATTTGAAGGGAAGATACAATTTATTGATTCAGAAGATAGCTTAATAATTTTTAAAAGAACAACTTTTAATAAAGAACTTGTTTCAATTTTGAATATATCAGATCAAGAAGTTTGTTATGATGTTAAACAATTTAAATACATAGATATTTTGGTTAATAACTATAAAGAAATTGATTTAAAATCAATCAAACCTTTTCAAGCTCTTGTTTTAGAAATTGAAAAATAGTGTTTAAAAGATTATTTAATGTAACATAAAAAACTTTGTTTTTTTATATAGTTAAATATCTAAGATAAGATCATTTTTATTTACTTTTTTGTTAATTTTTATATTTAATTCTTGTGGTTGAATTTTTGAATCACTAGTTATAATACAAATTACATCAGAAATTATTTGATGTTTTTTTAATGAATCCAAATCCACACTGGCAATTAAATCTCCTTGATTTACATTATCACCAATATTAACAAATGATTTAAAACCTTCACCATTTAAACTTACAGTATCAATACCAATATGAACAAGCACAATTAAACCATTTTTATTTTGAATTCCATAAGCATGTTTTGTTGGAAACACCGAAATAATTGTTCCTTTAATTGGAGAATAAATATTTCCATCATTTTGTTGAACAACAAATCCTTTTCCAAGCATACCTCCAGAAAATACGCCATCATTTAAAGAATTTAATGTTTTAACTATTCCGTTTTCTACAGGAGAAAAAATCTGATTTTTTCTTTTTAAAAACAATCCCATTATTTGTCCTCTTTTCTTATTTTTGTTGTTGAATAATATCGTTAATTTTATCTGCTAACAATGCAGCCTCTCCACCGTAAATTATTTGAATTCCATTTCCTTTTAAAATAATTCCTTTTGATCCTGTTACGATGAATTTATCTTTTTGAACATTATTTATATCTTTAACAGTAACTCTTAATCTTGTAGCACACGCACTTACTTCCACAAGATTATCTAATTGCCCTAGATATTCAATAATATTTTTTACTTTTTCATCATTGTTTTTTGAAGAATCTTGATTTTTAGCTTTCATTTCATTGTAATCTTTTTTACTAATTAATGTCATTGGATTTCCATTTCTTCCTGGTGTAGCTAAATCAAATTTTTTAATAAAGAACCAAA
Source organism: Mesomycoplasma moatsii (assembly GCF_045276915.1). Lineage (GTDB taxonomy): Bacteria > Bacillota_I > Bacilli_A > Mycoplasmatales > Metamycoplasmataceae > UBA710. The sequence goes on along the minus strand of NZ_CP174166.1, from coordinate 350,908 downwards.
AACTTCCAAACATTAATAAACCTTCTGCTGCTGCTAATACAAATGCTCAATAGAAGTTTGTTCCTTTTAGTATTGGAACAGCTCCATAGATTATTAAATCAATAAATCCTCTTGCAAATCCAACTCCAACATGAGCTCCTAAAATTTCCATAAACATATATGAAAATCCTGAAATTGGAACATATAGTAAGTAGTAAAGCGCTGGTGCACAGAACAAGAAACTAAATTCTAATGGTTCTGTAATTCCTGTTAAAAAAGCGACTATCATTGATGATCCAATAATTGTTGCAACTTTTTTTCTATTTTCTTTTTCAGATGTCATAATCATAGCAGCACCAATTCCAATACATGCACCTAAATATGTTGGATAATCTTGAGTAAATCTCCCTGCATATACTCCAACATGACTATCAAATCATTGAAATAAAGGTGTTGAATTAATTGTATTTAATGAAATTGAATTAATAAAATTTCAAATATTTTGATCTCCTACAATTGATCCGCTAAATGTATCGTTACTTGTAAATGATGTTCATGATTTCAAAATTTCTTTATAGATTTCACTATCTGTTGAAATTTTTTGGTTTTCAAGTGCTTTTTGAATTAATTCACCTTCTAATACTCCTCCAAATTCTGTTTGAAATGCCATAACAATTGGAATGTGGTGTAGTCCAAATGGCATTAATGATCTTCCTAGCATTCCATACAATAATCCGCCTGTTCCATATGGTGCTCTTTGGATTCCTTTACCTATCAAAAAAATCAATTGTCCTACTCATGGTCAAAAAATTAGAAACATTAATGAAAGTAAAAACATGGTCGGAATTAAAATAAATGGCACTAATCTAATTCCTGAAAAAAAATCAAGAGCGCTAGGTAATTTTTTTGTTGAAAATTTATTGTAAATTATTGAAGTAATGCCTCCAACAACAATTCCACCAAAAATAGATGTTTGCAATGTTGTCATTCCTAAAGTTTTTGTAGTAATTCCAACAATTTCTTTATGAAATCACATAATAGATATTGGATTTCCATTAGTGTCAAATTGAATAAATGCTAATTGTGAAGATGAAAATACTAAAAATGCAAGAGCTGACATAAAACCTGAAGCTCCTTTATCTTTAGAAAAAGTAATAGTAATAGCAATACAAAATAACAAAGGTAGATTAGCAAAAACTACATCTGACATTCCTTTGAAAATATTTGCGAAAACTTGACCTAAATCAGTTTTAACATTTGCTCCAATTGCTCCTCCGATTCCTAACAATAAACCAGCTATTGGTAAGATTGCAATAGGAATCATCAATCCTCTAGAAAGCTGTGAAAAAAAAGCTTTTATCTTCCCTTGATTTTTATTATTTTCTTTTTTATGAATAAAAAAATTTTTAATACTTTGTATATTCATATTTTTTATCCTTTCATTCTTTTTTCTAACTCATTAAAATATCTAATAGTTATGTCTTTTGGACGAGTTATAGCTGAACCAACGACAACACTATGAGCTCCTAATTTTAAAACGTTAAAAATATCATCATGTTCTCAAAAACCACCTTCTGCAATTAAAGGAACATTAATTTTAGTTAAACATTCTTTAATAAAAGAATAATTATTTTCAATATTTGACCTACCTGCTGTATCTTTTGTATAACCTCTTAATGTAGTGCTAATTAAATCAAAACCTAGTCGGTTCGCATTAATTACATCATCAATATTTGAACAATCTGCCATTAAAAGTGTTTCTGATGATTTTTCTCTGATATATTGAATTAATTCTTCTAATGTTTCGTTATTTGGTCTTTTTCTTAATGTTGCATCTAGAGCAATGCAATCAACTTTCAATTCTAAAAGATCATCTATTTCTTTTTTTGTTGGTGTTATAAAAACTTCAAATCCTTGATATTTTTGTTTAATTAAACCAATAATTGGAAATTTTGTAATTTTTTGAATAGATTGAATGTGGTCTTTTTGAGATAGTCGCAAAACTTGTGCCCCTCCTTCAATAACTGATTTTGCAACTAAGGTAATTGCTTCTACATTATTTAATGGTTCTTGGTCCACCGCTTGACAAGAAACAATTATTTTATTTTTTGTTATTTGTAAAAATTTGTTTTTTTGAACCATAACAATTTCATTTTAGATAATAAAAAGTTAACTTTAAAAAAATTGGGAAAATTTCCCAAAGTAATTCATTATTTTTTATTGTTTCATTTATTAATAAATTGTTTATTATTTTCAATAATTCTTTTATCGTTTTTTTGATAAAAAATTTCATAGAAAATTATGTCTGAAATAATTAATTGACAAATTTTAGAACTTGTTGCAATTATCCTTTCTTTTTTTTCCATATCTTTATGGATAATTTTATACTTAAATTCTTTTGCATAATTTTCATTTGCTGTAACAACTAAGATATCAAATAAAAATTCTTGTTTATTCTTTTTAAAAAATTGAATTTCTTTAGCAACTCCTGATTTTGTAAATAAAATTAATAAATCAGTTTTTGAAAAATTAGAAAGAATTAAGAGTGAATTATGAATATCATTTGATGCAGAAATTGAAAAACCAAGTTTTAACATATTATTAGAAAATTCAGTAGCAGCCAAATAAGAAGAACCTATTCCAAAAACTAAAATTTGTTTAGCTTTGCAAATTTTTGAAATAATTTTAGAAAGATTTTTAATATCTAAGTTCATAATTGTTTCATTAATTGCAAAATTATTATATGACTTAATATTATTAACTCTATCTTTGGTTGTTATGTTATCCTTAATATTAAAAAATAAATCATTGAAAATAATTGATTCATTAACATATTGTTTCATTGAAAATAATGACTCAAAATTTAATAGTTTTACTAACCTTTGAATTGCTGATTTAGAGCAATTAATTTTTTTAGAATATGAAACTAAATCTAATTCTACAAATTCTTTTGGATTATCATTAATTCTGTTAATAATTTCATTTTCTACAATAGAGTAGCTTTCACTATTATTAAAAATTTTATTCATAATGTGAACTATAAAAAAATTATTTAAACAATAAATTTAAATTATTTTTTATTTTTTCTATTTTCTTTTAGTTCTTTTTTTAATCTTTTTTCTTGTCTTTTTTTAGCATCTATTCTTTTTTGTTTTTTACTATTGATTCTTGACATTTTTACCTCTATTAAATTTAAGAAATTTCCAAAATAAAATATAACACAACTAAAGACCATTTTATAATAAATATTTCAACTATAATTTACTTATTATAGTTATGAGTGAATCAATAAGAAAATTTAAAAACAATGATGAATTAATTAAAGATTTGGAAAATAGATCGTTAATATTTCCTGATGAAAAATCTAAACAAATATTTAAATCATATTTAATACAATATGGTTATTTTTCTTTTATTAAAAAAATGTCGCATGATTTAATGTATTCAGATATTGATCAAAAAATTTTTAAAAAAGAATTTACTTCTAACAATTTAAGATATTTATTCGATATTGATAGAAATATTAGTGTTATTATTTTTAAATATTTTCGTAATATTGAGTTTTTGTTGAATTCATCTTTATTAAAAGTTATTGCTAAAAAAATAAACAAACATGCTAAGTGTCCATATATTGCTGCACTTGATAATGAAGGTCTAACAGAAATTTTTCCTAAAATCGATGATAAGATGCCTAAATTTAAGAAATATGATAAAAATACGTATATTAATTTTTATGAAGATATATTCAAAAATTTCAATAATATAGATTTTGATTGTCGTGAAGCTATTAAAGAAAATAAAAGTAAAGAAAGTAATGAAATAAAAGATTTGATTAAAAAAGGTTGATTTAAAGATTTTATAAATCGACAAATTAAAAAACCAAAATCAGATTGAGAATATTTAGATATTTTTTCATTATTTCAAACACTTACATTTTCTCAATTATTAAGAATTTTTTCTTACTTATCTACTTCTTCAAAAAATGAAGTCATTAAAGAATTTTTTAATGACTTTAAACCTTCAAACAAGCATTTTAAATTAAAAGAAGAAGCATTTAATAAACTTATTAATATTTTTTCAAATTTAAGAAACGTTTTGATGCATAATGGAAGTTTGATTCAAATTAGTTTTGAAATCGATGAAATAAATAAAGAAAATTTTGAACAATATTTTGATATTAAAATTCCTTCAAATGAAATTAAACTCAATGAAATTATTACAATTACAGAATTAATTGTAGATATAAAAAATAAGATATTTAATGAGATAAAAGAATCAATAAATTATAAATTAGAAAATAGAACTAAAAGATCTGATGAAATATCAAATTTAATATTTGAAATTATTGAAAAAGAGTCAAGAATAAAAATAAAATAAAGAATATAGATTAAAACAAATAATTTATTTTTATTATCTTGTATAGCCAAAAAGAATTATTTAACCCAGTTAATGTCTTGCTTCTCTACAAGATCATAAATAGTCAATTTATCCGAATCAACATTTTTATTATCTTTTAGAGTAAAACCGGTCAATCTTTCGTTGTTATAAGTATTGTAATATAGGCTTAATGTTTTTGAGCTATAACAATTTGTATAGATTGTAATTTCATATTTAGACTGATGACCTATAACAGTTCCTCTGGTTTGGGCTACAGATTTTAATGTATGAAAATGTTGTGTAACATCAGCTTCTTCATTATCATCGCATTTTGATGTTGAGTTAGTATAACACGCTCTTACAAATCTATCTTGTGAAGCTAACCCTCCAGGAAGCCCCGTTGTTCCTGTACCATTAGAAATTATTTTGATATTTTCATTATACAATTCAACTCTTTGATTTGGGTTTAGGTTAGCATAATGATTCATATTTTCTAAATGATAAGGAAATTCAGGATTGTTAGCAAGAGTTTTTAAAGGATTATCATAAATACTTAATCCATTTTTTGTAGATTCAATAACTATGCATTCATCTTCATCACACATCATTCAGTGAAGTGGTGATAAAGGTAGTTTATTATTAAAAGAAATATTGATTAAATTCACGTTATTTAAAAGATTTTTAGCTTCTTTAACATTTGAACAAGAACCCAAAATATATGGAATAAGTTCAAATGGTGTTATATTTATAAAATTATTTTTTATATCAAAGTATTTTGCATATCCATCAAAGTTTAATCCAGCAACAAATAAACCTTTTTCATTCATGGCATCATAATATAATGGATAATCATCAACAACCATAGCCATACCTATGATTGCATGATTCATTGTTATTTGTTCATTGTTAGCTCTTAAATTTAGTTTGTAATTTCTAGGTGTGATTACAACTTTAGTAAAAGGTAATTCAAATTCTAAATCTAAATTCCTTCCAAAATAATTTTTTTTATGTTTAATAGCTGTACACATGATAAAACCCTCAATTACATTGTATCATTATGCACTTTATTCTCTATTGATTTTCATTTTATCGAAATAACAAAATTGTTGTTATCAAAATAAATTTATAAATATAATATATGCTATGGATTCATTAAATTATAGTGCAAAAAATATAGTGACATTAAAAGGTCTTGAAGCAGTAAGAAAAAGACCAGGAATGTACATTGGTTCAACTGATGTTAATGGTTTACATCATTTAGTTTGAGAAATATTTGATAATTCAGTTGATGAGGTTTTAGCAGGTTATGCGACCGATATTAAAGTTACTTTAAAAAAAGATGGTTCGGTTGTAATAGAAGATAATGGTCGTGGTATACCGGTTGATATGCATTCTAGTGGAAAAACAGGTGTTGAAACTGTTTTTACCGAATTACATGCAGGCGGTAAATTTAATAATGATGCTTATAAAACTGCAGGTGGTTTACATGGTGTAGGTTCTTCTGTTGTAAACGCTTTATCTACTAATTTAAATGTTTTAGTTTTTAGAGATAAAAAAATGTATGAAACTAAATTTGAAAATGGTGATAACATCATTCAAAGAACTAAAGAAATCGGTCCAACTTCAAAAAGAGGCACAATGGTTCAATTTTGACCAAATTATGCAATATTTAAAAACACAAAATTATCTTATGAAGTAATTTGTGAAAGGTTAAGAGAATCGGCATTTTTATTATCTAATTTAAGAATTGTTGTTAATGATGAAAATACTAATCAAAAAGAAGAGTTTCACTACAAAGAAGGTATTAAATCTTTTGTTTCTTTTATCAATCAAAATAAAGCAGTAATTTCGGATATTTTTTATGTTAATGAAAAAAACCAAAAAACAGGTATTGAGATTGAAATTGGTATGCAATATAATGATGGTTATAGTGAAACCATTGTTTCGTTTGCTAATAATGTAAAAACTAGAGATGGTGGAACACATGAAAGTGCATTTAAATCAATTTTAACTAAAGTTATTAATGATTATGCTAGAGAAAAAGGATTTTTAAAATCTAGAGATACTAATTTTGAAGGATCAGATATAAGAGAAGGAATTGTTGCAATTATTTCAGTTAAAGTTCCTGAAGCAATTTTAGAATTTGTTGGTCAGACAAAAGATAAATTGTCTACACCTGAAGTTAAGAAAGTAATTGAAGAATCGATTCAAAAACATTTATATTTTTGACTAAATGAAAATAAAAAAAATTCAGAAAAAATTCTTTTAAAATCAAAACAATCTCGTGAAGCTAGAGAAGCAGCTAGAAAAGCAAGAAATGAAACAAGAAAAGCAAAAGATAAAATGTCTGAAGTTAAAATTTTATCTGGAAAATTAACGCCTGCTCAATCAACAAAAGCTTCAGAAAAAGAACTATATTTAGTTGAGGGTGATTCAGCAGGTGGGTCAGCTAAATTAGGTAGAGATCGTAAATTTCAAGCCATTTTACCATTGAGAGGTAAAGTTTTAAATACTGAAAAGGCAAGATTAATTGATATTCTAAAAAATGAAGAAATTGCAACAATTATTAATTGTATTAATGCTGGAATTGGTTCAGAATTTAAAATTGAAAATGTTAAGTATCATAAGATAATTATTATGACAGATGCTGACACAGATGGGGCACATATTCAAATTTTGTTATTAACATTTTTCTTTAGATACATGAAACCATTAATCGCCGCAGGTATGCTTTATATAGCACAACCACCATTATTCAAAGTAAGTTTTAATAATAAAAATAAAAAAGAAAATATGTATTTTTGGTCAGAAGAAGAACTTAAAGAATTTATTCAGAAAAATTCTTCAAAATCATTAGAAATTCAAAGATATAAAGGATTGGGTGAAATGAATTCAGATCAATTATGAGAAACAACGATGGATCCTAAGACTCGCACTTTAATTAAAGTAACAATTCAAGATGAAGCTATTGTTGAAAGAAGAGTTTCAACTCTAATGGGTGACGCAGTTGAGCCTAGAAAAGAATGAATTAATAAAAATGTTGAGTTCACATTAGAAGATAATTTTGAAATTAATAATAAGTCAAATGAAATTATTTAATTAAATTCATTGAAGTTGAAACATTTTATAGTTGCTTATTCAAGTTCAAAAACAATATAAAAGTGTATAGTTATACACAAAGATATCAATATAAATGTGTATGATTGCCCACAAATATTTAAAAGTGCTTGAATAACTTATTGCCAACAATTAAAATGTTTTTAGTAAAAAGTGTAAAAAAATTACATTTTTAAACTCAAAATGATAGAATTTAATTAGATTTGAGGTTAATAATGATAATTTCTTATAGTATTGAAAATTTTAAATCAATTAAATATAGGGAAACAATAAGTTTCAAAGCTAAATCTTACAAAGAAACAAAAATAAAGAGTATTGATAATAACCTATTATCAGTCATTTCTATATATGGTCCTAATGGTGGTGGAAAATCTTCTATCATAGAGTCGATGTTTAATTTGGTTAATATTATAAAAATTAATTTAAATAAAAATTTATTGAATATTTTTTTAAATGAACTAAATAAATTTAAGAATTCAACACAAAAAGATAAACCTATTAAATGAGAAATTGAAATTATTTCACCAAGTAAAAGATATTACAGATATTTTTTAGAAGTAGACCAAAATGAAATCTCAAAAGAAAGTCTATGTTACGCCGAATCACAAAACGGCAAGGAAGAGTTTCTTTTCAAAAGAACTTCTCCTCAAGAATATGAATTAGGTAAAAAATTTAATGGAATAAAATTAAGAGCAACAGATTTTGGTTCATTATTATCATATTTGTATACAAACATAGAAAATGAATTTATAATTGAATTTTTTAATGAAATAAATAATAAATTTTTTATCATTAATAATCTAAACAATGACCCAATGGTCTTAACGGCCAAGGAACCATTTAATTTATCACTTAATTACAATTTCAATATTGATGTTTTAATAAAAGAAAAAGAAAAATTTTTAAAAATATTTAAAGAGATTGATATCAATATTGTTGATTACAAATTAGTTGAACAAATTAATGGTAAGAGATTTGTTTTAATTAAAAATAATGAAGATGGAGAGTTTGAATTAGATTTTTCTCAAGAATCAGAAGGAACAAAAAAAATCATTCAATTAATGAGCTGATTTGTAATTGGAATTCATAATGGATGAGTATTTGTTGTTGATGAACTAGACTCAAGATTGCATACAAAATTGTTGGGTTACATTATTGATTTATTTCACAATAAGAATAATCATAAATCACAAATTATTTTTACATCACATGACATGAATACATTGAGCTCAACATATTTAAGAAAGGACGAAATATATTTTGTAGGTTTAAATGAAAGTTATTTTACAAATGTTGTTTCACTTAGTGCTTTTGATAATGTAAGAGAAAAATCTTCATATTCAAGCAAATACCTAAAAGGAAGTTTTGGTTTTGATCCTTATGTTTTAAGAGCAATAGAATGGTTGGATAATGAAAAATAAATATAAGTATTCAGCTATTGTTGAAGGCGAAACTGAGAAAAGGATATTTGAAAAACTTAAAAACAATATCATAAAGGCAAACAAATTGACTTTATGCAAGGAACATAATTTTAAAAATAACAATGGAACAATCAATATCAATAAAATAAAAAATTTAAAATGTTGTACTCAAATCGTTATTATGGATCAAGATAATATTAAGAACATTAATGATTATTACAATAAGAAAAGTGAATCAAATTTACTTATTGTTTCTAAACCAAGCATTGAAATTGTTTTATATGCTCTTTGTGATGTGTGTGAATCTAATATAAATAAAAAAGAAATTGAAGAAAAATTGAGAAAATTTTTAAAAAACAAATTCAAGATAAATTACAAACATGGACCAGAACCAATTAAAGATATATTTTATTTACTTGAAGACGAAAATCAATTTCAAAAATGAAAATCAAATTTAAAAAAATTAAAAGAACAAAATAAAAGTAATTTTATTGAATTAATTGAATATATGGAGGAATATAAGAATAATGGCAATTTGTAAATATAGAGAAAAAACTGAAAGAATTTGAGAACAAGCAAATTATTGTTTTTGTGGTTTTGAAGATTGTAATCCAAACAATCATAGGTTATGCGGAATATGTGGGGCAAAAATTTTGTATGGTTCTCATGAAAGTGTTCAATCTCAAAATAACAGCAGATATTCATGAAATGTAGACCATATTATCCCAAGATCAAAAGGTGGAACGAATAAATTGAATAATTTACAAGCCGTTCATATTAGATGTAATAGATCTAAAGGTGATAAATCTGGTGAATATAGATTTTAGTTTATGACTAGAAAAACTAGCAATTTTATTTATAATTAAATAAACTTATTTTTAACTATGGCAAAACAAGATGAAATTTTCGATGAAAAACTAGAATATCAATCATTAGACAATATCATGTCTGATCGTTTTGCTCGTTATTCAAAATATATTATTCAACAAAGAGCATTACCTGATGTCAGAGACGGTCTTAAACCAGTTCAAAGAAGAATTTTATATTCAATGAACGATTTAGGTCTCCAGTACAATAAATCATATAAAAAATCTGCCAGAGTGGTTGGAGATGTAATTGGTAAATACCATCCTCATGGAGATAGTTCAATATATGAAGCTTTAGTTAGAATGGCTCAAGATTGAAAAATGGGTGAACCACTTGTTGAAATGCATGGTAATAAAGGTTCAATTGACGATGATCCAGCAGCTGCAATGCGTTATACAGAAGCGAAATTATCTAAAATTTCTTCTTTGATGTTGCAAGATCTAGAGAAAAATACAGTTTCATTTGCTCCTAATTTTGATGACACTGAAAAAGAGCCAACCGTTTTACCTTCGTATTTACCTAATTTATTATTAAACGGAGCAAAAGGAATCGCTTCGGGTTTTGCGACTGAGATTCCGCCTCATAATTTAAGTGAATTAATTGAAGCTATAATTGCTAAAATAAAAAATCCTGAAATTTCTTGAAAATCATTAATGAAATATATTAAAGGTCCTGATTTTCCTACTGGCGGAATTATTTATGGAATTAAAGGAATTGAAAATTCTTTTGAACGAGGACAAGGAAGAATAACTTTATGTAGTAAATACATAGTAGAAAAAGAAGGAAAAAATGATGTAATCAAAATTATTGAAATTCCTTTTGGTGTTATTAAATCAAAATTAGTTCGTGATATTGATGAATTAAGAATTAATGGTCAATTAAATGGTATTAAAGAAGTTCGTGATGAATCTGATCGAAATGGTATTTCTATTGCAATTATTTTAGAACAAGATGTTAATGTTCAAACTATTATCAATTTTTTGATGCAAAAAACAGATATGAAAATTTATTATAACTACAATATGGTCTCAATTGTTGATGCTGCACCAAAAGTTTTAGGTGTTGATCGAATGATTGATTCTTATTTAAAACATATAAAACTAGTTAGAAAAAAAGCGATTGAATTTGATTTAGTTAGAGCTGAAAAAAGACTGGAAATTATTAATGGTTTAATTAGAGTTAGTCAGATTCCTGATGAAGTTATTAAAGTTATTAGAGAATCAACAAATGGTAAACAAGGTGTTATAGAAAATTTACAAAACATTTTGAATTTTACATTGATTCAAGCAACTGCAATTGCAGAATTAAGATTATATAGACTAAATAAAACAGATATTACTATTTATTTTGAAGAAAAACAAGAACTTGAAAATAAAATTGCAAATTTTAAATTATTACTATCAAATCAAGATGAATTTGATAAACATTTGATTAGTATTTTTAAAGATATTAAGAAAGAATACGGAAAAGAAAGAAAGACAGAAATTATCAATGAAGAACTAAGTATTAGTTTTAAACAAGAAGAATTAATTAAATCTGAAAATTGTTGAGTAACTTTATCAACAAATGGATATTTAAAAAGATTTTCAAATAGAATATACGAATCTAATGAAATTGATTCTTTTGGAGTTAAACCTGAAGATAAAATTATTTTTTTTGAAAAATCAAATACTTTGAATAAATTGTTAGTTTTTACATCTTTAGGAAATTATGCAATTATTCCTGTTCATAAAATTCAAGAAATAAAATGAAAAGATGAAGGACAATTTATTAGTGATTTTGTAGAAATATCTTCAAACGAAAAAATTGTTGGAGTACTTAATATATATTCATTTGATGTTAAAGCTTATATTGTTTTAGTTACAAAATTTGGTATTGGTAAAAGAGTTTTATTAAAAGAATTTGAAGCTTCAAGGATATCAAAAACAATGAAAGCAATTTCTTTTAAGAAAAATAATGATACTTTAGTTTCAGTCAAAGTTTCTAATGGAGTTGAAGATATTATTATTGTTACAAACACAACTCATACAGTTAAATTTAGCGAAAATGAATTACCTATTTTATCTCCAAGAGCTAGTGGTAATACTTTAATTAAGATAGAACATAATTGAGTTACTGCTTTTGGTATTGCAAATAACAATGATTCAATAACTCTAGTGTCAGGAAATAATAGTTATAAAAATATTAAGTTTTCAATGATAGCTTACTCTTCAAGGGCTACTAAAGGACAACAATTAATCAAGGGTTTAAATTCTAAAAAAATTATTAGAGATATTATTAAAAATCAAAAAACTTTTTTTATTGTTAATACCCAGGATAATAAAATTTCTATTCAAGAATTTGATAAATCAACAAATATTGATAATGTTTTAGATGATTCGTTTAATAAAATATCAAAAATTAATGGAATTTATTACCCTATATCAAACTATCAGATTTCTTTAGAAAATTCTTATTTTAATGTTAAATTTGACAAACAATTTTCAAATGAAATAATTAATAAAGCCGAAGAAAAAATAAATAAAATTTTTAAAACAAACGAAGACCGTTTAAAAGAGATAGATGATGATAAAATCGATGAAATTTTAAAAAAATTAAAAATTTAAACAATTAATTTTACTTTTTAAAATTTTTTTCTAAATAATAAATTTAATCTAAAAATTTTATTTATAATAAGAAATGTAAACATACTTGTTTACATTAGAAATGGTAGGCAATTATGGCAAAAAAATTAGATCCAGCAAATTTTCAAAGAATCAAAGTTGCTAATTCAATTGCAATCGGAGGAATGATAGGAGCAGGTAAATCTACTCTTACTAGAGCTTTAGGTGAAGCGCTAAAAGCAGATGTTATTTTTGAATTGAATGAAAATGATGAGTTACAAAATATTTTATTAAAAAGATTATATGAAGGTGATGAAACTTCTGCAATAGCTTTCCAAGTTTATTTCTTTTGTGCAAGATTTCAAAATTATCGTAATGGAGTACAAAATTCCAATTTATCAATTTTCGATCGAACTATTTTTGAGGACCGTTTGTTTGCACATCAAAATATGACTGCTGACCCAATTATGTTTGGTTTTTATGATTCTATGTGACACGAAAAAACTAAAGAATTAATTTATTCAGTAGGTGTGCCAAAGCTTTACATTATATTAGATTTAAAATGAGAAGAATTTAAGGATCGTATATTTAGAAGAGGAAGATCAAGCGAAATCGATAATTTTTCTTCTAATGAAGCATATTTCAAATCTTTACATTCAGTATATGTTCAATATTTAGAAAAAACTTGTCAAGTTTATGGAATTAATTATATGATTATTGATTCTCAATTACCTACTGATCAGCAAGTTAAAAAAATAATTAAAAAAATTAAAGATGATAAATTAATTGAAAGTATTTAAAATGCAAGAACCATTATTTATTAAAAATGAAAATGGAAGTTATTTTCATTTTAGATGCGAAGGAGAAAACAAAAAAGGAACTATAATTTTTGTTCATGGCTTTGCAACAACAAGTGAATATCATAATGTTTTTATTAAGCATATAATTAATGATTATGATTATATTGCTATTCAATTACCAGGAGCAGGTTTTCAAGAATGAAAATATGATAAAAAACCAACTGTTGAAGAAATGGTTTTGTATTGCGCCAATTTAATAAGAAGTCTTAATTTGAGTAAATTTATATTATTAGGACACTCGATGGGTGGTGGTATAGTAATTAGAATTGCTAACTTATTTAAAAAAGAAACAATTGGTCTAATTTGTTCCACTCCAATGAATTCTGGAATTTCATTTTTTAAAATTTTCAATTATTTTAAATTTAATCCAAAAAATTTTTCAAAGTGTTTTAGATTACAAAATGATCTTTATTATGATTTAAATAAAACTATGAATAATAATCAAGAACAAATTGAAAAAATGGTCGTTGATGAATTAAATTATCAATTAAAACATCGTAAATTTTTTGTTCAACTTAAAAAATCGATGTTCTCAATCAAAAATTTAAAATTATGTAGAGCAAATGAAAGTAAAATTTCTTGTCCCACTTTAGTTATTGCTGGTAAATATGATAAAATAATTTCTCCTAAGTCTTTATTTAAAGCTTTTGATAAAAAGCAAAGAGAAAATTATAATTTAATTAGAATTGAATTGATGAATAGTTCTGCTCATATTCCTTTTCAAGAGCAAGAATATGAATATGCAAAAGAAATTAAAGATTTCATTAATTTGATAACAAAAGAACAGGGATAATAATGAAAATATGAAATGATCTTTTTGCTAATAAAATAAAAGTTATTGAAGAAAAATATAATAACTCTTGAATTTCTAATGAATTGCATATTCAATATGAACATGTTAAAGAAAAATACAATGAAATTAAAAATAAATTTAATTATTTTGATTCAAAATTAAAAAAATGAAAATATTTTTTCTTGCCATTAACACTTTGAATTAGAAAGAAAAAATACAATGAAATTAAAAATTCTTATTTAAAAATAGAAAAAGAGTTTTTAGATATTAAAAATGAGAAAATAAAATTGCATGAGTTAATTTGCAACTCTAATGTTTTTGGTAATTTTTTTAGTGATATTTTTTCAATATTTAAAATTAAATATGAAGGAATACCAAATATTTATTTAATTGAGAAATTAAATTTAGTAGAAGATTTTAAATATAGCGATTTTGTAAATCCAAATTATTCTTCTTGATTTATTTATGATAAAAATAAAATTTTGATTGATCTTTCTAAACAACATTTTAATGTAATAATGAAGGAATATACCGGATCAAGAACAATTAAGATAGGTGATAATTATGTTACTGTTACTGCAACATACCAACATCCAGAACCACAAATATGATCAGAAAGTAAAACTTATCTATTTGTTAATGAATTAAATAAATTAGATTTTTTTTATCGCGGATTAGATCCTAAATTTTTTAGAAAAGCAAAATTAAATAAAGATGAAGTACCTTTTGAAAATAATGATTTTGAAAAAACATTTGATTGGACTAGAACAAATGAACAACAGATGAGAATGTTATTTACTCCATTGGCGCAGGAAACATATGTTGAAGAAGTGAAATCATATAATGATAATGATAAGATTAGATTTGTTAAAGAAGAGGATCAGTATAAAAAAGAAAAAAATTTTTTATTTAATTTAAATCCAGAGAAATCTTTTGTTAAATTTAGTTTAGAAATAAAAAAAATTTTTTTAGAATTTACTACTAGTAGCGAGTATGAATTTAATAAATTTATTAACGATTTTAAAGATCTTTGCTTAAATTGAATTTACAATTTTTTTCAAAATACAAAGTATTTATATATGTTTGAATCTTTTGTTTCTTCAATAGATCAATCTTATTTAATTAAAGAAATTAAAAAACACAACCTTTATGATGAATCAAGCACAGCATTTTTTGTTTTATCTAGAATCATAAGAAAAAATATTGTTTATGGATTTACAAAAACATTTAGAAAACTAATTAGTTTAGAAAATATTGATGATATTTATATTGCTTCTTTTAATAATTTTGCTTATAATCGAATATCTAAAACTACTTATATACGCAAGTCTGGTGTTGATGTTCCTGTTAATTATTATGATTATGATAAGATAGAAAAAGATATTCAATTTTGTTATAGTTTTTTAAAAGAAAATAGTAATGATTTTTTTAGACCAATTGATAAATTAAATAGGTCATTATTCGAAATAAATAAATTTAAAAATATAAAAATTAAAGAACTTTGTGAACAAATACTTAAAGAAGGAATTGAAATTTATATTGAAAATAATATCATTAGTGCAATAGCAATAAATGAAACTATAAATGTTAGTGATTTAGTTGTAGCAATTAAAAGAATAAAAGAACTTTATTAATCCCATGTAATGTTTTTTATGTTTAATATTTTGTTTCTTAAAATAGTCAAAACTTTATCGATATTAGGTTCTTTATTTTTTGACAAAAATCCATATTTTCTTGCATATTTTACTAATTCATTATATTTACCAATTTCACTTTCTTGATAAACATAGTCTAATTCATTAAATTTTGTTGAATCTATTTTATTTAAAATATCGCTTATTTGATAAACAAATTCTTTGTCATTAATTACTTCTTGTTTAATTAATCCACAAGCAATTAGTTTCAATGCATTTTCTTGATCTGTTAATTTTGGCATTAAAATTCCTGGTGTATCCAACAATTGAATGTCATTTGCATTAATTCATTGAAGTGATTTAGTAGTTCCTGCAAAGTTTGCTACTTTTGTTTTTTTGGAATTTGATAATAAATTAATTAATGTTGATTTACCTACATTAGGCATTCCGATTACAAAACATCTCAATCTAGGTTTTAATAGACCTTTTTTTTGATCTTTTTCCTTTTTAGATTTTAATATTGAATTTAGTGCTTTTAAGATTTTGATTTTAGAACTATTTTGTTTTAAATTAACAACTATGCATTTATCATTTTTATTATTGAATTTTTTGATAATTTGATTTACGCGATTTAAATTTGCATAATCACTTTTTGAAAAAATAAATAAACGTGGTTTATTAGGAGCTATCAAATCAAAGTCTTCGTTATACGAACTTAATGGCACTCTTGAATCAAGTAATACAATAAAACAATCAACAATATTTTGTTTTTCTTTTATTTCTCTTAAGGCTTTAGCCATATGTCCAGGAAATCAATTTATATAGTTCATAAATAATAAAATTTTAATTGTTTTTAAACAAGATTTTATTTTCTCATATAAACAACTATTTATAAATATTTCAATTTATAATCATTTTATACTTAAGCAAGTAATAAAAGTTTGAAATATTAATTATTTGCATTTTATTAAACAAATTCTATTTTATAATTATTTATGCATTGGCCAATTGCTGCAGAAATGTAGAGGAAAGTCCGCGCTAGCACAAGCTGCGATGCTTGTAGTGTTTGTGTTGGATCTAATAAATCCAAGCTTAGACGACTAGTGCCACAGAGACGAGCTACTTTAAGTGTAGGTGAAACGCGGTAAACTCCACAAGCTAGAAACCCAAATTATGGTAGGGGAATCAATCAAAAGGAAATGAACTAATGATTGGAGATTTTAATCTAGATAAATAATTGGCACTCATTATGAGAACAGAACGCGGCTTATAAATGCAAAGTATGCTTATAGCATACTTTTTTATTTGTGTTTTTGTAAAAATTAAAAATGATGTTTAAATTGAGATTTTTGATTTATAAAATAAAAAAATGCTTAATGATCATTTTATTTTTAGAAGATAAAATTATTTAGAATGTATTTAATAATATTAAAGATAAACGCAAAGTATTCAAAAGAACGTATAATATAATTTATTATGTATCAAATTCCTAAATGATGGGAAATAACATTTGGAATAGTTTTGATTTTATTAGGTATTAGTCTTTTCTTTTTGCAAAAAAAATCAAAAGAAAATGTTAATTACTATCGTAAAAGACAACTTGAAGAATATAGAAAACAGAACCCTAAATTTAAAGGTAATTATGAAGATGCTAAATTAATTTTACCTTGATCTCAAAGAGTAAAATTATTGATGTGACCAATAATTGGTTTATCACTAATTATTATTGGCATATTTTTTTCAACAGGATTTATGTTTAGCTTTTTTATCAGATAAGATTTGATTTAAATTCAAATAAAAATCATTAGCAACTTTATTTTTATAAAAAATTTTAATTTTCATTTTTATAAAATTCTTTTAATTTTTTCATTTTTTGTGGTTGTTTTAGTTTGCGTAAAATTTTGGTTTCTCATTGTCTTATTTTTTCTTTACTTGTTCCTAATTCTTTTGCTATCTCATCTAGAGTATGAACTCTTATTTTGTTACCTTTTTTATCAAAGCCAATTCCATATCTCATTTGAATGATTTTTTTCTCTTCTTCTTCCAAATTATTATCAATCATCTCTGTTAAAATTTCTGAAAGTTGTTCTTGTGCTGCATAATCAATAGGATTAATTACATTATTATCTTTAATAAAATCACTAATTGAAGAATCTTCGCCTTTGCCTATTGTTTTATCTAATGAAATAGGATCGATATTTATTATTCTAATATATCTAACTTTTTCTGCTGTAAAATCACCACCATATCTTTCAGCTACTTGCTCATCAGTTGGCATATTTCCTAATTCTTGTTGCAACTCTCTTCTAATTTTAATTATCTTATTAATTGTTTCAACCATATGAACAGGAACTCTAATTGTTCTTGCTTGATCAGCTACAGCTCTAGTAATAGCTTGTCTAATTCACCAAGTTGCATATGTTGAAAATTTAAAGCCTTTTCTTCAATCATATTTTTGAACTGCTTTCATGATTCCTGAATTACCTTCAGAAATTAAATCAATAAATGATAGACCTCTATTTTTATATTTTTTTGCATTATTAATAACAAGTCTTAAATTACGTTTAATTAATTCATCACGAGCTTTTTTTCCTTTTCTTCCTTCGAGTTCTGCATCTTTTGCTAACTGCAACTCTTTTTCAGCAGATAAGAGATTTCCATATTTACCTATTCATCTCATATATCATTTAACAATATCATTTGTTTCTGACAACTTATTTTTCAATTCATTAGATTGAATTTTTCTTTCTTCTTTGTTAAAACTATTTTCTTCTAGATTAGAATAGTCTTCAAACACAAATTCATTTGCATCACTATTTAGTTCATCATAATCTTCGTCATCGTTATTTTCATCTGTCTCATTGTCATCATATGAATTAAATGAAAATGACTCATCATCATCTTCAAAAAAATCATCTGATTCTTTAGATAATTTACCAAGAATTTCAGTATCATAATTAGAATCAAATTCATCTGTAAAATCTTCAACAAATTCATTTGTGTCAGTATCTATTTGTTGTTTTGACCCTTTTTTTTCTAATTGTTTAAATATTTCTTTTTCATCAACAAATTCATTCAGATCCGGTTCAATTTCATCACTCATAATTTTTTTAGTAATCAAAATATTAAATATTTCATCTACTTCTTCAAATATGTCAATTTTTTTCTTTTCTAGCAATTTCATTACTTCATCTTGACTTAATGTTTTTTTGTTTTTATTTTTCTTTTGTTTTGATTTTAATTCTTTATTGATTAATTCAATAACTAGCGCTATATTTTTATTTTTAATATCATCAAAATCTGATTCTAATGAACCAAAGTCTAATTCAACATCATTATTTTGTTTAGATTTTGTTGTTTTTTTAATACTTGGTTTTGGTTTTTTTGCTTCATTTTTTTTATTAGTTACACTTTTTTTTATTTTTTCATCTTGTTTTTTATTATTAACTTTTGTTTTTATCAATTTATTTTCTTCTTTTTTTGATGATGTTGTTTTTTTAATTTCTTTTTTACTTTTAGAAGATTTTGATTTATTGTTTTTTTTAGTTGGCATTAGAATTAATCCTTTCTTGATAGTATATTTATTTTTTGTTTCATCAACTTTTCTTTATGAGCTTCGTCTTTAGTTTTTGAAATTAGTTCATCAATGTAACTTATTTTTGCTTCTTTTGAATCTTTTTTTGTTCTTACAATAAGTTCTTCAAAAGATTCGATATTTTTTGGCAAGGATTCTTTTGATTTAAAAAATTTTTTATTCTCTTCAATAAAATTTTTTGTTTCATTTGAGACTTTTTCACCTATTTCATGATGATTTTTAATTTCTTTATATATCTTTTCATGTTCTGCTCGAGGTCATAATATTTTACCGATATTAATAGAATTTAAGAACGAAGGATTTTGCCAAATAGATATTAATAATTTAGTAATATTTAGTGGCTGATTTAATTCAATTTCTAAAGTTTGTTTTGTATTAATATTCTTATTTTTAAGTTCTTTTAATTCTATCACATTTGGTTTATATTCAAAATATTTAGTGATAATATTTTTTTCAATTGAAAATTTTTTAGAAATTCGAGAAATTAAATCTAATTTAATAAAATCATCAAAATTTATAGAGTATTCATAAATATCTATAATTGCTTTTTTTAATGATTGAAAATCATTTGGATCAAAATTTAGCATAAAATAATCAAAAATAAAATCAATCATTTCTATTTTTGAATCTAATATTTTTATTAATTTGTTCTCCCCATTTTTTTCCTTTAAAATTTCATCAGGATCTTTTGCCTCGTCGTTTTTTAATACAAATCCATTTATTCCGTTTAGTATTAGATATTTAATTATTTTTAAAGTTGCTTTTTTGCCAGCTTCATCATTATCTAAAAAAATTAGAATCTCTTTGTGTTTTTTTAATCTAGAAATATTTTCTTTAGAAAGAGATACACCCATTAGAGCAATTGCGTTCTCTTTTCCGATTTTAGAAAAAGCAATAACATCCATGAAACCTTCAACAATAATTAATTGTTCAAAATTTTTAGCGTTATTATAGTTATAAATAGTTGATGATTTTTTAAATATCAAAGATTCTTTTGAATTTAAATATTTAGGTTCATTAGATGTTTCGTTACTAATTTTCCTTCCACTAAAAGCTACAATATTATTGTTTTCGTCAAAAATAGGAAAAATTAATTTATTAGAGAAAAAAGGAAATGTAGCTTCGTCATTCAATAAAGAAGCATTAATTAATGTTGATTTATCATTTCCCTTTTTTTCTAACAAAGAAATGTAATTTTCATCATTATAATGAGGAGCAAACCCCAATTTAAACTTATCAATTACATCTTTATTTAATTCTCTTTTGTTAATAAAGTTTTTAATTTCATTTTCTTCATCTAAAGAAATATTTAAGTAGTAATTAAATAAATCAGATGCATCTTTCAGAGCTTTTATTAACTTAATTTCTTTATCAGACATTTTTTTAGTATTAATAAAAGAATGATAATCTTCAATGTTTTCTCCGCTTTCTTTTACTAAGTATTCTATTGCTTGGTTTCAACTAAATTTTTGAGCTCATATTAGATAATCAAGCGCATTTCCTCCATGGTCACAAACAAAACATTTATAGATTTGTTTTTTTGGATTAATTGACAAAGAAGGGGTTTTATCACCATGAACATTACATAAAGTTTTAAACGAAGAACCTGATTTTGTTAAGTTTGCAAAATTAGAAATGACATTAACAATATCTACTTTAGCAATAAGATCGTTAATGTTAATATCTTTCATTTATTTCTCCTCTTTATTAATAATATAATCAAAGATATTATTGATTTTTATTCTTTCTTGTTTCATTGTGTCTCGATGTCTAATAGTTACACAATCATCTTTTTCTGAATCATAATCGTATGTAATGCATCAATAAGTTCCGATTGCATCTTGACGGCGATATCTCTTACCAATCGAACCAGTTTCATCATAAAGAACATCTAATCCTTTTTTAATTAAATTTCTAAATATGCTTTTTGCTTTTTCTCCTTGTTTTTTAACAAGTGGTAAAACACAAGCTTTATATGGACACATTTCATAATTTAATCTCATAACTATTCTTTCATCATTATTTTCTAATTTTTCCTTAATAAATGAATCAACAATAATTGCAAGCAATAAACGATCAACACCAACAGAAGGTTCAATCACATATGGAATAATACTTTCGTTTTTTTCTTGATCAAAATATTTAAGTTCAGTGTTAGAAATTTTATTATGAGATTTTAAATCAAAATCTGTTCGATTTGCAATTCCCATTAATTCACCTCAGCCAAATGGAAATTCAAATTCAATATCAGTTGTTCCTTTGGAATAATGTGCTAATTCTTCTTTTTCGTGAATTCTTAATCTTATAGATTCTTTTTTAATACCTAAAGATAAAATAAAATTTTTTGATTTTTCTACATAGTATTTATATGATTTTTCGTCTTGATCAGGATAAGTAAAATATTCTAATTCCATTTGCTCGAATTCTCTAGTTCTAAAAATAAAATTTCCGGGCGTTACTTCATTTCTAAACGATTTTCCTATTTGACCAATTCCAAATGGTAATTTTAATCTCATTGATCTTTGGACATTATTAAAATTAATAAAAATACCTTGAGCTGTTTCTGGTCTTAAGTAAATTATATTTTTATTATCTTCAACAATCCCTTGAGCTGTTTGAAACATTAGATTAAATTGTCTAATATTAGTCCAATTTGTTTTTGAACCATCGTATTCTTTTACGTTTTCTTGAATTCATTTTTCTAATTGTTCTTTTGTTAACAAAGAAGAATTTTGACTTGTTAATTCTTCGTAAATATGATCAGCACGATATCTTTTATTGTTTATTTTATTTTCAATTAAAGGATCAGTAAAATTGCTTAAGTGTCCTGAAGCTTGTCAAACTTTAGAATTTAATAGAATTTTTGAATCAAAACCAACATTATTTTCTTCTAAAGTGATAAATTCTTTTCATCATTTTTTTTTAATATTATTTATTAAAAGTATTCCTAATGGTCCGTAGTCTCACGTATTTGCCAATCCACCATAAATTTCAGAAGACTGAAAAACAAAACCAAATGTTTTTAAGTGGTTTATTATCTCACTCATATCTTTATCTTTGTTTTTCATAGAATCTTAAAAATTATTTAATATCAAGAATTTTAACTTCATATTTTGTGGGAGCTTCTACAATTACAACATCACCCTTTGATTTACCAATTAAAGATAGAGCTAAAGGAGATTTGTTTGAAATTTTATTTTCAAATGGATCTACTTCATAAGTAGAAACAATTGAATATGTTTCTTTTTTATTTGTAAATTTATTATCTAAAACAACAGTTGAACCAATAGCTATTGTATCTTTCTTGTTTGATTTGATTTCTTGTGCATTTTCAAGAGTTTTTTCGATTTCTAAAATACGATCTTCAATTTGACCTTGCTTTTCTCTTGCAGCATCATATTCAGCATTTTCTGAAAGATCTCCTTGAGCTCTTGCATCTTTAATTTCTTGAATAACTTCAGGTCTCTTAACTTCAACTAAATATTTTAATTCATCTTTAAGCTCTTTTATCGCTTCTTTTGTTAACAAAATTTTAGAATTATTATTTGACATAAAACCTCTCTTTGAATATAGTCGTATTTTATTATATTTTAAAATTATACATTAACAATGTAAATAAAACAAAACAAAAAAAACTTGATTCTAATTCTAATTTTTAATTAACTGTATAAGTTTGTTTTAATCTAGTAATCATTAAAATATGACTAAATTTAAAAAAAAAAAAAAAGAACTATAATGAGTGTGTTTTAATAACGTTTTATTTTGCTGTGTTTGGGTCCGATTGAACGTTTTAAAACTGAAAAAATTAGAGAAGAGGTTAGTTTATGAATAAAAAAATAATTTTGCTTGGAACATCAACATTAGTACTTGCTGCTGTTCCAGTTATTTCTGTTGTTTCGTGTAGCGGAGGAGGAACACAACCTAGTACTACAAACAAACAAATTGTTGCCAAAAACAATTTAACAGCAAATAATTTTTTTGATTTAAGTCAAGGTTATACAATTGAACAAGCAAAAAAAGAAATCAATAATGAATTTATTTTACAAAATAAAACAAAATTATTAGATGGAGACATTTCATTAATTACACAGAAAACAGATATAGAAAATTTAGTTGTTGAAGGAGAAAATAACTCGATAACTTTAAAATTTCGAATAATTGCCGAAAAATCATATGATCAAGATGGACAAATAAATAAAGAACCCATAGATATACAAATTGTTATTACTGGATTTTCTGAAACTTCTAAATTAGAATTTGTTGAAAAAATAGAATCTTCAAATTTAATTAATCCACAAAAATTTACTAACACAAGTAGTAAGTATATTAATTTAGCTAACTCTGCTATCAGTGAAGAAGGGCAGAAAGATGCTATTTTAAGTTATTTAAAATCTAAAACATCATCTAATAATATTAATTCAGCAGGAAACAATATTTATACTATTTCAATGAGTTCAGGAACAAATACTATTTTTAATAAAATATTTGGCAATAATTGAACAGATATATTTACAAATAATGACAACAAAGATTTAAAAAATGTTAAACAACTAATTTTTGGATTTAAAATTCTTGTTAAAACAAGCAATCTTGAAAAGGATGGAGTTGCTGTTTATACAATTGAACCATCGTATTTACAATTCTCTTTTGAGTCTAAACCACAATGATTAGATGGTAATTCATATCGTTATTCATTATCTTCAAGATCTTATCTTCTAAAATATGATCTGAATGTTAAAAATAGTGAAAATGGTACTTCTGGAGAAGAAATTAACTAAAAATTTGTAGATAGTTTAAAAAAACTCTGACTTACGTCGGAGTTTTTTTACTTTGATTCTATTCTAAAAATATTATTTAATTAATTATTAAAGGGGAATGATTATCAATTTTATGCATTTATAAAAATATGATTATCTACTCTAAATCTAAAATTTATTATCTATCCCCCTCATCATTGATTTGATCAATATAGTCATAAAACAAGTCCTTTTGTCAAGATTTCAGGATATTTACCTTCTGCTGAATTACCCTTAGCATCAATTGCTTTAGTAGTAAATTTAATTTGTGTTTTAATCGGAGTTACACATGTTCCTCCACTATCTTTATTTCCATGTCTTACTTCACCTAATCAAACATAAGACGTTGAATAAACAGAGATGCTGATTTTGTTATCACCATATCATTGATTTAAAACACCTAAAACTTTACCTGAAGCATATTGAACTCATTTTTGTTGATAACCACCATTATTTTGTCCTTCAGCATAAAACTTATATGGTTCTAATCTTCAATAACCACCATTTAGAATATTTATTTGAGCATTTGCTTGTCCCTGTTGCAAAATAGATTCAACTTGTGAATATTTACTAATATTTTTATTATTAAGTTCTCATCCATCACCTCAAGTTTTCAAATCATTTGCTTGACTAGTATATGGATCTAAAAATCCATCAACAATATATTCTTTGCTAAAAGAATTACTTGAATTGTAATTATCTTTAAGTTCAAAAGCAATTTTTAATTGTGTGTTGCTTAATGAAGAATCTGTTTTTGAGTATTTGATATTAGTTATTTTAAAAGTTACACCAAAATAATCATTTGGAATATTTCATAGTCTTTTAATTCCGTTAATCAATTGTTGTGAATTATAATCTCTTCCTAAATCATTACCAAAATATGAAGTTAATCAATCACTTTTCTTGGTTCCTTGAACTTGAATACTATCTAAAAAATTAGTTTTATTCATTTGAATTAGAACTTGAGAAAAATTTTGATTTGATCTTTCAGAATATTTAACAAAACCAGATATATCTTGACTTATTTCATCAGTAAAAGTATAATTGATAGGTGATTTTCATGAATATGTAAAAGAAACATTTAATTTTCCGTTTGTTCCACCATCATAATTGAAGTTTAAGTTAATTATTTTATAATTATCATTTTGTTCTGGAATACCTAAAATATGTTCACTTCAATTGTTAGAGTTAACATCTAAATTTATCAAATTGTTTGATGTTGGTTTTAAAGAAAGTTGAATTTGATTAACTTTATTAAGAAATTCGTTTTGATATTTAACATATGGAGGGAAGAATCCTGTAACTGGATTTAGAGAAATTGTTGCACTAATTTTATTGTATATCAGTTCTATATTTATATACAAAGTTGAACCTTGACTAGTTATATTTGCTTCTTGATCTCAATCAACATTTGCGATTCTATATGTAACTACTTCGTCAGAAGTTGGAATTCCTGAAACATATTTTTGTAAAGTTTGAGGATCACTTTTTCATTCATTAGCAACTTCTTGAGAAGAAATTGTTTGTCCTTCTTTTGTTGGAAATAATTTCAAATTTTTTAAATTTTCTTTTAAAGTATTAAAGTATGAATCATCTGATTGAAATGGACCAATATTTAATTCAACATTTTTTTCCATTCCACGTCATGTCAATTTAGATACTATAATTAAACTTAATGGATTATCTTTATTTTCCTTAACTTCTAAAATCTGACTTCCTAAATCAATATCTAATTGGGTGAAATCTAAATATTTTTTAAGAGCCAACAATTTTTGAGATTCATCTCCTGCATTATTATATTCAACAAAAACATTGTATGCTGTCACGCTAGAATCTTTGATTCTAATTCCACCATTTCTTGATACAAAATTATTGCAAAGAGAATTAAATGCTTCTTGATAACTAGTTCATCCAACAACTTCAAAATTAACATCCTTTGATACAACAATGGTTTCGTTTGATTCTAAAGTTTTCGAAATAGAAAAATTCATTTTAATAGATAATTTGGTTCCTTTTATCCCTTCATCTGGTTCATCAGAATTTCAATTAACTCATTCCTTAGCTTGTTCTTCTGTTGAAAAATTGTTGGCTATTTTAACACTAGCTCCATTGTATACATTAGATTGAATTAACGAATTTGGAAAACCAAGAATATTATTAAACAAAATAACATTTTTATTGTATGGAAGTGCTTGATATCACTCATTTCAAATATCTTGACTAGTTAATGTTTGATTTGAATTAGCTCTTAAATTAGGAATAACATTTTGTTTAAAATCATCTATTATTAAGTCAAGAACATTGTTAGCATATTGATTATTAGTAAGAAAACCAGATAAAATGTAAGGGACATTAAGATCTTTATTTTTATCGTTAAAAACAATTTCAAAATTTATACTATTACCTGTTGTGCTAACTATGGGTTTTTTGATAACAAAAGTAATATTTTGAGTCAATAAATCACTTTCTAGTTGATTTATATTTGTATATTTTTTAAAGGTTGATAATATATCAGTTTCATTACATTCAACTATAAATTGATCAGCAGATATTTGCTGTCCATTTTGATTTAAGATAAATTGTCAATCAGATAATGTTGAATTTTGGTTTAGTCCATTATTTATTTCTTCTTTTCCGCAAGAAACTACCATTAACGAAATAGGGGCTAAGGTAATCACAGAACCTAAACCTAGTAACAAATGTTTTTTATTCATACCAAATCCTCTTTTAATCTTTGAATTCAAAGTAAAATTATAGTTCTTTTTTTTTTTTTTTAGGAATTTGGATTTATATGATTATTGAACTATTAATATAACACCAACTACAAAATTAAAATTTACAATGATAATATTGGAATAACATTAATTGTTTTTAACAAAAAATGTACTTTTTAAATTTTAATATCACAAAAAAATAAATTATTAACCATTTCAATATCTATTTTTGAAATAAAACCAAACTCTTATATTTTTTTTGATTTTATCACTATATTTTCCTATTGCTAAATTACCATAATTATCTTTTGCTTTTGTTGATATTGTATAGTTAACTCCAATAGTTGCAGGACAAGTTCCGTCACTATCATTATTACCATATCTTCTAGTTGATTCTTTTATAAAAAAAGTTGAATTGACCATAACACTAAATCTATTTGATGATAAATTTTCTATAATATTTTTTGCTCTTGGACCAGCATAATTTGTTCATTGTGTTTGTGAACTTGCTTCACCAGGACTACCAGCTCAAGGATCAATAGATCCACATCCATTAGCATAATGACCATATGGATAACTATAACCATAAGCAGGTCATGTTGATTGAAATGTCCCATTTCAATTATTAGGATCTTTATATTCGCTATCTACTTGACTCATTTTTGAAATATCTCTTTTGTTAAAGTCTCCATTATCTTTAACAGAAAATAAACTTACTAATTTATTGTTTGAATTTGAATGTTCAAAAGGATCAAAAAAACCACTTACAATAAATTCTTTAGCAAAAATATTGGTATTATCATATTTATTTTTTACTTCAAAAGCTATTTTTAGTTCGTTAGTTGATAAAGATGAATCTGTTTCTGAGTATTTAATATTAGTAATTTTAAAAATTACACCAAAATAATTATCCGGAATATTTCATAACCTTTTGATACCTTTAATTAAATCAGGAGATGAATAATTGTTTCCTAGATCATAGCCAAAGTAAGAAGTTAATCATTGATTTTTATTTGTGCCCTTTACTTGAATATCATCTAAAAAACTTGTTTTATTTACTTGAGCTACAACTTTTGAATAATTTTCTAGCGCTTTTACTGAATTTTTGGTAAAACCTATAATCCGTTTAGAAATAGGAATGTTAAATTGATACTCTTCTTCTGGTGTTCATGAATAATAAAAATTAACAATAAGCTCTCCTTGATCTCCGTTTGTATAGTCAAAACTTAAATTATTAATTTGATATTGTTCATTTTGTTCAGGAATACCTAAAATATGCTCAGTTCAATTATTATTATTAATTTCTGAAACAATAAGATTTTGTGAACTAGGTTTTAATGACAATTGTATATCTTGAACTTTGTTTTGAATTTGATTATTATACTGAGTATATACTGATGTAAATCCTTTTACTTTGCTTTGAATTGAATTTTTTAAACTTCCCATTTGTATTTCTATGCTAACAAATAAAACAGAACCTCTTTCAGTAATATCTGCTTCATTGTCTCAGTTAACATTTTTAATAATAACATTTGCAACATTTGTAGATATAGGTAGATTTTTAACATATTTGGATAAAGATTTATTATCTTTATTTCATTCTTCAACAACTTTTTTTGATGATAAAATTTGACCTTCTACTGTAGGTGCTAGTATAAGATTTTTAGTTTCTTCTAATAAAATATCAAAAGATTTTTGGTAACTTAAAAAACCTAAAACATTAAAAACAAAATCTTTAGAAATTGTTGCTTCTCCATTTACAGTTAATCTTGTAATAGAAAACCTAAATTTTATAGCAAGTTTTGTTCCTTTAACATTATTATCTAATTCGTCTTCATTTCAATTTACTCATTCTTTAGCTTCTGTTTCATTACTATAATTATTTTCTATTTGAATAGTAGTGTCATTATATTTGTTATTTTGTATTATAGTGTCCGGTAAACCGACTATACTATCGTATATAATTTTGTTTTTATTTGTGTCAGTTGAGTTGTATCATTTATTAAAAACATCTTGTGAAGTTATTAACGGATTTGTATTTGCTTTTAAATTTGGTACAACTAAATTTTCAAATTGTTTAATTGTTGATTCTAAAATAACATTCATATCCTCAACATTAGTTAAAAACCCAGATAAAATTAAATTTGTTATTTCTATTTCTAAATTTTTATCTTTGATTATAATTTCAACATTAACACTATTTCCTGATGAACTTGATTCATAGGATTTTATTTCAATGTATAATCCTTCATTTTTTAAATTATTTTCTAATTCATTTATATTAGTATATTTTCTAAAAATGTCCAATATTATTTCTGTTTTGTTACATTCATCAATAAATTGAGTTACTGATAAATTTTTTCCTTGATCATTCAAAGAAAAAGTCGAAGAAAAACTATATAGTATTTTATTTACGGTAGATTCTTTATTATTTTTACTACACGAAACTGCTAATGGTACAATTAGAGATAAAATAGTTGTAGCACCTAAGCCCATTAAATAAGTTTTTTTACTCATAAAGTTCACTCCTTTAGGAACAAACATAATTATAAGTTTTTTTTTTTTTTTTTCAAAATGTTACATAGTAATTTTATTTTCCAACTATATTTTTTCAATTCCGTTCATATATGGAATTAAAACTTGAGGTATATCAATACTTCCATCTTCATTTTGATATTGTTCAATTAGCGCAGCAAAAACTCGATCAATTGCTAAACCACTTCCATTTATAGTGTGAGCAAATTCTATTTTATTGTTTTCGTTTTTATATCTTATTTTTGCTCTTCTTGCTTGAAAATCACCAAAATAAGAAATTGATGAAACTTCTCTAAATCTTTGTTCTGAAGGTAATCATAATTCTAAGTCGTATGTAATCGAAGAACTAAAACCTAAGTCGCCTGTACATAAAACAATTTTTCTATAAGGAATTTCTAATAGTTCTAAAATGTTTTCCGCATCTCTAACACAAGATTCAAATTCTTTCATTGCATCTTCTTTTGAAGTAATTTTTACCATTTCCACTTTATTGAATTGTCTCGATCTAATCAAACCTCTAGTGTCTTTGCCGCCAGATCCTGCTTCTGAACGAAAGCATAGAGTATATGAAGTCATTTTTTTTGGTTTTGATAAATCAATAATTTCATCATTAAAATAATTTGTTACTGGCACTTCGGCAGTAGGAATCATCCATAAATCTTCATTTTCAATTTTGAACAAATCTTCTTTAAATTTAGGTAATTGTCCAGTTCCGAATAATATGTTTGATTTAACCATCACTGGTGGTAAAAATTCTGTATAACCATTTTTAGTATGAATATCTAACATAAAATTTTCTAAAGCTCTTATTAAGCGAGCACCTTCATTTTTAAAAATCGCAAAGCGTGAACCACTCAATTTTGTTCCGCGTTCAAAATCTACTATATCTTTTTCAACTGCAATTACATAGTGAGGTTTTATATTTTTTACAAGACCACGCCCTAAACTATCTTTTTTAATTATCTCTTTGTTATCATTTTCATTTTGACCTATAGGAACAATGTCTAATGGAATATTTGGAATGATTGGCAAAATTTCATCTAATTGTTTTTGATATTTTTCAATTTGTGTTTCTATTTCTTTGATTTCATTTTTAACTTTTAGAGCTTTTACTAATAATTCACTATTTTTGTTTGACGAAAGTAAAGAAGAAATAGAATTCTTTTCTTCTTGTTTTTCATTTAATTTAAAGATTAATTTATTTCTTTCATTAATGTTTTGTGACAAATTTTTTAATAATACTTCGTCTACGTTTCTTGTTTTAAGTTTTTCTATCACATAGTTAATATTTTTTTGAATTAGTTTACTATCTAACATAATTTATAAATTTTACACTAGTAAATTAATTTGATTTTAAGTTAAGGTAATCTATATGAGACTATAAAATGGATTTGCTTATTTCAAAAAATTAAATCATGTTTCAATTTGAATTATTTTTATCAATCTAATACTTAGTTTGCTAAAAATTAATTTTAATTGTGATAAAATAGGCGGTATGAGTAAGAGAGATTATTATGAAATTTTAGGTTTATCCAAGTCAGCTTCATCTGATGAAATTAAAAAAGCATATCGTTCTTTAGCTAAAAAATACCATCCAGATGTTAATAAGTCAAGTGATGCTGAAGAGAAATTTAAAGAAATAAATGAAGCTTATGAAGTTTTGTCAGATGAGGATAAAAGAAAAAAATATGATCAATTTGGGCATCAAGGTGTTGAGCATGGTGCTGGTTTTGGTGGTAATCCTTTTGGGGATTTTAGTTTTGATTTTGGAGGAGTTGATTTAGGAGATATTTTTGGTTCATTTTTTGGTGGTGGATCAAGAAGACAAAGTGACAATCGGCCAAGAAAAGGACAAACATTACAATCAAGAATAAAGATAAGTTTTATTGATTCTGTTTTAGGACGAATAATTGAAGAAAATTTAAATAAACATGAAATTTGCTCTTTTTGTAATGGAACAGGGGCAAATAAACCATCAGATATTGTAACTTGTGATGATTGTAACGGAAGTGGTCAAGTTACAAGACAAAGAAGAACTCCATTTGGTGTGGTTAATTCAGCAGAAATTTGTCCTAAATGTCATGGTCAAGGAAAAATAATTAAAAATAAATGTTCAAATTGTAAAGGACAAAAATACATTTCTAAAAATGTAAGAACTAAAATTAGCATCCCTGCTGGTATAAAAAATGGTCAAGAAGTAGTTGTTGAAGGTTTTGGTGGACCAGGATTAAATGGTGGACCTTCAGGCGATTTAATAATTGTTGTATATGTTGAGCCGCATAAATACTATGCAAGAGAACAAAATAATATTCACTTAGATTTTCCAGTTTCTTTTGTTGATATTATTAACGAAGCAAAGGTAAATATTCCTACTCCTTACGGAATTGAAAGAATAACTTTGTCTAATGATATTAAATCTGGAGATATTTTAACAATTAAGAATAAAGGATTTAAAGTTATTGGTACCAAGAAATATGGAGATCTAAAGCTTCATGTAAAAGTTTATATTCCAAAAATGTCTAAAAAAGAAAAAGAAAAAGTTGCTGAAATTTTAAAAAACAACAAAGATGATCAATCAAGTGTATGAATTAAAAAAGTTGGAGATAATAAATAAATGAATAAAAAAAGTAGAATCAATAAATGAAGAAAATATAGAGAAGAAATTGATTCAAATGAGAATATTCATTTTTCGATTGTTAATACTGATGAAGAACTAAAAGAAATGTTTAAGTCAATTGATTTTGATATTGAATCTGCTTATAAAAAATCGGGTTATTATTCTAAAAAGAATAACTATAATGTTTTGAATAAAAGATTTGAAGAAAAAAAAGAAATTGAAAAGTTGTTAAATTTTATTGAACAAAATGAAAGCCCAAAAAACAATAACAAACAAACTAAGGATTTTAATTCTCACAAAAATGATTCAATAATTAATGAACATTTTTTAGAATTTGTTGCTCGTGAAGATTTAGAAGATAAAATTGATCAAGGAACAACTGATCTAAAAATTAATAGAATTAACATTGTAGAAAGTAAGGATAAACAAAATGAAAAAAATTAATATTGCAATTGATGGTCCTTCAGGTGTTGGTAAAAGTACAATAGCAAAGATAGTTGCAGATAAATTAGATTTAGTTTTTATTAATACAGGACTGATGTATCGAGCAATTGGTTTTTATTGTTTAGAAAATAATATAGATCTTAACAACGAATCTGAAATAATGAACAAAATTTCTCAAATAAAAATTGAGTTATTACCTAATAATATTGTTAAATTAAACAATCTAGATGTATCTTCTAGGTTATTAGTTGATAATATTTCAATTGCAGCATCTAAAGTAGCTAAATTAAAATCAGTTAGAGAATTTTGTGTTAAAAAACAACAAGAAATTGCAAAACTTAAACCTGGAGTTATTATGGAAGGAAGAGATATTGGTTCGGTTGTTTTAAAAGATGCAGAACTAAAAATATTTTTAACTGCTTCAAATGAAGTTAGAGTTAAAAGAAGAGTAAAACAACTTTTAGAAAAAGGTGAGAAGATTGATGAAAAAGAAGTTTTGAAAAATATTGTTGATCGAGATCGTAGAGATAGCGAGCGTAAAAACACACCTTTAATTAAAGTTGAAGATGCGATTGAAATAGATACTTCAAATTTAACTTTGGAACAAGTAATAGACAAAATCATAACTTTAGCAAAAGAGAAAATGAATTAAACTATATATAATTAAAACAATTATGAAAAATCTTGTTGCTTTAGTTGGAAAGCCTAATGTAGGCAAATCTACTTTGTTTAATAGAATGATTGGTAGAAGACAATCAATTGTTTATGATGAACCAGGCGTAACTAGAGATAGACTTTATCAGAAAGCAAAATGACAAGGTAAAGAATTTGAAATTATTGATACAGGTGGAATTACTGACGAAAAAAAAGAATTTGTCAATGATATTAAGTTGCAGGCCGAAATTGCTATAAGAGAAGCAGATTTAGTTGTTTTTGTAGTCGATGGATTACAAGAAATAACAAAAGAAGACTTACTTGTTATTAATATTTTGAGAAAAGCAAATAAAAAAGTGATTGTTGCTATTAATAAAGTTGAAGGAAATAAATCTTTTGATTCAACAATTTATTCTTTGGGTATCGATGAAATGTATCCAATTTCTGCTTTGCATGGTGAAGGAACTGGAGAATTAATGGATGGTATTTTTGATAAATTAGATTGATCTAATAATCAAAAAAATAATTTTTTTAAGTTATCAATTATTGGTAAACCAAATGCAGGTAAATCTTCTTTGTTAAATAAATTGATAAATGAGAAACGATCAATTGTTTCTAAAATACCTGGAACAACAAGAGATTCAGTTAATGCAAAAATTAAAATTAATAGTCAAGAATTTGAAATTATTGATACAGCAGGAATTAATAGAAAATCGAAGCTACTTGAATCAGTTGATCATTATGCTTTAAATCGTGCTTTTAATTCACTTGAAGAGTCTAATTTAACATTATTAGTAATTGATGCAACGAAAGATTTATCGCATTTTGATGCAAGAATAGCTGGTTATGCATTAGAGTTCAATAAACCAATTATTTTAGTGATTAATAAATGAGATTTAATTAACAAAAATACAAATACTATGAATGAATTTATTAAGAAAATAAAAAAAGAATTTAAATTTATTTCTTGAGCTCCAATAATTTTTATTTCTGTTTTAGAAAATCAAAGAATTGAAAAACTTAAAGACTTAATTTTAAAAGTTAAACAAAATATTGAAAGAAAAATTAAAACATCCGTTTTAAATGAGGTTATTTTAGAAAGTCAACAAATACAACCTGCTCCTACATTTAAAGGCAAAAGATTAATTATTAATTACATTAAACAAATTGAAGGATTTATACCAACTTTTTTATTAATTGTTAACGATAAAAAACATTTACATTTTACGTATAAAAGATATCTTGAAAATCAATTAAGAGAAAATTTTGACTTTCAAGGAACACCGATCAATCTTATTTTTAAAAATAAAAATGAATAAATATTAATTTTATTGTTGTCTTTTAATTTTTAAAATGCTTTCAATAAAAGCAGAAAATAATTTTGATGGTTTTAATGGCCTAGCAGTAAATTCAGGATGATACTGTACTCCGATATAAAAAGGATGATTAGTTAATTCACAGACTTCAACAAGTTGTTCATCACCATGGTAACCACTAAATTGAAATTCTTTATCTTTTAATTTAGATATATATTTTTGATTAACTTCGTAACGATGCCTACTTCTTTCGTAAATTTTATTTTGTCCATAAATTTTGTGAATTAGTGATCCTTCAACTAAATCAATCGAACCCAAACCAAGTCTTAGAGTACCACCAATATTTTCTTTATCTTTACCTTCTATAATATCTAAAATAAAAGTTCCTTTATCACTTATTTCGCTTGAAGTGGCATTTTTAATTCCTTTTAATCTTGCCTGATTTATTGTCATTGCTTGCATCCCAAAGCAAATTCCTAGGGTAGGAATTTTATTTTCTCTAGTGTAATTTACACTAATTACTTTTCCTTCAAATCCTCGTTTTCCAAAACCTGGTAAAACTACAACGCCGTCAATATCTCTTAATTTTAAATTAACATTTTTTTCATCAATTTCAACAGAGGAAATCCATTTTAAATTAAGATGAGCATTTTTGTGAACACTACTAATAAGTAAAGCTTCTTTAATAGATTTATATGCATCTTCAAGTTCTACATATTTACCAACCATAGCAATATTTATTTCGGTTTTGTTAGGAGCTTCAATTTTGTTTACAAATTTTTCTCATTCGACCAAATTAGATTTTTTCCCTTTTAGAGAAAAATGTTTCAATATTTTTTCGCAAACATTTTGTGATTCTAAGTAAAGTGGGATTTTATAAACCGAATCAAAATCAGGTAAAGCAACAATGTTATCTTTTGGGATATAAGTATTATTTGCAATTTTATTGATAATGGTATCACTAATTTGATTTTGTGATCTTAGAAATATCATATTTGGTCTAATCCCATTAGATGCTAATGTTGATAAAGAATTTTGTGTTGGTTTGGTTTTAAATTCACGTGAAGCGTTTAATCAAGGAACAAAAGTAACATGAATAAAAAAAGTTGAGTTTGTATTTTGAAAACTATAGTCGCTAATAGCCTTTAAAAATGGATTAGATTCAATATCTCCTACAGTTCCACCGATTTCAACAATATGAAAATCAGGTTTTTCTTTTTTTATTGCTGAATCAATAACTTTAATAATCTCATTAGTAAAGTGAGGAACTAATTGAACAGTTTTACCTTCGTATTTTCCTTTTCTCTCATTTTCAAAAATTCTTTTATAAATTTTTCCTGTTGTGTAATTTGATTCTTTTAGAAGATTCTCATCAATAAATCTTTCATAATGACCTAAATCTAAGTCTGTTTCCCCTCCATCTTCAGTTACAAAAACTTCTCCATGTTCATAAGGAGATAAAACTCCAGGATCAATATTTAGATAACAATCTAATTTCTGCATAAATATTTTGAATCCGCGTGACTTTAATATATTTCCAAGCGAAGCTGCTGCTATTCCCTTACCAATTCCTGAAATAACACCACCAGTTACAAAAATTACTTTTGTTTTATTACTTTTAATTTGTTTTGTTTCTTTCTTCATTTGATTAATTTCTCCAAAAATTTTTTAAACTCAAAGATTTGAAAATCGTTTTCAAATCTTTGAGTTAATGCTTGGTATATCTTTAAAAATCTATTCAAAAATTATAGTTGAAATAATTTAACTTTCGAATAAAAAAACTTGTTATAATTCTAGTGCAACGTTAGCTAAGAAGCATGAGGTTCTTGATACACGGAGAATAGTTGTCTATCGTATATCATGTATTTATGTGGAGCTAGTTCAAAAAGAACAAAAGGAGACAACTTGAAAATATATGGAAAAAGTAAACATTAAATTATCTGCTTATGAATCACAATTAGTTGACCAAGCAGCGATAAAAGTTATTCAAGCGATTAAGTCGATTGGCGCAAAATATAGTGGACCAGTTCCATTGCCAACAAAATACGAAGAATTTACAATTTTGCGTTCTGTTCATATTAACAAAAAATCTCGTGAACAATTTGAAAGAAGAACACATAAAAGATTGATTGTTTTAAAAGATCCATCAAAAGAATTAATGGAAAAATTACAAAGAGCAGAATTACCAGCAGGTGTAAATATTGAATTAATTACAAGATCAAACAATAGTAAATAACTTAAGGTAGGAAATTATGAAAGGAATTTTAGGAAGAAAAATTGGAATGACTCAGATTTATTCTGATCATGGTTATTCAATTCCTGTTACTATCGTTAGCATTGAAAAAAATATAGTGACAAAAGTTTTAACAAAAGACAAAAATGGTTATGATGCTATTCAATTGTCTGTTGGTGAAAAAAAAGAAAAACACTCATCTAAAGCAATGATTAATCATTTTAAAAAAGCTAATACAACTCCTAAACGTTTTGTAAAAGAAATTCGTGGTATGAGTGGTTACAATTTAGGAGATGAAGTCAAAGCATCAATATTTGTATCTGGTGAATTAGTGGACGTTACAGGTATTTCAAAAGGTAAGGGGTTTGCCGGAACAATTAAGAGATGAAATCAACATATTGGACCTAAATCACACGGAGGTGGTGGTGGTTCTCAACCGATTCGTCAAACAGGTTCTCTTGGAGATATTTCAGGTAATAAGGTTTTTAAAGGAATGACTATGCCTGGACATCTAGGTCATGTTCAAAGAACAGTTCAAAATTTGGTTGTTGTTAATGTAAATGAAAAAGATAATTACATTTTAATTAAAGGATCGGTTCCTGGGCCAAATAAAGGATATATCATTATTAAACAAGCTATAAAACAACTTCCAAACAAATCAGAAATTAAACTTGTTAATTTTAGAGAAGAAATTGAAAAAAATGAATTACTTGAAGAAAGTAAAAAATTCGGAGCCGAAATTAATTCTGATATGTCAGTAGAAGAAATGAAAGAAGTTGTAGAACAAGCTAAAGAAGAAAAAGAAATAGAAAATGAAGGTAAGGAAAAGGAGGAGATAAATAATGGCTAACAAAGTTAAAAGTGACAAAGCTCAAAAAAATGAATCTCCAAAGTTTAAACCTTTAAATAATAATGTTAAGTTACCAAAAGAAGTGTTTGAAGCAAAGATTAACGAACAAGTAATGTTTGATACTGTAATGATGGAACGTGCTTCTAGACGTCAGGGAACACACAGTGTTAAATCAAGAGCAGATGTTTCGGGTACAGGTAAAAAGCCTTGAAAACAAAAAGGTACAGGTAGAGCAAGACAAGGTTCTTTAAGATCTCCTCAATTTGTAGGTGGTGGACGTGCATTTGGACCAAAAACTGAAAGAAATTACAAAATAAAAGTAAATAAAAAAGTAAGAAAATTAGCATTCTTTTCAGCATTATCTTTACTTGCAAAAGAAGGTTCAGTATTGATTAATGATTCTATCAAATTAGACAAACCCAAAACAAAAGAATTATTGAAACAACTTAGTGGATTGAATTTAGAGGGAAGAAAAAAAATTATTATTGTATCAAGTGATGAAAATATATACAAATCATCAAGCAATATTCCTAATGTTGCAGCAATTAAATTAAATGCTCTAACAGTAGAAGCTTTGTTGTGAACTGATGCTTTGATATTAACTTCTGATGACGTTAAAAAACTAGAAGGGATGGTTAAATAATGAATATAACAGACATTATTAAATATCCAATATTAACCGAAAAAACTTATCAACAAATGCAAGAAAACATTTATACATTTGCTGTTGATAGAAGAGCAACAAAATTTGATATTAAAAGAGCAGTAGAATTTATATTTCAAGTTAAAGTAGATAAAATTAATACTTTTAATGTGCCAAAAAAACCAAAAAAGGTAGGTAGATATAGTGGTTTTGTTGCTGGTTATAAAAAAGCAATTATTAAATTGTCAGAAGGAACAATTCAAATTCTCCCAGAAGAGGGAATTGCAACAGATAAAGAATTAAAAGAAAATAAAGAAGAAAAAGTAAAAGCGAAAATTAAAGAGGTTTCTGAAATAGAAAAAAGAGCAGAAGAAAAAATTAAAAAAGCTTCTAAAGAAAAAGTAATAAAAACCGAAAAAGAAACTAAAGATAAAAGCTTAGAAGAAAAAAAATAAATATTTTTAAGCAAAGGAGAAAATCATGGCAATTAAGTATTTAAAGCCAACAACAAATGGTCGTCGTAATATGACAGTGCTAGATTACAAACAAAATCTTAGTGGTCATGAACCTGAAAAATCATTGTTAGTTACATTACAACCGCAATCAGGTAGAAATAATCAAGGTAAAATAACAACAAGACATAAAGGTTCAAGAGTAAAAAGAAAGTATAGAATCATTGATTTTAAAAGAAACAAAGATGGAATTGAAGGTAAAGTTGTTTCAATTGAGTATGATCCAAATAGATCTTCAAACATTTCATTAATTGTTTATGCTGATGGAGAAAAAAGATATATTATTCATCCAAAAGGTTTAGAAGTCGGAGATAAAATCATTTCAGGACCTAACGTTGATATTAAAGTAGGAAATACTTTGCCACTTGAAAATATTCCTGAAGGAACATTTATTCATAATTTAGAATTACAACCTGGAGCTGGAGCAAAATTAGCAAGATCAGCAGGTTCTTCTGCTCAAATTCTTGGAATGGATGAAGCCAAAAAATATGTTATTGTAAGATTAAAATCGGGTGAAGTAAGAAAATTTTTACCAAAAGCAAGAGCAACAATTGGGGTTGTTGGAAATGAAGAACATTCACTAGTAAACATTGGTAAAGCTGGTAGAAATCGTCACAAAGGAATTAGACCAACAGTTAGAGGTTCAGTAATGAACCCAATTGATCACCCACATGGTGGTGGAGAAGGTAAGCAACCTATTGGTCGTAAAAGTCCAATGACACTATGAGGTAAAAAAGCGCTTGGAGTTAAAACAAGAGATACTAAAAAATCATCAAATAAATTGATTATAAGAAGACGGAAAGGAGTTGAAAAATAATGGCTAGATCACTTAAAAAAGGACCATTTGCTGATGAGCATTTATTAAAAAAAGTTGAAGCAATCAATTCAAAAAAAGCTCCTAAAAAACCAATTAAAACTTGATCAAGACGTTCAACAATATTTCCGGAGTTTGTTGGTTTAACATTCCAAGTGCACAATGGTAAAAAATTTATTGATGTTTATGTAACAGATGATATGGTTGGACACAAACTTGGAGAATTTTCACCAACAAGAACATACACAGGTCATGGTGCTGATAAAGGAAAGAAAAAGTAATTTATGAAAACACAAGCAATTGCACAATTAAAATTACAAA
Organism: Mesomycoplasma moatsii; assembly: GCF_045276915.1. Taxonomy (GTDB): domain Bacteria; phylum Bacillota_I; class Bacilli_A; order Mycoplasmatales; family Metamycoplasmataceae; genus UBA710. The sequence continues at coordinate 311,213 of NZ_CP174166.1, read as the reverse complement.
GAATTTCAGCGCAAAAAGCGCGTCTTGTTGCTGATCTTATTAGATATAAAACATCATCTGAAGCTTTATCAATATTAAAAAATTCAAACAAAAAAGCAGCTAGATTATTGCTTAAATTATTGCAATCGGCTATTGCAAATGCTGTTAATAATAAAGGGATGAATGTAGACAAATTGTTTTTAGCGGAAGTTTTAATTAATGAAGGACCTACATTAAAAAGATTTCAACCAAGAGCTCAAGGTAGAGCATATTCAATTTTTAAAAGAACATCTCATATGATCATAAAACTTGAAGAACAAGTTGTAGAAGCAAAATAAAGGAAGGTAATTAAATGGGACAAAAAGTTAATCCAAATGGATTCCGTTACGGAATTACAAAGCCACATAATACTGTTTGATATGCAGATAAAAATAATTTTCCTAGACTTCTACTAGAAGATCAAAAAATTTACCAATATTTAGATCAATTTACAAGAGAATATGGGATTGGAAAAGTTGAAATTAAGAGATTGCAAAATGGCAAAGTAACAGTATTTATTCATACAGCAAAACCAGGTGTTGTTTTAGGTCAAGAAGGCAATAATATTAAGACATTAACAAAAAATATTCAAAAATTTACTAAAAATAAAAGTCTTAATTTAAATATTGAAGTAGTAGTGATTGAAAACCCTTCTTTAAATGCTAAATTATTAGCTGAAGATATAGCAATTAAATTAGAAAATCGTGGTTCATTTAGAAATGCTCAAAAACAGGTTATTCGTGATGCGATGAAAGCAGGAGCTTCAGGAATAAAAACAAAAGTTAGTGGTCGTTTAAATGGTGTTGATATGGCTAGATCAGAAGGATATTCAGAAGGTGAAATGAAATTACATACTTTAAGGCAAAATGTTGATTATGCTACTGCTACAGCTAGAACTACTTATGGAGCTATCGGAGTAAAAGTTTGATTATCGCTTGGTGATGTGAAAGAAGGTGGTAAATAATGTTGCAACCTAAAAGAACAAAACATCGTAAATCATTCAAAATTTACCATGATCGGGGTAAAGCATTTAGAGGGAATAAAGTTTCTTTTGGAGAATTTGGTTTGCAAGCAAAAACCTCAGCTTGAATTACTGCAAGACAAATTGAAGCTGCAAGGATTGCAATTACACGTAAAATGGGTCGTGAAGGACAAGTTATTATCAGAATTTTTCCTCATTTATCACTAACATCTAAACCAATCGGTGTTCGTATGGGTAAAGGAAAAGGTAATCCTGAAAAATGAGTTGCTGTTGTTAAAGAAAATACTATGATGTTTGAAGTTAAGGGTGTGAGTGAAGAAATTGCAAAAGAAGCTTTAAGACTTGGTGGTCATAAACTCCCAGTTAAAGTAAAAATTCTTTCAAGAGTTGAATCATCAGTAGCTGAGAATGGTGGTAAATAATGAAATTCAAAGATATTGAAAATAAGTCAAAAACAGAATTAAATGAATTGCTAAATGATTTAAAAGCTGAATCATTTACCCTTGGATGAAAAAACAAAACACAACAGTTAGATCAAACTCATAAAATTAAATTAGTTAGAAGAGATATTGCAAAAGTTTTAACAGCTTTAAAACAAGTTGAATTGAAAGAATCTTTAGAAAAACAACAAAAACAAGAAAATATTAAATCATCAAAAAAATCAACTAAAAAATCAACACCAAAAAAAGAAGGGAATAAATAATGGAACAACAAACAAGATTGAATAATCGTAAATCATTAAATGGACGTGTTGTTTCAACAAAAAACTCGAAAACAATTATTGTTGCAGTTGATATTTATGTTAAACACCCCTTGTATGGTAAACGTTTTAGAAAAACTAAAAAATTTGCTGCTCATGATGAAAAAGAAGAAGCAAAAGTTGGTGATATTGTAAAAATAACATCAACAAGACCATATTCAAAAACAAAAACATTCCGTTTAGAAAAAATTAGAGAACATGTGAAAGAAGGTAACTAATGGTTTTGGAACAATCAAGATTAGTTGTAGCTGATAATTCTGGAGCAAAAGAAGTTGGCTTGATTAGAAATATTGGTGGTTCTGTTAAGAAAACTTCAAACATTGGTGATATTATTGTTTGTTCTGTAAAAAAAGCATTACCAAATGGAATAGTAAAAGAAGGTCAAGTTGTTAAAGCAGTTATTGTTCGCTCAAAGTATGGTATTAAAAGAAAAGATGGTTCACATATCAAATTTGATGATAATGCAGTAATTATTATTAAAGAAGATGGAACACCAAGAGGAACAAGGGTATTTGGACCAGTAGCTCGTGAATTAAGAGAAAAAGGTTATTTAAAAATTGTTTCTCTAGCACCTGAGGTTATTTAAAAGGAGGTAATTATGAAATTAAGAAAAAATGATGAAGTAGTAATTATTTCTGGAGTAGAAAAAGGTAAAACAGGTTTTATTACTAAAATTGACCACAAAAAAAATCGTGTTTATGTAAAAGATATTAATATGGTTGTTAAGCATCGTAAACCTACTCAACAAAATGCTGAGGGTTCAATCGAAAGAAAAGAAGCTTCAATTCATATTTCAAATGTTGCATTAAAATCAAAAGATTCTAAAAAAGGGTCACCAATTGCTGCAAGAGTTGGTTATAGAATTGAAAAAGATAAAAAAATTAGAATTGATAAAAAATCAGGAAAGGAAATCTAACATATGAAATCATCATTACAGATTAAATATGAAAAAGAAATCGTTCCTGCATTAATTAAACAATTTAATTATTCTTCAATTATGGAAGTTCCAAGAATTGAAAAAATTGTTGTCAATATGACAGCTGGGAAAGAAGTTTCTAATTCAAAAGCGATTGAAGAAGTGCAAAATGAATTAACTTTAATTACTGGGCAAAAACCTTATGTTGTTAAAGCTAAAAAATCAAATGCTTCTTTTAAATTACGTGAAGGAATGTCAATGGGCGGGAAGGTAACCATGAGAAGAACTAGAATGTGAACATTCTTAAATGAATTAATTAATGTTTCAATTCCGCGTATTCGTGATTTTAGAGGAGTAAATCCAAAAGCATTTGATGGTAGAGGAAATTATTCTCTTGGTATTAAAGAACAAATTATTTTTCCAGAAATTTCGTTTGATAAGATTAGAAAAATTAAAGGCTTAGATGTAATTATTGTTACAAGTGCTAAAACTGATAATGAAGCACTAGAACTTCTAAAATTATTAGGAATGCCATTTGCGCATCAACAAAAATAATAGATAATAAAAAGGAAAAAAATATGGCAAAAAAATCGTTGAAAGTTAAAGCTGAAAAACATCCAAAATTTTCATCAAGAAAATATACAAGATGTCAATTATGTGGTCGACCACATGCAGTATTAAGAAAATTTCAAATTTGTAGGATTTGTTTTAGAAATCTAGCACATGAAGGGAAAATCCCAGGCATAAAGAAAGCGAGTTGATAGTTTATGGCTTTTATTAGTGATCCAATTTCAGATATGATTGTTCGTATCAAAAATGCAAATGCTAGAAAACACAAAACAGTTTCAATGCCTCATTCAAAATTAAAAATGAAAATATTATCTATTATTAAAGATGAAGGTTATATTAGTAAATTTGAAGAAATAGTTTTAGAAAATAACAAAAAAGAAATCTTGGTAACTTTGAAATACAAAGGTAATGAAAGAGTTATTACTGATATTAAAAGAATTTCTAAGCCAGGTTTAAGAGTTTATGTCCCTGTTGAAGAAGTACCAACTGTTCAATCAGGATTTGGTGTTGCTATTATTTCTACTTCAAAAGGATTATTAACAGATAAAGAAGCAAGAAAGGAAAATGTAGGCGGTGAAGTTATTGCCTATATTTGATAGGAGGTATTAATGTCTAGAGTAGGAAATCGAATTCTTACAATACCTTCTGGTGTTACTTTGGAAAATAATCAAAATTTAATTACTGTTAAAGGTCCTAAAGGAGAGTTAAAGAAACAATTTTCAACATTAATTTCTATTAATATTGAAGACGATAAAATTACTCTGGTAAGAGCTAATGAGGAAAAACACACCAAACAATTACATGGCACTACAAACTCATTATTAGCAGGAATGTTAAAAGGTGTAAGTGAAGGTTTTTCAAAGAAACTTTTGATTAAAGGAGTTGGTTATAAAGCTTCATTAGTAGGTAATAAAGTAGAAATTTATGCCGGTTATTCGCATCCATACTTAATTGATATTCCAACAGAGTTAAAATTAGAAATTCCTAAACCAACTGAAATGATTGTCACAGGGATTGATAAACAAAAAGTTGGAGAATTCGCAGCAGTTTTAAGAAAAGTAAGAAAACCTAATGTATATTCAGGTAAAGGTATTATGTATGATAATGAAACAATTAGAAGAAAAGAAGGGAAAGCAGCTTCTAAGTAAAAGAGGTTAAATTATGAAAATAAATTCGAGAAATAAAGCAAGAATTAAAAAACACTTAAAGATTAGACAAAAAATAAGTGGAACTAGTAAAATACCTCGTTTATCTGTTTATAAATCACACAAAAACTTTTATGCACAATTAATTGATGATACTAAAGGAATTACTTTAACAAGCGCTTCAACAATTAGCGAAAAAGAATATAGTGGAAATATTAAAGCTGCTGAAAAATTAGGTCATGAAATGGGCAAAAAAATTAAATCATTAAAAATTAACGAAATTGTTTTTGATAGATCAGGATATATTTATCATGGAAAAGTTAAAAGTTTTGCTGAAGCAGTAAGAGCAGAAGGGATTAAATTCTAATGGCATTTTTTATTGAAGAAAAAAATAAAGAAATTAATAATATTGAAGAAGCAACTTCTTCAAGTCTTTCTGATCAAAATGTAGTAAATGAAACAAAAGAAGTTCAATCTTCTAAACCAACAAAAGAAGGAAAAGAACATTTTGCTAAAAATGAAACTGAATTTAACAAAAACAAAAAACAACAAAAATCCAAAATAAGAGAAAAAAAACAATATGAATTTGAGGATCGTATTATCGATATCGCTCGTGTTACAACTGTTGTTAAAGGTGGAAGAAGATTTTCATTTTCAGCAGTTGTAGCTATTGGTAATAAAAAAGGGAAAGTTGGTTTAGGCCACGGTAAAGCAAATGAAGTTCCAGATGCTATTAGAAAAGCATTTAAAAATGCTGAGAATAATTTGATTGAAGTACCAATCATTAACAAATCAACTATTCCTCATGAGATTAAAGCTAAATATTCAGCAAGTCAAATTCTCTTAAAACCTGCTCCTAAAGGGAAAGGAATTGTTGCTTCTGGAACAGTTAGAACAGTTGTTGAACTTGCAGGTTATACAGATATTTATACAAAATCATATGGTTCAAGAACCAAACAAAATGCTGCTAAAGTAGCAATTAAAGCATTGAAACAATTAAGAACTGTTGAAAAACTAGCATCATTAAGAGATGTAAGTGTAGATCATATTCTTAAAAAATAAAACTAAATAAAAAGGAGAAACTATTATGAAATTACATACCTTAAAACCTAATGAAGGTTCAAGAATTAAAAAACATCGTGTAGGTCGTGGTCATGCTGCTGGAAAAGGTAAACAAGCAGGGAAAGGTCAATCAGGTCAAAATAAACGTCACGGGCATCGTCCGGGGTTTGAAGGTGGACAAACACCTTGATTTAGACGTTTACCTAAAAGAGGTTTTGACAATATTAACCATATCGAATATCAAATAGTTTCTTTATCTTCGTTAGAAGCAAAATTTAATGCAAATGATACAGTAGATGCTGAATTATTACACAAAGCAAAATTGGCAAGAAATAAAAATTTACCAATTAAGTTATTAGCAAATGGTAAATTAACAAAAAAAATGATTATTAAAGTTAATGCAGCTTCTCAAAATGCAATTAAAGCTGTTGAAGCAGCTGGAGGTAAAGTAGAGGTAATCTAATAGTGAATTTTTTTAAAAAAATAACTAATAGTATCTCTCTTTTTTTTTCAAAGATATTTCTTTTTTTTGATCGTAATATTATCAAAAAATTAAAAGAAAGAGATTTATTAAAAAGAATTTTATTTACATTAATGCTAATGGCAATATTTGTCATTATAGGTACAATTACTTTACCAGGGATTAGTGTTACTAATGAGTCGGGAGCAAATTCTAATTCTTTTTTTGGAATTTTAAATACAATAGGTGGCGGAGGGTTAAGACAATTTTCGCTTGTCTCTTTAGGAATAAGTCCATTTATTACAGCTTCATTAATTATGACATTTGCTCAAACAAAATTATTTCCGCCAATTCATCGTTTATATCAATCAGGACCGGCTGGAAGAATAAAAATTAACTATATTACTTACAGCTTAACATTTGTTTTTGCAATAATTCAAGGGATTGTAATTATTCAATCATTGTTAAAAGATTCTTCAAATACTTCTTATATTAAAATATCAATTGATGATAAGTTTAATAATACTGTTTTTGTCTGAATAGTTTTACCTTTTATTTTAGTTGCTGGAACATTTTTTTCAATGTTTATTTCGGAATTAATTACTAATAAAGGTGTTGGTAATGGTTCAAGTATGTTAATTCTTGCAGGATCAATAATTTCATTGCCTTCATTATTTTCAAGTGGTTGATCTCTTTGAGTAGAATCTAAAATAGGTGCAGAATTATTTAGAGGATTAATTTATTTTTTTGCTTTCATTTTATTGTTTATAGCTATGGTATTTATTATTTCATTTATTTATCAAGCAGAAAGAAAAATTCCAATTCAACAAACAGGTGTAGGACGTTCAAAAAATGTTAAAGATTTATCTTACTTACCTATTAAATTAAATCCTGCTGGGATTATGCCGATTATTTTTGCTTCAATGTTAATTACTTTTCCTATGTTGATTGTCAATTTAATTCATGAAGTTTCTCCTTCATCTGGAACTAGATGGATGATTAAATACTTCGCATTAACTAATCCATTAGGTTTGACTATTTTTGCTTCTGCAACATTTGGTATAACTATTTTTCTATCACTACAGCAATCAAAAATTGATAAAATTGTCGAGGATTTTAACAAAGCTTCAACATTTATTCCTGGAATAAGACCTGGCGAACAAACTGAAGATTATTTAATAGCTATTGTTTTAAGATTAGCAGTTTTTTCAGCGATTTACTTAACTATTTTAGGTTCATCACAATATGTTACTTATATTCTACTAGATCATTTTGGTAAAACTAATTTCCAATCAGTTATTATTAGTGGTACTTCAATTATGATTATTACAACTGTTTCAATTGAAACAATTCAACAAATTGAAGCAAGAAAGAAAGCACAAAATATTTTAAAAGCATCAAAAAAAGATCAAATTAGTAATAAAGATTTTGAGCCAAGTAATAAAAATCAAGAAAATAGCGGGTCAGTATTATGGTAAAAATTTTAATATTGGTAGTATCAAAATGAAAGGGTTGGTATGGTAAATAAAAATATTATTTTTCTCGGAATGCCAGGAAGTGGCAAAGGAACAGTTTCTGCTAATTTAGAAAAAAAAACAAACATTGTTCAAATTTCAACAGGAGATATTTTTCGAGAAGAAATTAAAAATAAAACTAAATTGGGAATTGAAATACAAAAAATTGTTGAATCTGGTTCGTATGTTCCTGATAATATTACCAATGAGATTGTTAAAAATAAAATTTTTGCTCTTGAAAAAGAAAATAAAAAATTCATTTTAGATGGCTTTCCAAGGACAATTCATCAAGCGCAATTTTTAGATGGCTTAAATTTTAATAATTACGTTGTTATTTATCTAAGTATTGATGCTGATGTTGTGATTAAAAGATTAAGTGAAAGATTTTTTTGTCCTAAATGCAAAAGAACATATAATCTTTCTTCATTTAGATCGAAAAAACATCCTTACTGTGAAATAGATGAAACACAACTGATTCAGAGAGCAGATGATCAACCTGAAGCTGTTAAAAAACGTTTAGATGTTTATGAAAATCAAACAAAACCTTTAATTGATTTTTACAAAGATAAAAATAAATTATTTACTATTGATTCAAACAGAAATATTGATTTAATAATAAAAGACATTTTAGATATAATTATTGATTAAAATGATTAGCATAAAATCTCAAAAAGAAATTGAATTAATTACTAAATCATGTAAAATCCTGGCTAGTGTTAAAAAAATAGTTAGAGATGCTGTAAGACCAGGTGTTTCATTAAAAGATTTAGATTCAATTGCTTATAATGAAACAATAAAGTTAGGAGCAAAACCAGCTTTCCTTGGATATCAAGGTTTTAGTGGAACAATATGTGCTTCTGTTAATGAAGAATTGATTCATGGAATCCCTTCAGAAAGAATTCTAAAAGATGGAGATTTATTGTCTCTGGATATGGGAGTTGTTTATGAAGGATATTATTCTGATAGTGCTTTTACAATGTCTGTAGGCAATTCTACAAAAGAAAATGATTGGTTAATTGAAGTTGCTCAAACAGCATTTTTAAAAGGTTTAAATGCAATAAAACCTGGCGCAACAATTGGTGATATTTCTTACGAAATTGGAAAATACATAAACGAACAGAAGTTATTTACACCAAAAGAGTTTTCTGGTCATGGAATTGGAAAATATTTACATGAAGAACCATATGTTTTTAATGAGGGAAGAAAAGGAACAGGACCTATTTTAAAAGATGGTATGGTAATTTGTATTGAACCTATGATTCTACAAGGATCTAATAAAATTAAAATTTTAAAAGATGGTTGAACTGTAGTTGCAAAATCAAATAAAAAATCATCTCATTATGAACACACAATTTTAATAAAAAATGGGAAAGGAATAGTTCTTACATAGAACATACAACAAAATTAATGGCAAAAGATGCAATCAAAATGGTAGGAAAAGTCACTAAATCATTTTCAACTAGAGAATATCAAGTTGAATTAGAGAATAAAATGACAATTAAAGCTACTGTAAGTGGAAAAATTAATTTACATTCAATTAGAATCTTGCCTGGAGATACTGTTGATGTTGAAATTTCTCCTTATGATTTATCACAAGGTCGTATAGTTTTTAGACATAAATAAAAATTAAAGGAGGTTTTTATGAAAGTCAGAGCATCAGTTAAAGTGATGTGTAAAGATTGTAAAATAATAAAAAGAAAAGGAGTTGTTCGTGCTATATGTATTAATCCAAAGCACAAACAAAGACAAGGATAAAATATGGCTAGGGTTTTAAATATTGAAATTCCAAATAATAAACGTGTCGTTATATCTTTGACATACATTTATGGAATAGGCAAAAGTTTATCTTCAAAAATTTTAAAAGACGCTAACGTAGATGAGAATATTAAAGTAGCTGATTTAACAGAAGAACAATTATTAGCAATAAGAAAAGAAGCTGCTAAATATACAACAGATGGTGATTTAAGAAGAGAAATTGGAATTAATATTAAACGTTTAATGGAAATTAAAAATTATCGTGGTATTAGACATAGAAAAGGATTACCAGTTAGAGGACAATCAACAAAATCAAATGCAAGAACAAGAAAAGGTCCTAGAGTTGCAATAGCTGGTAAGAAAAAATAGAAAGGAAGTAAGATTATATGGCTAAAAAAGGTAAAAAAAGAATCATTACTTCTGGAATTGCTCATATTCATTCAACACATCAAAACACAATCGTTACTTTTACTGATTTAAATGGGAATGTGTTTGCATGATCATCTTCAGGAGCAATTGGTTATAAAGGAACTAAGAAAAAAACTCCATATGCAGCCGGACTTGCAGCAGCAGCAGCAGCAGAGGAAGCTAAAAAATCAGGATTAAAAGAAGTAGATGTTAAGTTAAAAGGGATCGGTCCTGGTAAAGAATCGGCTAAAAAACAAATTGAAGTTTCAGGAATTTCAATTAAATCAGTTGAAGATGTAACTCCTATTCCTCACAACGGAACAAGACCACCAAAAAGAGTTTTAAAAAGACAAAAAAGGAGATAAATAATGGCAAAATTTGCAAAATTAAAGTATAACGAAATTAAATATAAAAAAATTGATGAATTCAACAATTGATTTATAATCCAACCATTAGAAAGAGGTATGGCTAATACATTAGGGAACTCTTTAAGACGAGTGTTGCTATCATCAATTTATGGTGTTGCTCCATTTGCTATTAAAATAGCAGATATTACTCATCAATATAAATCAATTGTCAATACAGATGTTGATGTTTTAACATTAATTGCTAGATTATGTAAAATTCCATTTAAGTATAATGAAGCTGTTTTTGGAGATAATTCAGTTTTAAAAGTTTCATTTAAATCTTCAAATGAAGGAGTTGTAACATATAAAGATTTAGAATTACCAATGGGCGTGGAAATTGTTGGTGATTTAAATACTCCAATTGCAACTTTATCATCTAAGAAAGCTTTAGAATTTGATTTATTTATTAGAGCTGATTATGGATATGCTAGTGAGGAAAAGAATAAATTATTTGTTGCCGATCATCGTGCAGATATTGACTCTAAATTAAAAGGGGAGTTATTAGTATTTGATTCAAATTTTTCACCAATTAGAAGAATTATGTATTATGTAGAAGAACTAAATTCCTCTTCTCATTATGTACAAGAAAAACTTGAATTAGAAGTTGAAACTAATGGAACTATTGAAGCAAAAGATGCTTTAGCACAAGCAGCAAAAGTTTTAACAGCACATTTAAATATAATTGGAAATATTGATTTAAATCAAGAAGAAATAGATTCGATGTTTATTTCAGATATTACTAAAAAAACAGAAGATAAATTTTCTTCGATGACAATTGAAGATTTAGATTTGACAGTTCGTTCAACAAACGGTTTGAAAAGAGCAAATATTACTAAAGTTAGTGAGTTAAAAGAGTTATCGTATTCAGATTTAAAAAATATTAATTCAATTGGTGAAAAATCAATTAATGAGATTATTGATGCTTTAAAATCAATTGGAATTGAAATTGAAAAAGGAGATAGTGAGTAATGGCTAATCCACATCAACTATTTCGCAGAAATACTTCTTGAAAAAGAGGTGTTATTCGTTCTTTAACAACAGATGTTATTTTGCACGGAAGAATTACAACTACTGAAACTAGAGCAAAAGAAGTGAGAAGATTTGTTGAAAAAATGATTACAAAAGGTAAAAAAGGCACATTGTCTGCTAGAAGAGAAGCAGTAGCTTTTTTAAGACCTGTAAGCACTAAAGATAATGTTCCAGTTGATAAATATTTATTTGATACTATAGCTCCAAAATACAAAGATCGCAAAGGTGGTTATACAAGAATTATTAAATTGCCTGCGCGTCAAGGTGATTCGACTAGAATGGCGATTTTAGAATTAGTTTAATTTTTTTTAATAAAAATTTATATTAAACATTGGTTCTACCAATGTTTTTTTAATTAAATTTCAATTACAAGATTTTGATGAATGAGAAAAATATTTGTTTGAGTAACTTAACATATTTTTTGAAATTAAGAAAAAATAACTTCTAATATGTAGTAAAATTTCTTTAATAAAAGAATTTTTAGTGTTTCTTTTTAGCTAGATTTTTCTTTTATTATTTTAGAAAAATTATTTTTTAATGTGTTTACTCAATTTTGTTGCTTATTTTTTTTGGTGAGCAAGATATTGAAATAGTTGATTTATTTGAGGTTGTATTACTATGAGTGAAAAAATTACAAAAAAAAGTGATAATCCAATTAAAAACATTTTTTTGAGAAAGAATAAAAAAGTAAGTACTAAAACTGGTGGTGGGATGAAAGCTTTCTTATCAAAACTTTCAGGAGCTTTTTTATTACCAATTTCAGTATTAGCAATAGCAGGATTATTTTTAGGAGTAGGAGCAACTATTGCAAGTAATTCACCTAGTGGTTCTGCTGGGGAAACTTTTGGGAATTTTATTAAACAATTAGGTGATCCATTATTTGGAGCGCTTCCATTATTATTTGCTGCTGCAATTGCTGTTTCTTTTACGGAAGAAGCTGGAGTTGCAGTTTTTAATGCAATTATAGGTTATTTAATATTTAGTGCACTCCAGTCAGTTTTTATTAATCCTGTTTATGATTCAAATAAAGATATTGTAGGATATAAAATATTATTTTCAGGTGGATGAAGAACTCCATCAGACTTAAAGGCATTAATAGGCTCTTCATTAGGGTTTAGTGTAATGCAAACTTCTGTGTTTGGGGGGATTATAGTTGGGTTTGTTGTTCAATGAGCCTATAATAGATTCCATACAATTCAATTACCTCAAGTCATTTCTTTCTTTGGCGGTAAAAGATTCGTTGCTCTAGCAGTTGTTATATTAATGATTCCTTTAGTATTTACTTTTTTACTGTTTTGACCTTATATTGGATATATTTTTAACTGAATAGGAAAAAATTCAGGAAAAATACCATATGGATTTGATTCATTTATTTTTGGATTTATTGAAAGATCATTAGTTCCATTTGGTTTACATCATGTATTTTACTCACCATTGTGATATACATCAGCGGGGGGGGATGTTTCAGTTGAATTACAGAATTGATTGAAACAAGATGGCAATAAAATTTTAGCTAGTGATTTTGCTTCAATTATTCATCAATTAAAAGGAGAAGTAGTAATTTCTAATCCTAATGAATATATTTCATGAGATCAAATTTCTTCGTCATTTAAACCAGGTTCTGTTAATGGTGATTCATCAACTACATTAGCTTTAATTGGAGTTAATACTAATACTGTTCATTATGAAATAAATGGACAAAAAGGTTCAAAATCATTATTTATGTTTATTCAAGATGAATTAGGTCTTAAATTAGGTAGATTCTTGGATGGAAAATTCTCATTTATGCAATGAGGGCTTCCATTTGCTGGTCTTGCTATGGTTTTAGCTGCTCCAAAAGAAAATAGAAAAGTTGCTTTAGGTACTATTTTCCCTGCTGCACTTACTTGTTTTGTAACAGGAGTTACCGAACCATTAGAATTTACATTCTTATTCTTAGCACCTATTTTGTTCTTTGGATTTCATGCCTTCTTTTGTGCAGTATCATTTTTAATGGCTAATATTCTTTCAGTACATATTGGTATGGCTTTCTCTGGTGGTTTCTTAGATTTAATTGTTTATGGAATGATTCCAATACTAAAAGGAACAAACTTCTGATGAACAATTGTAGTTGGTATGGCTTATATTCCGATATATTTCTTTGGATTTTATTTTTGAATTAAAAAAGCAGATTTACCAACCCCAGGTAGAGGCGGAAATACAAAATTATTTACTAAAAAAGATTATCAGCAAGCAAAATCTAATAATGAAAATAATACTTTTGGAATTGAATCTCAAATTCTTGAAATAATTGATGGTTTTGGTGGAAGAGAAAATATTACTAAAACAGCAAATTGCGCAACTAGATTAAGATTTGATGTCAAAAATATGAATCTTGTTAATGAAGAAAAATTAAAAACTGCTGGAGCATTTGGTGTTAGAAAAAATTCTGAAACACACTTACAAGTAATTTTTGGACCTATTGCAGATCAATTAAGAATCAAAATTGATAATGCTATTAATGAAATAGATAAAAATCCTGATTTTTATTCAGATAAAAAAGAAGAAAGATTGTCTAATCAACAAAACCAAATTAAAACAGATACAAAATTAGAGTCTAATATTGTTGATGAAATTGTAATTAAAACTCCGACAAATGGAAAAGTTAAATCTCTAGAAAGTCTTAATGATGGTGTATTTTCTGCAAAATTATTGGGAGTTGGTTTTGCTATTGAGCAAACAGATGGTAATGTTTACTCTCCTATTGACGGGAAATTAGTCACTGTGTTTCCAACAAAACACGCTTATGGCATTGAAACTAATGATGGTCTATCAATTTTAGTTCATATTGGTATTGATACTGTAAGTTTAAATGGTGAAGGATTTGAGTCTTTTGTTGAACAAGGGCAAAAAGTTAAAAAAGGCGATTTATTAGCAAAAGTAGATCTAAATATTTTGAAAGAACATAATTTGAATTCGGATGTTATTTGTGTTGTAACAACAGATTCAAAAATTCAACCGAAAAATATTAGAATAAAAAAATAACAAAAAATAAACTATAATAAAAAATGCTTTTATTGTAGTATGGAGTTTTGTTATGGCTGGACATTCAAAGTGAGCAAATATTAAACATAGAAAAGGTGCGCAAGATGCAGCGAGAGCAAAATTGTTTGCCAAATTTGCAAAAGAAATTATGGTTGCAGCAGCAAAAGGTGGACCTGATTTAAGTTCTAATGCAGCTTTGAGATTAGCAGTTTCAAAAGCAAAGGCAAAATCAATGCCTAAAGCAAATATAGAAAACGCTATTGCAAAGGGTTCTGGAACAGGAAAAAATTCAAGTGATAATTTTAAAGAAATTATTTATTCAGGTAATTTAAAAGGCGGAATAATTTTATTAGTAATTTGTCTCTCTGATAATTACAATAGAGTTTCTTCGGATATTCAACATCTTTTTAAAAAAGCAAATGGAACTATTGGCAAACAAGGAACTATACCTTTTAATTTTGAAAGAAAAGGTATTTTAGAATTGCAAATTCCTGAAGGAAAACAAGAAGAATTAGAGATGATTGTTATGGATTCAGGAGCCGAGGATTATGAAATAGATGAAAATTATATTTCTATATATACTAGTCCATCAAATTTTGATTTAGTAAAAACAAAGATTGAAACTTCTGGTTTTAGTGAGTTTGAAACTGCTGAAGTTACTTTTATATCTTCAGATAAAATAAAATTAAATGAAGATGATGCAAAACAGTTTATTGCTATTCTTGAAAGATTCGAAGATAATGATGATGTTCAAGAAATTTATCACAATGTAGATCTATCTATATTAGAATAAAAAATATGATTGAAGATTTGCATTGAAATAATTATTTAGAATTGAATGATTATTTAAAAAATAACAACTTTAATTTTGATTATTTTTCAACTATTCAATTAATTCAATGACAATATTATGGATCTAAATTTAAGTTTCATAAACTAGATCAGGTTGTTATTTTTTACATAAAAATCAAAGAATTTAAAAATTGAAAATTATTTAATAGTTTTTATATGGAAGGATTTAATTTAGAAGAAACTATTAAAGTTATCAAAAATGATTTAAACATTCTAAATAATGATAATGATATTGAAATAATTGATTTTTCATTTCAATCAATCAAAGACTGAAAATTAGAAAATTATCAATTAATTCAATCAAATTATATTTCTAACTATATTTATAATTTAGAATCATTTAAAACATTTAGTGGTAAAAAAATGGTTAAAAAAAGAAATCATTTAAATGCTTTTTTAAAACAAAATTATAATGTCGATGTTCAAAATTTAAAAGAAGCTAATTTTAACGACATTATTGAATTTACAATATATTTAAACAATAAATATAGTAATGAAACAAGAAAAAATGAAATTCAAATTTATAAAGAATTCTTATTTAATCAGTATAAAAAAGATAAAAGATTTAATGGAACAGTTTTTTATATTGATAAAAAAATAGTAGGATATACTTTTGGTTTTATAAATAAAAATATTTATGAAATTATTATTGAAAAAGCAGAAAAAGATATTCGTGGTTTGTATCAATTTATCCTTAAAAACAACTTACTTTTTCATGATATAAAATGTGAATTAATTGATCGTGAAGACGATTTAGGAAATCCAATGATAGCAAAATCAAAACATTCATATCATCCAATAGAAGAGGTTAAAAGATTTTGTATCAAAAAGGTAAAATGATAATAAAGAGGAAAATATGAAAATTGTTTTTGTTTGTTTAGGAAATATATGTCGATCACCTATGGCTGAATTTATTGCAAAATATTATACAAAGAGAAGAAAAATTAAAAATTTAGAAATTTCAAGTTGTGGAACAGCCAATTATCATGAAGGACAACAAATGCATCATGAAACTAAAGTTATTTTAGATAGATATGATATTCCGCGTTTTGGTTTTAGAGCTAAAGTTATAAATAAAGAAATCTTTGATAGTGCAAATTATATTTTGGTGATGGACAATTTGAATTACGAAGATGTTGTAAATAAATTTGGTCAAAATAAAAAAATTTTAAAAATAACAGATTTTTGTTCACTAAATTACAACGAAGTTCCTGATCCTTGATATTCAAAAAATTTTGAAGAAACTTATGAAATATTATTAAATTCAATTAATAATTTTTTTATGTGATTAAAACTAAATGATTAATAAAAAAATGAGGTTTTGACCTCATTTGTTGAATATAATGATTTTAGATAATAAAAATTAAATTCTATTTTTAATTGATGTGATCATTGTTGCTCCGTCTTGAATCAATAGATTATTTCCGTCGTTATCATCTTGTAGTCCCGGAAAACAAAAAACATCTTTTCCTTGTTCTAATGCAAATGAAACTAGAGATAGAACTTTACTTTGCTTATTTGAAGAAGCAATTATTAACGCTTTTGATAATCCCATACTAATGCGATTTCTTTGAATTAGTCTTTTTTTGTTAAGATTCACTCCCTCGGGATATTCGCTAAGAATTAAAATATTTTTGTTTATATTTAAAAAATCTAATTTTTTGGCAAAATAAGGATCTTGAAGTCCATTTGCAGAAATTAATATTATTTTTTTATTTTGTTCTATAAAATAATCAACTATTTCTTCGTCCAATCCTTTAGAAAAATTAGAAATCAAAGTATGATTTTTAGAAATTTCATTCATTGATTCATATAAAAATTTACTAATTTTTTCATTTAAAAAATCACCTGTTAATAAAAGAATGTCTTCTTTCAATAATTTTTTATTTCCTTTATAAAATAAAACAAATGGTGGATTGTTAATTAATTTTAAAGATTCAGGATAATCGTCATCAATTATAGTAATTGCTTGAATTTCTTGATTGTCTATTTTTGTTTTAACTTTTTCTAAATCTTCGATTGAAACATATTCTTTATTTTTAATGGCTTGATATATTTCATGAAAATAACCTTTATATTTAATAGCAAAATAAATTAAAATTAAGTCCATTAATTAAACGAATTATCTGAATTCATAATTATTTTCACTAAGATTTCAGCATTTTCTTGACTATCATTTAATTCATAAACAAAAAAATCTTTTGAATTTTCTATTTCTCAAATCAATTGATCTGTTTCTATTTCTTCTAAATTATTTATTTGTATTTTATTATTAATTTTTCTCATATCATTCCTTTCTTAAGGAATGCTAACATTAAAACAATATTTACCGTTTGAATTATACCACAAATGCGAAACTTAGAATGATGTCTTTTTTCTTATAAATTGAATTATAATTCAAAATCATGTTTAGATTAATTTATAAAGAAATGGGTAAATCATCATTTCAAGTTATTGATGAGTTTAAAAGAAAAAACAATATTCAAAAAATTGGTCATACAGGAACGTTAGACCCCTTAGCTCAAGGTTTATTATTGATTGCTACTAACGAAGATACAAAACTAATTCCTTATCTAACCAACAAAGACAAGGAATATAATGTTGAACTTAAACTAGGATTTAATTCTGCAACATTTGATAGTGAAGGTCCTATATGTTTTTTTTCGGATTATATTCCTAGCGAAGAAGAAGTAAATAAAGTTATCAATTCTTTTGTTGGAAAAATTAAACAAATACCACCATCTTTTAGCTCTAAAAAAATTAATGGTAAAAGAGCATATGAATTAGCAAGAAAAAATATTAAATTTAATTTAAAAGAAAATGAAGTTGAAATATATTCAATAAATAACATTTATTACCACTACCCTATCATTAAATTTAAAACTAAAGTATCTAATGGAACATATATTCGATCTCTTGTTAATGATATAGGAAAAAAACTAACAACAGGCGCTTATATGACATTTTTAGAAAGAACAATGGTTAATGGAATAAAAGAAGATAGTGAAATTAATATTAAAACAATGATACAACTACCTTTAATTAGAATTACGGAACAAAGCGAATTAAAGCGATGATTTTTCGGTTTAAATAAAAGTTATATAGCTAAAGACGAACATTATCTACTTTCATTTAACGATGAAATAATTGGAGTTATCAAGATTCAAAATAATAAAGTTATTAAAACAAATTTATTTGGCAAAAAAATTCAAAATTTTTTGACTTAACGTAGCAAACTTATCTTATTCGTTTATTTTATTTGTTAAAATTTTTTAAGCATTTAAAGGAGAACAAAATGTATAAAATGATTGCTTTTGATATAGATGGTACATTGGTTCAACATCTTACTAATGAATTATCTGATGAAATCAATTTAATGTTTAAAAAGTTAAAAGAAAAAGGTATAATCATCACTTTAGCAACAGGAAGAGATTTTGTTTCAATTGCAAATATTTATAAAAATTCTTATGTTGATTATTTTATTGGAGCAAATGGTTCTTTTATTTATGACTTGAAAAATAATAAGTATATCTTTAATTCTTCAATAAGTTTTACTGAATTTGAAGAATATAACAAAAATGTTTTAATGAAAAATATCGATGAAATTAATAATATAGTACTTTCTGATAGTGATAAAGTTTTTGTTTTTGAAAATAAAGAAAATAAAAAAAATTGATTTTGAGAAGCTTTTAGAAATAAATTTAATTCTTATGAAAGTGCTAAAGAAAAATTAGATAAAAATTATTTTCATTTAATAACACTTGAACATAAATTGAATTCTCCAATTTATTTACAAACAAAAAAATATTTTGAAAAATACAATTTATCTATTGATGTACAAGCATATTGACCTAAAGGTTTTTTTGTTGCTAATAAAGGAATAACAAAAGCTAGTTCATTAAAAAAATTGTGTAATTTTTTAAACATAGACATAAAAGAAGTAATTGCTTTTGGGGATGGAGAAAATGATATTGAAATGATAAAAGAAGTTGGTTTAGGAATAGCTATGAGTAATGGAACTGAAGAACTTAAAAAAATTGCAGACGATGTAACAATTGATGTTGAGGATTATGGAACAAAGTTTTTTTTAGAGAAAATGGGAATAATTTAAAATTGTTTAATTTAAAAAAGTGTTTTGTTAGAATTTATTCCGATAAATTTTGCTAAAATAAAATAACTATGTGAGAAATTAAAGATGAAATTTGAGAAAAACAAATAGGATTAGATATAACAGTTAGTGAAGATTTTTCTGGTAGAGAAATTCATTATAATGATTTCCAAAATTATAATTCTCCATTTGGTTGAAATTTAATTTCTTTTGGAGATGATGAATATTTAATTGTTAACGTTAAAACAGAAAGCGAATTTCCAAGAAATATTCTTGATAATCCTGATGAGGAATTTTTAGTAAATGGGAAATTGTTTAATATGACCAGAAATAAATTTGGTGAATGAGATGTTAATTTGGTTGAATACGATGAAGAATTTATTCCTGGGCAACCTAAGAATAATAGCTATGAATCCAACAACAATAATCAATATAACAATATAAACAATTCTTATGAAACTCAAGCTTTTTCTTTCAATAATTATGAAAATGATAGAGAAGAACAAATAAGACAACAACAAAATCAAATTGAAGAATTGCAAAGACAATTAGCATATGAACAAACTCAACAATTAGAATTAGAAAGATCACAAGAGCTTCTAAGAAAAAGAAATTCAGAAATGTTGGCACAAGAACAATTAAGACAAAAAAAAGAAATTGAGTTATTAGAAAATCAATTAAGATTGCAAAAAGAACAAACACAGCAGATTGAAATTGAACGTAATAACAAAAGATTAAATGAATTAAGAAATCAAATTGCTAGAACTCAAGCAATTAATTCTTCTGCTCTTGAAAATTTTAAAATAGAGGAAAATGTTGCTAAGACACTTGGTACAACTAGTACCATATCTTCAGGATTTAATCAATTTTCAAATTCATCATTAACAAATTCATTTAATAGAACCATGATTAACGATTTATCAAAAAAATTAGATGAACAAACAATGCAAATCAAGTCGTTAAGAATGGATCAAAAAAATAATGCCAAAAAACTTGATGATATAGAAAAAAGAAAACAAGAAATTCAAACTAGAGAAAATATTATGGCTCAGGAGTCAAGACAAGCTGTAAAATTATGAGAAATAAAATTTGGAAATAATAGTTTTGGTACAGATTTTGCAGGAAGAGTTATATCAAAAGATAAATTTGGTCAAAATAGTGAAGGTGGCTGAAATATAGATTATTATTCACCTAATTCAATGGAGCCTTTCATAGCATCAACAAAGACCATTAGAGAAAGAGCAGGAAAGCAAGCATTTTCAATTGAAGATAAAAGTTATTTTATTTTAAATAATTCTGGAAAATGAGAAATAGAACAAGTTAAAAAAGGACAAAAATTTGAATACTCTTCAAAAAATATCACAAATATTGCTTCTAATTTTAAACCAGAAGAGAATACATTTAATGGAAATTATGAATCATATTCATCGTTATTAATTAATTTAAATCATTTTCCATTAATTCATTTAGATAAGTTTGATCAATTTTTGAAACAAACATTATCTAATATGTCATTTTTTAAAGAATTATTTGTTTATTCTAATGAGAGATTATATAAAAAGAACGAATCTAATATAAGTGCTTATGCAAGAATATTTTTTAAAACACAATCAACAAAAGACGAAATTGAAGTATTATTAGCATCATTATCTTTAAAAAAAGGAATGATGAGATTTATAGGAAATTTTAAAGAAACAAATAGAGTAGACAATATTTCATTTTCAATGGTTTTAATGAATCATCAAAAACGTTTAAAATTTGTTCATGCCCAAACAAATTTTGAATTATTAAGAGCTCACCCTATTCCTTTAAAAATACCTTTAGAGCGTTTAATTTTAGATAGAGAATATAACTCTATTTTAAAATTCCATGAAAATAATTTGTGAAGACAACTAAAACCATTTGCATTAGATTGAAATGGAAATACTTATTATGTTTGCGATATTGATATTGATCAATTAGATATTTCTTTTGCAAATTAATTTATTCTTTAATTCTTGAAAGCAAAAATATTGCTGCAGTTTCAGATCTTAAAATTCTTTTACCCAAAGAAACAATTTTAAAATTATTATTAACTGCTTGTTTGATTTCTAATTCATCAAATCCACCTTCAGGTCCAACAAAAAAAATAGAATGACCTTCGAATAAATAATCTTTTTTTAAACTATCTTTTTCTTTTTCATGAGCAATATATTTATTTTTACAATCAATTTTCATTGCTTCATTGAATGAAATTGGTTCATTTATTTCAACTAGAATATTTCTAAAAGATTGTTCAGAAGCATTCTTAGATATTTCTCTAAGTCTATCTATTTTTTTTCTAAAAATGTCAATGTATTTTATATTAGTATTTTTCGTGATTAAAGGATAAATTTTTTTAACACCTAATTCAGTTGCTTTTTGCACCAATCATTCAAATCTTTTAATATTAATTATTGCTATAAATAAAACTATTTCATTTGGATTTTCATTGTTAATATTTGTTTCTTCTTCAATAATGGCTTCATTATTATCTAAACGACAAATGAAATATTTTTGATCATAAATACAATAGAATCTTTCGTCTTTTTTTAATCTTATTGCTTTTAAATGATTAATAATTTCTTTTGTTAGTTCAAACTTATTATTGTTTCTTTTTTCAACAAAAAAGCGATACATTTATTTATTATAATCTTTTGTTATAATTTATATCAAAATTACATTAAGTGAGAATTAATGACTTTTAAAGATAAGATTTTTAATAAAAAAGTAAATGAGCAACAAATTGAAGAAAAATTTGATGTTGTAATTATAGGTGGTGGACAAACAGGTCTAATATTAGCTAGACAATTAATTAAAAAAGAAATAAAAACTCTTGTGATTGATAAAGATAAGTTAGGAATTAAAACATCTTTAGATTTAAAAAATTTCACAAAATTAATTAAAAGAATAAAATCTAAAAATCAAGATCCTAGAATAATGATTAACACTTTTCCTCAAAGACTTGAATATATTAGTAAAGAACAAAATCAAGAATTAATTAATCCTTTGATATCTAATTCATTTTTTAAATTTATTAAAGGAAATATTGAAAATATTGATGAATATGAATTAACGATTAATGATAAAAAATATGGATTTAGAAAACTTGTTTTTGCAACAGGTTCTTATTTTGTTGAACCTACAAATTATCCTAATTTAAAAAAAGAAATGTATTTTAATTTAAATGAGATATCGCGCATCAAAGAATATTATGAAAATATTGCAATTTATGGGACTAACATTGAAGCTTTAGAGTTGGCTTATGCTTTTGCTTTGTTAGGTTCAAACGTTTATATTTTTGATGAAAATGTTAATCCATTTAATAATTTTGATGATGATCTTGAATCGATATTAAAAACAGATTTTATGACTGACAAAATTATTTGATGTTTAGAGTCGAAAATTATTAATCACATTAAATCTTCGGATAAAGCTATAAGAATTATTTATTCAACTCAAGGAAAAGAAAAATATATTGAAGTAGATAAGATTTTTGTAACTGGAAATAAAGTTAGTGAGACAAGAAATTTAAAAACAAAATATGATTTAAAATTAAATTCAAATAATTCAATCATTATTGATAGTAATTTTAGAGTAAAGAATAATCCGACTTATTATGCAATTGGTGATGTAAATGGTATTAGGTTTATTCCGGATTTTGCTAATTTACAAGCTGTTTCTTTATCAAGAATTATAACAGGACAAAAAGTTTCAAAATTTAATTTATATAATGTTGGTTTTTCTATTGATATTGAACCTCAAATTTGTTTTTACGGAATGAACAAGCAAGATCTTGATTATCATGACATCAAATTTAATGAGTTTATTTATGATTTTAATTATGAATTAAATTCAAAATTGTTTGCTCATAAGTCGAAGTTAAAAGTTTATACAAATGAAAAGCATGAAATTTTAGGAGTTTTTTTGTACGGGCATAAAGTAAAGGAATTATTATCAATATTTATTTTAGCTGCTAATAATAAGATAAAATTTCATAAACTAGCATACTTAAGTTTTTTGTTCTATTCAAAGTCTGAGTTTATTAGAGATGCAGCTATTGATTATGAATTAGAATTTGTAGGTTTGAGCAAAAAAATCAAAAAAATTACAAATACTAAAGAAGGGAGAAAATAAATGAGTTTTTTTAAAAAATGAAGAGAAAAAAGAAAAGAAGCAAAACAAGATACAAAAGAAGTTAAACGTCCAGATAGTTCATATGATATTTATAATCAAAACGAAACATTAACACTACAAGCTGATTTAAACGAAAATCTGAATTCAAGTATATCTGAAAAACAAAAATTAGAAATTACTGATACATCATTAGATGTAGAAGTAAAAGGAAAAGATAAATCAAGAGAAACTAAAACAAGAACAACTGAAGTTAAAAAAACATCTACACAATCAAAAACAAAAACAAGTAAGGATAAGGAGAAAAAAGATATGGCAGAGAAAAAAGGAAGAAATATTTATTATGTTTCAGTAAGAAAAGATAAAAATGGTAAAAAGCTAGGTTGAGAAGTAAAAAAAGAAAATGCTGATAAAATTACAAAACTTTGCGAAACAAAAGAAGAAGCAATTGAATATGTTAAAGAAAAAGCTGGAAATCAAGGATCAACATGTATCATTAGAAAACTTGATGGCTCAATTGAAAAAACAATGAAATTTAATTCAAAATAATTTTTACTTTTAAATTTATTTAATAAACTTTTGATATTATGGCAACAATTACTACGTTGTTTAATAAGAGAAAATCATATTTATGAAATGTTTTTAGAGAAAATAAGATTTTTATTTTATTTTCTTTTTTATCATGTAGTTTGCCTATTATTTATTGTTTGTTAGCTTCATTAATTAAACCTGACGGATCTCAAGCAGTAATGGCCATAGGACATGTTATGCCCTTTTTGCTTGCATTTATGCAAATAGCATTTACCATATCAATGATTATTTTTGCAAAACTTCGAGAAATTAAAGATGTTAAAACAAAATATGATGGTTTTGTTTTAACATCATCAGCAATTTGAATGTCATTTTTGATAGGAATCATTTCATCAGTATTTTATGTTATATCAACATTTTGCTATATGTATTTTTCAAATAATCGTCCAAATACTCAAGCAATGTTGAATTATGGATTGCAGTTTACTTGAGTAACGATTCCTTTTACTTTGCTATTTCCTTTGTTTATTTCTTTAATTTTTATAATTAGAAAAAATAATGTAAACAGAGCTTTACTATTAATTTTTTCGTTTTTTATTGTAAGTACATTTTTTTCTTATATCTTTGGAATTGCGACTAACCTTAAAGGTTTAGGGTTAGGTTTAGGACTAAGTATTGGTCTTTTATTTTCACTTTTTATCAATATAATTTATATTAACAAATGGTATTTATTTAATTTGTTCACATCGTATATAGTTTTTAAAAATGATGCTTTAATTTTTAGAATTATTTTTAAAGAATCAATAACATCAATTTCTTTATCTGTTTTTAAAGGTATTGCAATTATTTGTCTTTCATTTACAATCCCGAATACTATTAATGGTTTTGTTCCATTGTCATATCAAATGTCTAGAGTTATTTGATTTAATATGATGTACTTTATTCCTTTTATTGGAATTGGTATTGGCGAAGGTATTAGATATCACTATTTGTCTAAACATAGTTTGTTTAGTGAAAGTAACTGTTATTTAGAGCATCGATGAAAAAATGATATGAAACTAATTTATCTTTCATTTGGTTTAACAACTGTTATAGCTATTTCTTGCATATTTTTAGTTCAACCTTTAAATTATCTATATACAAAAAATGATTTTAATACCTTTAAAGATGGGAAAATGCCTGAAATAGTTGGTTGAGGACAACCTGATGTTTTATTTGTAGATTTTCGTTTAATTGATTTTAATAAATTTAAAGATTTAAATATTCCTGATTTTCCAAAATTACTACCAACCAATACAGGTAATTCAATTATTGATGCAATTAATTCTATAAAAAATATTCAAATGGTTAAAGATTGACTTAATCAAACAATAGAACAAAATCCACAAGCAGCTAAAGAAATTATAGATTCATTAAAAGAAGTTCAAAAATTAATGGATTGATTTGGACAAAAAAATATTAGTGGACAAACTTTAATTAATTTTCTAGACTTAAAATATAAAACAAACATTTTAGAAGGTATTAAAGAAATTATTTCAGGTAATCAACCATCAAAAGAATTTTTAAATAGTATTCAATCAATTATGAGCTATTTTGTTTATTTATGATTATACTCTTCAACTTCAAGTATTGTTACTGATTCATTTTTGTTACTTAGATCTTTTATCCATTTTAACGATGTTTTAGTTTCAAGTAATGGCAACATCATTACTGCATTAATTAATAATCCTTTTTCTAATGTTTTAACTTCTTTATTTTTAAAAATTAATACTTTTGAAGCTAAAGCAATAATTTATGTTGCGGTTTATGGAGTTTTAAATTCAGTATGATCAATTTTAATTCAAGTAAATCAAAGAAACGAAAAAAAAGGAATGCCTTATTGGTTATTAACAATAATTTATGGAGTTTGTGTTGGATTTTTAGTAATTTTTGGAACTCTTTTTGCTGTTACATTTAAAGATAAATTAGGATCTAATAATCCATTTAACTATTTGGATGCTTGAACATTTCCTTTGATTGTCATTTCTTTTGCTGTAATTATTGTTTTATCAATAAAATGTTTTGTATCATATAAAAAGCTACAAAAAGAAAGAAATAAAATAAAAAATGTGGAAATTTATTAAGTCTTCATCTGATAAATCTAATTGATTAATCCATAATAAAAAAGAAATATGTTTTATAGGGAGATCTAATGTTGGTAAATCTTCGTTGATTAATGCTTTAGCAAGACAAAATAAATTAGCTAAAACATCCAAAACTCCAGGAAGAACTCAATTGATAAATTATTTTGAAAATGAAAATGGAAAGATAATAGTTGATTTACCAGGCTATGGATTTGCTCAAATTTCTTTATCAGCACAAAAAAAAATGTTTAAAATGATTGATGAATATTTTAACGAAGCTAAACCAAATATTGTTTTTGTTTTAATAGATGCTCGTCGAGGAATTATGAAACAAGATCAAGAAATTATTGATTATTTAGTTTCATTAAAACACAATATTATTTTAATTATTACAAAAACTGATAAAGCTACACAAAAAGAAATTTCTCAAATTCTAAAAAATGAGCATTTTAAAAAAATTAAATATTTTCAATCTGCTATTAGTAATGAAAAAAAAATCTCATTAATTAGAGATTTTATTAATAATATTTAATTTAAACGGATTGTTCAAATTATTTTTTAAGTATATTAGGATTTTTTGTATATTCACAAACTTGTGGATCTAAGTTTGTCCATTCTTTAAATTGATTAATTGTAGAATAAATAAAGTGTTCTTTATTTAAAGCAAAAAAATCAACATGAACTTCTGGATTTGCTTGTTCTTCTAAATAATGCAATTCAAAATTCGATGATTCAAATTTATCATTTGCATTAGAAATTTTTGGTATAGATTTAAATAAATTGATAGTGTAAGGGTGAACAGGATTTGAATATATTTCTTCAGTTTTACCAAATTCAACAATTTTACCTAAATGCATTATTAAAATTTTATCTGCAATATATTCAACCATTGATAAATCATGAGCAACAAATATTAATGAAACATTTTTTTTCTCACATAATTCCTTCAGAATATTTACAATTTGAGCTTGAATCGAAACGTCTAATGAGGCTATTGGCTCATCAGCAATAATTAATTTAGGATTTGAAATAAGAGCTCTAGCTATAACAATTCTTTGTCTTTGACCACCAGAAAATTCGTGTGGATATCTTCAAGCAAATTGTCTTAATAATCCCACTTCTTCTAAAGCACGATATATTTTTTCTTTCATTAAAATTTTTTTAATATATCTTTTACTATTTAATGAATTTTCAATTCCTAATAAATGTTTTAATTTATGAAGATCTTTTTTAAGATTAAAAATTTCAAAATTAAATGCTTTTAATGTTTCTAATTTTGTTTTAACTTTATTATCATAAATATTTAGATGATTTTTTATTTGTTTTACACTTTCTCCTTTAGTTTTTAAATGTTTTTCTAAACCTTCTAAGAACATTTGGTGCTTTTGAGTGAATTGTTCATCTAGTTTTTCTATTTCTTTTCTAATTGAATTTAATTTTTCGTGTTGTTTAATCATTTCTGCACGATATTTATCCATTCTTTTATTAAATTCTATTTTGTATTTTTCGTTTTCTTCTTCATATTTTCTTTTAAGATCTAAATATTCTTTTTTTGCTTTATTTACATCTTTAATACTTTTTGACGGTTTAATATTTTTATTAATTGGGAATGTTCATTCTAAAACGTCAATTTGTTTTTTTAATTCACTAATTTTATTTACTAAAAGATTTTCAACTTTTTTAGATTTTGTACAATATGATTCAAAATTAAATTTGAATGTAACTTCAATATAATCTCTTAATTCTTTTTCATAATTTTTAGGAGATGTTGCCCTAAACAATTCATTAATAGCATTCAAAAAACTATCACGATATTGCTTAAAATCATTAATTAATTCATCAATCCCTTCAGAAGACAAAAAAAGAATTTCTTTTTTATTGTTTTTTAAAATAGAATACATCTTTTTCGATAATAAACTTATTGTTATTTGATTATTATAATCTTCATAATTTGTTCTCAATTTTGCTTGTTCTAAATGCGATTTATAACTATTTTTAAATTCTTTGATGTATGAATCAATTATACTTGCGTGCACAAAAGATGTATTTGATTTTAAATCACTAAATTTTTCTAATTTAGCTCTTTTTTGCATTAGTAATTTGTTTTTTCTAAATTGGAAATCGGTAATTTTAGAATCTGCCAATGTTTTTTTATATATTTCTTTTTTTTGTTTTAGTTCTTGTTCAATCAGCAAAATTGAATTATCTCTGAATTCAGATTGACATTTAAAATATAAATCTAAAATTTTTGAATTATTTTTAAATATTCTTGAAATAACATTTCCTTCACGTTCTTGACTTGATAATTTATAAGCAAAATACTGATTGAAATCATTGTCAATATCTTTATACGAAAATTTGATTCTTCTGAAAATATCTAATCATTCATTCAATAATTGTTGTGCTTGTAAAGTGTGATAAGTAATAGTATCTAATTCAATTTTTCTTAGTTCTTCTGCAAAAGTAAAACTAAAATTACTTTTAACATCTTCTCAATCTTTAAAAAAGTCATCATATTCTTGTTTCATTATTTTATTTACTATTAAAGGTTCTCTTAATATTGTATAAATATTTTGTTGACCATTTAATGATGCGTGTGGATCTTGAAAAATCATTTGCATGTTTTGATTTAAAAACATTTTTTTCTTCTTGTTTAACTTAGAACCACTAATTGCTTGTCCATCTAATCCTACGAAACCTGAATATTCTTCATATAATCTAATTAAACAACGTCCAACTGTTGTTTTTCCTGAACCTGATTCACCAATTAGACCAACAATCTCACCTTGTTTAACATCAAAAGAAACGTCGTCAATAGCTTTAACTACACCACTTGGAGTATTAAAATATTTTTTAACATTTCTTACTTTTAACAAGTTTTGTTCTTTAGTCATTTATGTTAAATACCTTTCTAAAAAATTGAATTCTTTTCTTTAATTGTTCTGATAATTCTACTTTTGGTGCTCTAGGATCTAATAATCATGTTGCTGCTGAATGAGTTTCGCTTACCTTAATTAAACTAGGTTCTTTTTTAAAATCAATTTCCATTGCATATTGATTTCTTGTAGCAAATGGATCACCAACACCTAGGTTAGCCATATCTGGAGGTGTTCCAGGAATTGAATAAAGTTTTTCATTTTTATCTTCTGGTATTGAAGTAATTAAAGCTCATGTATAAGGGTGCAATGGATTTGTGAAAATATCAATTTTTGTTCCTCTTTCAACAACTTTACCAGCATACATTACATAGATGTAGTCACAAAATTTTGCGATAACTGAAATGTTGTGAGAAATAAAAATAATTGAAATATTATAGTTTGTTCTTATTTCTTCAAAAAGAGCCAAAACAGAAGCTTGAACCGTTGGATCTAAAGCTGTTGTTGGTTCATCAGCAATAATCAAATCAGGTCTAGCAGCAACTACCATAGCAATTACAACTCTTTGCTTCATTCCTCCACTAAAAGTATGTGGATAGTGATTAATTTTTTCTTTTGCATTTCTAATACCAAATTTTTCAAGCAAATCAATTAAATATGAAATTTTTTCTGCTTTTGATGAAAATCTAGGATCATTTTTTAATACATCTAATAATTGTTTTTTAATAGTTCTTGTAGGATTTAATGAAGTCAAAGGATCCTGAGGAATATATCCAATTTTTTTACCTCTAATTTTTATTCATTCATTTCTTTTTAATTTTAATAAATCGACTGTTTCAATTTCATCATTGTCAATTGATTTTTTGGAATAAAGCATCATTTTTTCAGCTTCTGTAATATCAAATTCGTTAATACTTAAAAGAGACTTAGAAGTAACAGATTTTCCAGAACCTGATTCACCTACTAACCCAATAATTTGTTTTCGTTTAATTTTTAAATCAACACCACGAACAATTTTGATAACTTTTTTCTTACCAATTTTGAAACTAACTTGAAGATTTTTAATATCTAAGAGTAAATCGTTTTTTTCTTGATTCATTATTTACCCCTTCCAACTTTTGGATCAAGTGCATCGTGTAATCCATTAGCAACAAATTGTGCTGATAATGAAAAGAACAATAAAATAAGTGCAGGTAATAGTAGACCTCAAAAGTTAATATCTAGTAATGGTATAGCTTCTTTTAATAATGTTCCTAAATTAGGATCTGACTTTGAATCTAAAAAACCTAAGAACACTAAAGAAGAAATTGACATAATAACAATAACTATTCTTCTTACGTATGTGGTAGCTAATTTACCGATCACCATTGGTAAAGCATGAACAAAAATTTGTCTTTGAGTTGAACAACCAACGGCTTTAGCTGAAAGAATAAATTCTTGGTCTTTGACTGTGATCATTCACAATCTTGTGTTATTAACCATATATACTCAACCAATTGAAATTAAAATTAGATATAAGTTGAATTGATTAATATTTGCTTTACCAACAATTGTCATTAACATTAAAAATCAAACTAATGTTGGAATGTTGATGATAACATCTACAATTCTTGATAGAAATGTATCAATTCATTTACCAGCATAAAATCCTAAAACAGATCCAATTGTGATACCAATAATTGCATCAGTTG
Source organism: Mesomycoplasma moatsii (assembly GCF_045276915.1). Lineage (GTDB taxonomy): Bacteria > Bacillota_I > Bacilli_A > Mycoplasmatales > Metamycoplasmataceae > UBA710. Next base: position 280,830 of record NZ_CP174166.1, on the reverse strand, counting down.
TAGCGACTAAAAATGATAAAGTTATACTATCTCTAGCTGCTGTTCAAGTTCTTGTTCATATATCAATTCCTTGAGTGTTTGTACCTAGTAAAGAATTAATATTTTGTTGAGAATAAGCTTCTAAAAATAAATATTTATTGTAAGTTACTAAAAATTCATTGTTGATTTGAATAGTAGAATTAATAATTTTTAAATCAGGATTTTCATGAGCAATTTTCATTAAAAATTCATAATTATTCGAATTTAACGATTCAGTAACAATTGGACTATAAGAAGGAGGTAATTCTTTTATTCAATTAACATCAATATTAGTTAATGGTGTTGTTGCTCCAAAAGGACTAACAGATGGAATTATTAAACATGCAATTGAAATAGATAAAATCAAAATTAAAGAAAAGAATGAAATATAATTTTTACAAAATCTTTTAATAATATCGATAATTAATAATCTTGGTTTACCGGCTAATGTTGTTGCAGCTTTACCAACATCATTAGCATCTACAAATTTAAACAATGTATCATTTAACTCAACATTGAATGTTCCAGTTAAATTATTATTTTTTTTAACACCATCATTTAATGATTGATTATTAGTTTCATTTTGAAAATCAAAATTAGACATTTTCACCTCCTTTTTGAATTATTAATGTGTTATTTTTGATAGCTCTGTTACGTTTAATTTTATTGTTAATATTTTTAATAATTGATGTTTTTGTATCTTCAAAATATTTAATTTTAGGATCGATAAAAATATATGAAATATCTAAAATAATTTGACCAACCATTGATAATGCTGAAAAGAAAAAAATTGAAAACATAACAACATTTATTTCTCCGTTTGGGAATGCTTGCATAATAACATTTGATGTTCCTGGAACATTAAAGAATTGCTCAATAATTATGTTTCCAGATAGAAGAATAATAAATGAAGGAACTAAATAAGAAATTAAAGGAATTAAAATATTTCTAATAATATGTTTTCAAAAAATATCTCATTGGTTTAATCCTTTTGATTTTGCTATTAGAATATGATTTGAAGTTAAGATGGAAACTATTTGATTTCTTACCAAAATAGTATAACCAGCTAGCGATCCTAATGTAACTGTAATAATTGGCAAGATTATTGATTTTATTGTTGTTGCTCAACCCTGAATATCAGGATATTGAAATTCACTAATTATTAATCCATTAGAAGCATTAGCTATCAATAAAATGATAGGAGCAATAACAAACGAAGGTAAACCGATAAAAATAACAACAAAAATATTAATTGATGTATCAATCCAAGTCCCTCTATTATAACCAGCCACAATTCCTAAAAATGTTCCAAAAATTGCTGAAATAATAAACGCTGGAAAAGTAATTAGTAAAGTTCAAACTAATGGTTTAAAAAATAAATTTGGAATATAAGTAAAACCGTTGTTATTTGAATAAACCTTTCCAAAATTTCCAGTAAAAAAATCTTTTAAATAATTACCATATCTAACAATTATTGGATCGTTAAATCCGTTAGCATTTTTTCAAGCTTCAATTGTTTCAGGACTTGTATCCCCTCCTGTATAAGGTATGTCAGCAAATGAAGCAGTTAACAAATATACTATTGTCATCAATATAAACAAACTTATTATCGCTAATATTAATCTTTTTAGTATGTACCTCAACATTTTTAATCCTTTTATTTTTTATATGTAATGTCTGAATATACTTGTAGTCCATACTTTGAAAGTGGAACAACATATTCTCTTAAATATAGAATGTAGTTAACATTTTCTAAACGTTCTACAGATGATTCAGTATCAATTGACACACCTTTAATTGAATTTAGTTCTTGAATTAAATCTACTCAACCTTGCCCCGCAGAATTTTTATCAACATTATTTTTTTGTCAAGAAGCTTCAGCTTCAAATGCTTTAAATATTGCTGACAATGTAGAAACAGGATTTATTTGATTTGGATTTTTAGTATTATCCGGAATTCAAGCATTGTCTTTATCGCTTCATTTTTGAGTAAAGAATCTAACAATGTTATTATTTTGATTATTGTTAATCAAATCTCAATTTTCTACTTGTAAGCTATCATCAGCTTTTTTTAAATTTAGCTCTTTATTCAGTTCTTCATTCATTTTTTCTCTAACAAATTTAGCTAATTCAGTAAATTTAGGAAATAATTGTTGTAGCTTTGTAACTGTGTCTTTAGTTGGTCTTTTTACTGTAATACCGTCAATTACTTTATCTTGAAATAGTAATTCTGAATCTTTTGTGGGATCTTTAGAAAAAATTCCAAAAGCGTTAACAATATTAATTCCACCACCATCAGATGTATAACCTGAAATATATGAACCAATCCCTTCATAATCATAAGATCATAAATTTGCATTAAATCCACCTTTACGTTGGTTAATTGCAGATAACATTTCTTCTCTTGTTGTCGGTTTGAAGAAATTTGCTTTAATTCTATCATCTAAACCATTAATTATATTTTCAACAAGATATTGAGTAGCTGCAACCTTAGTATCATCTTGATCTGCAAACGGATACGCTATTTGTCATACTATTTTTTCAGATTTGTTTATTCCGTTTTGAACATAAAAATCATCCAAAATTTTTTTAACAGCGTTTTGAATTTGTTGATAATGAGGAGATTTCATTTTTGTTAACTGTAAGTTTGCTGCAGCTTCAGGTCCATATTTTTGTTCGATTTCTTCTTTTGAAGAATTTGATAATTCTTTCATTTCTTTTAAAGTTACGATTCGTTTATTACCATCAACATCAAAATAAATTAAATCATTCATTCCTTTTTCATTAAAATCAACAGGAGTTAAAGAATCTTCAAAAGAAGAAAACATTGCATTTTGTGCAGCGCCACTTAATCACACATCTCTTGTTCCACTATAAGCTCATTGAATATATTGATATCAATTAATAGAAGCTTGAATTAATAGTCTAAAATCAAAACCTAATCCTGCATAAAAACTATTTGATGTTGTTGCTTTTCCTTTATTTATTTCATCTAATGAAGCACCATAAACTAATTTAGCGTAATTATTGTTAAAAAGATATGAATTTGTACCTAATTGATCAATTGGATTTGCTTGTCAAACCATTATTGATGTCATAGAAGAAATATTTACCTTTTTTGTAACTTGTAAACCATTTTTTATTGAATTATCAGTTAATTCTCCTTGTGTTTTTCCATTTCCATATAATTTTTCTTTTTGCGCATCAGTAAGTAATGCATAATCTACTTGAGATAATGTTCCATTTAAAAATGAAGAAAAGGATTGATTAATGAACGTTGAACTATCAATTGACCCCGCATATTCAATAATAACTTTATTAATTGTTTTATATCCATTTTCATCACTTTTTTCAACTGATTTTACTCACTCTGAATTTGCATAATGTTTATTGTATTCATAAATTTCTCTTCCAGCTGAAGCGCTTACAGGAATGTAAGTAGAAGCGAATAAAGTAGACTCTCTTGTTTGGGCATAAGTGTAGATACCAAATTGTCTTGCCTCGCCCTTAATTTCTCCCTTAGGTGTTTTATTAATAGAATCAATTTTAGCTAATTCATCTATATATTGACTTGGAGCTAATGAAAAATGAAGAGAATTTGATAAATATTTTTTGATAATATCTGTTGCTGAAAAAGAAAAATTTTTATTTATACTTCCGTTTCTTTCAAAAATATTAAACGAAAAAGTATAAGCATCTTTTTCATTTTCTGTACCTACATTCACTTTTTGAATTGCTCATTTTTCGTCATAAAGTTTTTCTGTATTAACACCAAAAAAATCAAATAGATATTCATTTGGATATTTCTGAGTTTCACCAAAAATTTTAATTGTTTGAGTTTTTTCAATAAAATATTGATCTAATTCTTTAGACCCTCCATGGCTTCTACGGTAAGTTTTATCATATAATCAAGTTCTTTTTGCTGAATACAACATATCTCTAGGTGATATATTGTATTTTGTTTCATTACCATCACTATCAACTCATTTTGCATTATCATTAAAAGTTATACCTAAACCTGCTAAAATGTAATTTTTGCTTGAAGTATTAATGTTAGGATTGTTTTCATCTAATTCATTCAAGTTTATTTCTTTATCTAAATAACCATCAGCGATAATTTTTCCAAATACGTCTGGATTATTAATAGATTTTGTGTTTTTAGAAGTTTTTGTAACTACAACTTGATCTTTTGTTGTTGGTTTTGGTGTTATTTCATCATCATCTCTATCGAAAACTAATTGGAAATATTTTTTAGTACCATCTCTAAATTTTTGTTCTTTAGAAAAAAATGTTGGAGTTATGTCTTGCTCATTTAGATTAGTTGATATAAAAGTTAAAACAATTCCATTAGCATTTGCAAACTTAAGTGACTCATATGAAGGTTGTTCAACTTCTGCAGGAGAAACAATTTCTCCATTCTCATTTTTTATTGCTTGTTTATATTTGAATTGTCCAGATGTTTTTAAATGAAGTATTTCATTATTAACTAATAAAGATAAACGTTTAGTTGAAGTTGGCGATCCATAACTAGCAGAATAATCAAATTTATAACCTTCATTGTTTAAATTTTCATTTACTCTCATAGAAAAAATTCCTTTTGATGAAATTCTTTGAACAATTGGAGTAGCAAAATACACACCAACACCTAAACCAATTAAACCGATTGGAATTATAACCGATGATCCTATTATTAATGATTTTTTGAGCATAGGTTTCATTTTTCTTTTTCTCCTTTTTATTTTTTATTCGTATCCATTAAATGTTTTTTTAGTAATCAATGGCATTACAATTCTAATAGCAAATGATATGATTACGGTATTGAATCAAATTTTAATAAATGATGTTGCAAGCGACGATACTGCAGAAGCAACAAAAGAAATTTTTAATGATTTATAATCAGCATAAGCAATGATTGGAATATTTATAAACTCAGTACAAATTATAAAAACTACGATAGGTACAAAAGTTAAATAATTTTCTGGTTTCATTTTAAATCTTGTAAAAACAACCAAACAAATACATAAACCAACACCTAAACTTATTACTACAATGAAAATTGATTTGTGAGATATTAATTTAAAAATTCCTTCAAAAGAATTATCAATCACATCTTGCGGTATAAAAGTAATTGTTATTATTAATGATGCAAGTATTGCCAATAAAAAAATTGAACTGCTTATTAATCCGAAATTTAATAATTTTTTCTCATTTTCTCATAGTGCAATTTTATCAATTTTTTTTAGTAATTTTTCATATTTTTCTTTTTCTTTTTCTTCTTGCTTATAATTATTTTTTGAAATTGCTAATTTGATTTTATACAATGAAAAAACTTTTTCATTATTTAGTTTTCTAAGAGTGTTTGATTTTGAAAGTATCTTATAGAAATAATTATATACAAGAGCAAAAACTCCAGGAAGCATTCCAGAAATTCCTAAAGCAACTGAATATAGCGGATAATAGAAAGTTGGAATAAAAACAAAAGAAATAATATCTGTTGTGAATCCAATAACAAAACCTATGATTGGTCCAAAAATAAAACCAATTATTTTGATTGGTAATCCAGCTAACGATAATTTAAATGCTGGTATTGAACTTATGGCAGCAATTCTTGTTCCGATGATAACAAAAGAAATTGACATTGCAATTAATATTGAGATAAAAGCAATTCTTTTTGAATCTCATTTGTTCATTAGGAATATTCACCTCTCATCTTGTTACATTAAATTAATTTAAAACAAATAAAAATTAAATTATAAGAGAGTTTTGTTATTTTATTAACAAAATTAGAACCGCAAAGCTATAATTTTGTAAACTTCATAATCTAATTCCTAATTACAAGAAACAATAAAAAATGATACATAATTACTCGTAGTTCATTACAAACTTAAAATTATTGGTACAATTTACGAGAGAGGTACTGATTTGAAAAAGTTTAAAAAAATATATTTGTTTTGTAGCACCTCTCTTGTTTCTATGATTATTTTCCCTGTAACTTCTTGTTCGATAAAAGAAGAAAATTATAATAATTTTATTGATTATGATGGTACACGCGAGTCTTTTGATAATCTTGTTAAAAACATTAGTTACAAAGATTTTAAAACTAATTTTAATTTAAAAATAAATGAAGTAAAACCGAGTGATATTGTTTGAAGATATAAAAATGAGTATGAAAAATTAAATATACGTATGGACATAATCATTGTGAATCGAGGAAAATTAGAAATTCTTCCAGATAGTGGAGATTACAAAGAAAATGCAATTGAGTTTACGTTTGTGCTACAAGACATTGATAAAAAATGATTTTATGATGGTTCTGGTAGAAGATTTTGACTGTGATCATATAAGTAATAGTGACGATATCTAAATATAAGAATAGTACATGAAAAAAAATATAAAAAACTACAAATCAATAAAAATTTTTACAAGTATAATGTTCTTTTTGTTTTTGTTAGTATCTACCTTTTTATTTTTTATACCATCAAATAAAACAAATACAAATTTAAGTAACAATTCAAATTTAGTTGAAAATATTAAAACATCAGAAAACAAAAAAGTAATTAAAGTTTTAGCTCCTAATACTTTGAATGATTTGAGAAATCTTTCAATAGATGAGATTGTATCTTTGAGAAAACTAGATATGCGTGATTATAATGTTGTTACTCCCGTTAAAAATCAAGGATCACAAGGAATATGTTGAGCTTATGCTTTTGCAGCCGCTAGCGAAGTTAACATGTTATATAAATCAAATGTTTTAGATACAAAATATAATAATCAGAATTTTAGTTTGTCACCCAAAAAAATTGATTCAACTGTTAATATAAGAACAATAGATACTGATGTTTTAAAATTAACAGAACAAGATGTTTTTAGGAGACAATTAGGGAATGGAGCTCTTTCGCTTTTTCATCAATCACAAATAATGATGCAACAAAATGCTGACATTATCGGAAATCTTAACAGTTTAACAGGAGAAAAAGCGGCTTGATTGCAAAGTATATATAACATACAAAATGATGTTCAAGAAATTAAACAAACTATTGCTAGAAATGGAGCCGTAGCATTTGCATATAAATCAAGTCAATACACTTCATATTATGCGACAAGTCAATTTTTCGATCATGCTGCAACAATTGTTGGTTGAGATGATGATTATGATAAAAATAAATTTGGTCCAACAAAACCTAGTCGTAATGGTGCATGAATTGTTAAAAATAGTTGAGGATCAAATTTTTTTGATGGAGGATATTTTTATTTATCATATGATTCAAAAATATTTGATATTGTAGCTTTTGATTATGTAAATAAAAATAAATATGACAATATTTATTATTATGATGGTATGGCAAGAATTGGTGAATCAGAAGAAATTGGAAATAAAAAAGTAGCAGTAATTTTTCCGGTTAAAAAAGGAACATACAATATTGTTGAAAAATTAAAAGGAATTTCATTTGGTTTGATCGGAAAAAATGCAAAAGTTAAAGCGACAGTATATACAAATGTAGAAGCTAATCCAATTAATAGATATTCACAATTAAATAATCCTGAAAGTGGAACAAAAGTCTTAGAACAATTTAGCGAAATATACCCAAATTCATTGAATTGAGGCGGTCAATACACATTGGAATTTAATAAAGAAATCGAGTTACAACCAGGGACTTATTTTAGTATTATTCTTGAACCAATAAATGATAGTCATAGCGCTAAAATATTATTCTCAAGCGAACCTAATTCTACAAATGATTTAACTTTTTATGAAAATAATGGTCAATGACTAAATTGCTCAATAGCAGATATTGATAGAGCTCAATATAATGTTGCTTCTATAAAAGCTCTAACTGCATCAAAAAACAAAGAAGGTGTCAAAAATAATGATTTACTTTATTCTAATATTAGTTTCAGTGAAAAAGATTTTTATTATGATGGGAATACCCTAAATCCTTCTCCAATTGTTAATTATGAGGGTAGTGTTTTAAAAGAAAATCAAGACTATGTAGTTGAATGAAAACAAATTATTGAAATCAATGAAGACAATCAAGATCAAGCAGGAACATTAATAACTACAATTAAAGGTTTGAACAATTATAATGGAATTAAAAGAATTTATTCAGTGATTCATAAAGGAGAGAGACCAAACTTAAATTTAAACGGCCTTGGTTCTTTTGATGATAAAACGGAAATTGTTTATATCAATATAAAAAATAGTTTTAATCAAAAAATCAATAGATATCATGACATTGATTTACCAGAAGGTTGACAATTTGAAAATGATGGAGAACTAAAGGATGGTTGGAATGAAAACAATAAAATTAAATATGTAAAATCTGATGCTAATCTTTATAAAAAAACAAAATTCGTTGTTAAAGTTAATAAAGAGACTATAACTAATAATATAAATGATGCAACTAATGAATTTGTTTGAAATTCACCTTTTTATTATACTGGAAATGAAATTAAGCCTAATATCGAGTTAAAATTTAACAATAAATTATTGATATTGGGTGTAGATTATGATGTTTTATACAAGAATAATATTGAAGTCGGTCAAGCAAATATACTAATAAATGGAATAAATTATTTTGATAATGAAAAAAATATTAATTTTACAATTGTTAAAGCAAAAAATAGAATTACTTCGTTTTCAATATTAAATGACAATCCAGTAGCCACATCATTATTTGGTCAAGAAAATATTATTTACAAATATTATAAAGATAAAGAAGGTCTAATTGAATTATCAAATAGACCCAATGTAAATGGTAAATATTATGTTAAAGCTTATGTTGCAGAAACAAAAAATTATGAATCAGCTTATAGTGATTTATTGGAAATTAATATCCTTATTCCTATTAAAAAATCTACTTCAAAAACAACGGTCATAATAATTTCAACAACTATCCCTATATTATTTTTAGTTATCATAAGTTTGGTAACAATAGTTTTAGTTAGAAAACTTAGAAACTAATGTGGTTTGAATACAAAAATATCTAGACCTAAATTATTTTTCAATTAAAGAATCTTCATTCATTGATTCAGGTTTTTTAATTCCCATATAATCTAAGATTGTAGGAGCTATATTAGCTAATTTACCATTTTTTAATTTTAATGATTTATCTGTTGTAATTAGCATTACTGGACTTGAGGTATGTTTTGTAGCTGGATTTCCATTTTTATCTTCTGTAATTTCAGCATTTCCATGATCTGCAGTAATGAATAATGTTCCGCCAATTGATTCTATTCAGTCTTTAATTCTTTTGATTTGTTTGTCTAAAAATGATACTGCTTCAATTGTAGACTTTAAATTCCCTGTATGTCCAACCATATCTGGATTAGCAAAATTCATAATTACTAAATCATATTTAGCACCATTTTCAATTAAATAATCTGTAATCCCTTCGGCTGACATATGTGGAGCATCTGCATATGATTCTATTTTTAATGAATCAATCATTTTTCTATCCATATTTGGATATACTACATCAATTCCTCCATCCATAAAAAATGTAACATGAGCATATTTTTGAGTTTCGGCTAACCTTAACTGTTTTAATCCGGCATCAGCAATTACTTTTCCAATTGGATTTTTAACTTCCATTTCTGAATAAGCAACAATAGTATCTAATCCTTCGTATTTCATCATTGAAACAAATTTATTGATTTTTACAGGAATAGAAGGTTTAACTTCATATATATTTGAACCAATAAATAAATGTGTTAATTGTCTTGCTCGATCAGGTCTAAAATTGAAAAAAATAATTGAATCCCCATTATTAACAAATTTAGCATTAGGATTTATAGCAGGTATTAAGAATTCATCGCTAATGTTTTCTTTATATTGTTCATTAACATAGTCTATACTTGAATTAAAAATATTATCAGCTTTACCTAGAATAGCTTGATATGCCTTTTCGTTACGATCAAACATTTTGTCACGATCCATAGCATAAAATCTTCCTGAAATAGAAGCTAAATGATAATTATATTTTTTTAGTTGTTCTTCTAGTTTTTCTAGTGAAGGAATAATAGATTTAGGTGCAACATCACGTCCATCGCCAAAAACATGAACCGACACATTCTTAACACCATATTCATATGCTGCATCAATCAATAAAAATAGATGTTCTTCTAATGAATGAACACCACCTGGTGATAAAAGACCCATCAAATGTAAAGTTGCATTATTTTCTTTAACATTTTTAAATGCTTCTTCAAAAAATTTATTTGATTTAAATTTGCCATCTTGAATTTCTTTACCGATCAATGATAATCCAGTATAAACAATTTCTCCTGCACCAATATTTAAATGACCTACTTCTGAGTTTCCCATTTGACCTTTCGGAAGACCAACAAACTCTCCAGAAGCTTGAATAATTGAATTTGGATAACTTTTAAAAAATTCATCAAAAGTTGGAGTGTTAGCTTGCTTGAATCCGTTACCTTGAACTTCATCTCTTAGTCCAAGACCATCGATAACACACAACACAATTGGTTTTTTGCTCATAAATATTGACTTCCTTACTTTTTATTTGTTAAGTTTTGTTTCTTCATTTATTTTAATACAAAATATACAAAATTAGTTGTTAAAGAAAATATCGAAATCAACTTAATAATTTTTGACTAATTTAAATTATTTTTCTCATTGACTTTTTAGCATAATTGTTGTTAATTGTGATCTATATTGTTCTGTTTTTTTATTAAACGAAATCTCTGTTACAAATTCAATCTTAATCATAATAGCATTTTGATGAATATTAATTAAATCAAGTTGTAAAGCATCATTAAATTTATATAATATTGACTCAATTACAAATGAATTTTCATATAATCTTGAGAAATAATTCAATTTTCTTTGCGAGTTATTGTCATTATCTGTTCCAAAACTCAAATCAATTTCTCTACTAAAAATAGAAGGAATTAAATATTTTTTTATCTGTTCTCATCTTCTATTAACATTGTCTTCTGTGTCCTCAAAACTGATCAAACTTTGTTTCAAAGCTAGCGGAATTATTGTACTACTTAAATTAGAAATGCTTAATTTATCATGTGATTGCAAATTAAATGCTCTATCAACTAAATTTTTATGGTCTTTTTTCAAAATATTTTTCAAATTTTTTAGAAAACTATTTGTTTCAAAATCTGGATTAATTGAAACAGCATTTATTTTGTCGTTTGCTATTATGCTATTTTCATTAATATTTTTTGTTTTATTTGAAAAATCAAAATGTTTACTAAAAATTTGTTGATATTCACCACCAACAGCAAGAGTGACTGCAAATTCTAGTTTATTTGAAAAATCATCTGCAACAACACTATCACAATCTATACCAAAAGCAATTCCACTTGCATTTTCCTTTAGATAAGTATCATTAATTTTATTTGTTCATTCATTTGAGAACAAATCACTAATCGAAAAATTGTTATTTTTCAATAAATTTTTACTAAAATATGCTTTACCAAGAAAATAAGATGGGTAATAGGATTGCATTTTAATTTCATTAATAACTACTTTATTTATAAGAAAACGTTTAACATCATCTATTGTAGGGATGGCAATGCTTGGCTTATTATATGAAACTTGTGTTCAATTAATTAATTCGCCTTTTTCTTTTCAAACTCCACCAATATATTCGCTATTTGTGTATGTTGCACTAATTTGGAAATATATTAGTTTTTTATTTTTATCAATACTTGATTGGATAGTAAAATTAAATCCTTGCTGAATTAATTCATTCATTAAACCTAATTTACTACCTTCTTGATTTGATATTTCAAAATTTAACAAAAAAGTATTAATTCATTGCTCAGAAGGGATAACATTTATCGAGTCTATATTTGCGGAATTAATGATTGGTTGTAAATTTTCAATTCAAGCATTTTTGTTTATATTTAAATTATATATTTCTATTTTTTCATTTTTATTAAAAGCATTAAATCCTGATATTGTTATATTAGCATTTATTGTTTCGTCTTTATATGTTCCAGATAAACTAATATCAATATTACCACGTCCTGTATCACCACTCAAAACTTTAACTTTAAGATTTTTAAATTCATCTATATTTTGTAATTTTAAATTAAAATAATCATCATTTAATTTAATTAGAGACATTGTGCTTTTTAAGTTGAAAAGGTTAATAATATTTTTGTATTTTGTTGCACTTAATTTTTTATCAATTAATTGTCCACCAGCAGGATCTAAACTTGATGGTAATTGTTTAAAATTGATTATTTGAACTTCTTGTGATAAATCAACGATCTGAATTTTGTTATCTAAATATCATCTATTTTTGTAAATTTTGAGTATAAAACTTAATGTATTACTATCATCTTTTTCGTTAGATATAATTTCAGTATTTAAATCATTTAGACCTTCAATCATTGAAATATCTCCAACAACAAATTGTTTTATGTTTTCAATAACAAATTTACTTAAGTTATTTTGAATTTTGGCCAAAAATTCAATTTTTGTCATGTTATTCACTTTTTCGTTATTGTAATTTAAATTCTCGCTATTTACAACAGATATAATTTTTGTATTTTCATGATTATTTGGATCTTTGCTCTGTTCTTTTGATTTAGAACAAGATACAACTAATAGATTCGGCATACAAAATAAACAAGTTATTCCCAAGCCTAAAGCAATTTTTTTCATTATTGAATTATAGCATATAATGTTATTAAATTTAGGTTAATTATTAAGAATTAAACAATTTCATTTTTATTTTTTGCCCAATTTTTTTAATGTTGCACTATTTAAATTACTTATTAAATACGATCCCACAACGTTAAACGAAGTTCCTATGTTAAAAAGTTTAATACTATTTGTATCGTTGATTCCACCATCTATTTGAATGATGGTATTTAATTTTTCTTCATCAATAAATTTTTTTATTTCTTCTACTTTTTTAATTGAATTTTCAATGAATGTTTGTCCACCAAATCCTGGTTCAACAGACATAATCAATACTAAATCAAATAAATATAACAAATGTTGAATTTTTGAAAATGGGGTATTAGGTTTAATGGCAATACCAATTCAATTTTCGTGCGAGAATTCATTTATGAAATTAATAATTTCTTGTTCGTTATCAAAAGATTCAAAATGAATTGTTAAACAAGTAACATAGTTTGAAATTTTTCTTGCGTACTCAAAAGGATTTTTAACCATTAAATGAATATCGCTTAAATGTTTTTTACATTCTTTGTGATATGAAATTATTTCATCTATTTCTAAAGCTTTGTTTGGAACAAATTCACCATCCATTACATCATAATGAATCCATTTTATTCCTAATTCTATTAATCTATTAATAGTTTCTTTCCTTTGGTTTTTTTCAACATTTAAAATTGAAGGTGTAATTAACTTATCTAACATTAATCTTTAGCCTCCAATAGCATTTTGATGTAATTTTCATATCTTGATTTTAACAAAATATTATTTTGATAGTTTCTTTTAACTTCACAATCTATTTCTTTATAATGAATACAAGTAGAAAATTTACATTTTTTAGACCATTCTTTAAAATCAAAAAAAGAATGAGCAAGTTCTAATTTACTTAAATTAATTTCTAATGAACTAAATCCTGGAGTATCAATTATTCTTATATCTTGATCAAAAAAGATTTCTATCACCCTTGTAGTGTGTTTACCACGGCCTAATGATTTAGAAATTTCATTTGTCTTTTCGTTCTTATTTAATAAGTTATTTAACGTAGAAGTTTTTCCAACACCTGTCTGACCTGTAAAAACTGTTAATTTATTTTTAAAATTATCTTTAATTTTGTTTCAATCAAAATCTTTATCTTTGTTATTAATCAATAAACAATTAAAATTTTGTGATAAATAATCATAATAAGGTTTGTTATTTCCTAAATCAGATTTTGTAAAAATAATTAAAGTACTAATATTTTGTGATTCAATAATTGCTAAAAATCGGTCTAACAATAAAGAAGAAAATTTTGGTTCACTTAAAGAAACAATAATTGCAACCAAATCAATATTTGCAACTTTTGGTCTTATTAAAAAATTTTTTCTTTCTTTAACTTTTGTTAACAGTAAATCATTTTTAAATTCAACATAATCACCAACAATTGGAATTAAATTATTATCTCTTAACGTTCCACTTGCTCTAAGTCGATAAATTTTATTTTTTGACACTACATCAAAAAAACCAGATATTATTTTGATTACTTGACCTTGTTTTATCATTTGAATATATTATAATTTTAATCGCTTTAGAGTATATTTATATTTGTATATTTTTAAAATAAGGAAATAGTATGAAAAAATTTATTGTTGTTGGATCAGGGATAACAGGTTCTGTTATTGCGAGAAATTTGGCAGATGCTGGTTTTTTGGTTTCTGTTTATGAAAAGAGAAATCATATTGGTGGAAATATGTATGATTATGAAAAAGATGGAATATTAATTCATAAATATGGACCTCATATTTTTCATACTTCAAAAGAAAATGTTTATGAATATATGTCTAAATTTTGAAAATTAAATAATTTTAAAAATATTGTTGAAGGATATGTTGATAATAAATTAGTTCCTATTCCTTTTAATTTTAAATCAATTGATATTTGTTTTGAAGAAAAGGCGGAGGAAATAAAAAATAAATTGCTAAATTTATATCCTAATCAAGACACAGTAACAATTCTAGAATTAAGAAAAAACAATGACCCTTTAATTAAAAAAGTAGCAGAGTTTGTCTACAAAAATTTGTTTTTAAACTATACAACAAAAATGTGAAATTTAAAACCTGATGAAATTGATGATTCAGTAACAGCAAGAATTCCTGTTGTTTTATCTTATAGAAATACTTATTTCAAGGATAAATATGAAGGTTTACCTGAAGAGGGGTATACAAAAACTTTTGAAAAAATATTAGATCACAAAAATATAGAAGTAAAACTAAATACTGATGTGACTAAATTAATCAAATTTAAAAATAATAAAATTTTTATTGATGATGAAAATGAAACACTAATCTATACAGGTCCATTAGATAAATTATTTAACGATAAATTTGGTTCTTTAGATTACCGTTCATTACACTTTGAATTTGATACTCTATCTCAAGAACACTTTCAAAAAACAGCTGTTGTTAATTATCCAGCAGATCCTAAAATGACAAGAATTACAGAATATAAAAATATGACTTTTCAATCAGATAAAACAAAAACGATTATCAGTAAAGAATTTCCTGGAACATATAATGAAAAAAGTGATAAATGGAATGAACCTTATTATCCTTTAGCAACAGAACAAGCAAGAACAAAATATCAACAATATTTTAATTATGCAAAACAATTTGATAATTTATTTATTTGTGGAAGAATGGGATTATATAGATATATAAATATGGATCAAGCAATAGATGAAGCTTTAACAAAATCGAAAGAGATTTTAGAATATGCAAGAAAAAAATAAAATTTTTTTTTCGATAATAATTCCAATGTACAATGGCGAAAATTACATTGATAATTCAATGCATTCTATTATTAATATGATGACTATTGAAGAAAAAATTTTGGATTTAGTAGAAATCATAATTATTAATGATGGTTCTAAAGATCGCGGATCAGAAAAAGCAAAAGAATGAGCGAAAAAATGAAACGAAAAAATTAGAAAAGACTTTATTAAAGTAATTGATAAAGAAAATGGTCAATACGGATCAGTTATTAACCGCGCTATTAAAGAAGCTAAAGGTAAATATTTTAAAGTTTTAGATGTGGATGATATTTTTGATACTAAGTGTTTTATTGAAATTGTTCAAATAATAGTTGGTTTTCAAATAGATATTGATATAGTAATCACAGATTTTGTTTTTGATAAAGTTTTGCATAATAAGAAAATTACTTATAAATGAAACAAATATTTTAAACCTTACAAAATTTTAAAGACAGAAGATTTAAATTATCCAAATTCAATTATTACGATGCATTCAATAATTTATCGAACTCAATTTTTAAGAGATATTAATTTTAAACAAATTGAAGGAATTTATTATTCTGATTCTCACTACGCAACAATTCCGTTTTCGCAAGCTAAAAAACTTTATTATATTGACATTCCTTTATATAGATATCATATTGGGCGTAAGGATCAATCAATTAATATTGGTTCGATGGTAAAAAATAGAATTCATCAAGAAAAAGTAAAAGATATTGTAATTAAAGAGTTATTTGAAATAGAAATAAATTCATTGAAACAAAAAAAGTATGCTTGGAAAATAGCGAAAAATATGCTTGAATGGCAATCAATGATTATTTCACACGATAAATCAATTAATAATAGAAATAAAGTTATTTACAATAATTTAAATGACTTATTACAATATTGCAAAAATAAAAACGATTTATTTGCTTACAAAATTATTAAAAAAGGAATGTTGTCAAGAATAATCAAATTAACAAGAGGTCATGGAATTGTTTCAATAATTAGAATTGGCGAAAAATTATATGCAAGATTTAAATTAAATGTTATGGCTGATTGAGAATAATTAAAATAATTTTAATTGATCTGTACTTGCAAGTTTACTAGTGATTCCTAATTTTTCCATTTTTTCCAAAACAGTTTTATTAATTTGCGTTCTTTTTGCGAGATCAATTTTAGAAGTAAATTCCTTTTCTTTTCTAGCTTCAATAATAGATCTTGCCGCAGTTTCTCCAAGCCCATCCAAAACAATAAAAGGAGGAATTAAAGATTTGTTTTCATAATCTATTTGTCATTCAGTTGCTTTAGATTTATATAAATCAATATTAGAAATTGTAATTCCACGAGCTAGCATTTCGTTAATTATTTCAAATATTGGAATTAGTTCCTCTTCTTTTTGACTTAATTTTTCGTCTGAATATTGTTTTCTTTCTAATTCTTTTAATTTTCTTTCAACATATACTTTAGATTCTAAAGCACTTTCAATATCAAAAACATCTGATCTAACTGTAAAAAATGTTGCATAATACTCCATTGGATAATAAATTTTAAATCACGCTATTCTTCATGCCATCATAACATATGCAGTTGCATGAGCTTTAGGAAACATGTATTTAATTTTGTTAAGAGAATCAATATATCATTTTTCAATACCTTTATTTTTTAGAATATCTTCATCTTCTTTGGTTAATCCCTTTCCTTTTCTTACTTTTTCCATTATTTGGAATGAGATTGAAGGTTCTATTCCTTTTTTCATTAAATAAACCATAATGTCATCACGACAAGAAATAACTTCGTTCAAAGTTTTTCCTTGTTTTACTAATTCTTCTGCATTACCGCTCCATACATCTGTTCCATGAGATAAACCTGAAATATTAATTAGATCATTAAAAGATGTTGGTTTAGCTACTTTTAACATTTTTCTAACAAACTTAGTTCCAAATTCAGGTATACCTAAAACACCGGTTTGTTCATCATTTATATCTTCTGGTTTTACACCTAAAGGTTCTGTTGAAGAAAAAAGTTTCATTACTTTTTCATCAGAAAACGAAATATCTTTCATTTTAACATTAGTTAATTCCTGAAGCTGTTTAATAGCAGTAGGATCATCGTGTCCAAGTAAATCAAGTTTTAAAACATTATCATGAATTGCATGGAAATCAAAGTGTGTTGTTTGTCAAGAACTAGAAACATCATTTGCAGGATAATTTACTGAAGTAAAGTCTTCAACATCAAATTCTTTAGGAATAATGATAATTCCACCGGGATGTTGTCCTGTTGTTCTTTTAGAACCTTCAATTTTTTTTGCTAAATAACTTACAAAATGATTTGATCTATTTAAATTATTTTCTTCAAAATATTTTTTAACGAAACCAAAAGCTGTTTTTGTTGCAACTGTTGATATAGTTCCGGCTCTAAATGTGTGATGTTCACCAAAAAGATTTCTTACTTCTTGATGGATAATTGGTTGATAATCACCCGAAAAATTTAAATCAATATCAGGAACTTTATCACCATCAAAACCTAGAAATGTTTCAAAAGGTATGGTTTGGCCATTTTGCTTTAATTTAATATTGCATTGAGGACAATTTTTTGATGGTAAATCAAAACCAGAAGTTGTTTTTGCATTATCAACAAACTCAACATATTTACATTGTTCACAGATATAATGAGGAATTAAAGGATTAACTTCGGTTATTCCGCTTAAAGTGGCCACAATTGAAGAACCAACAGAACCACGAGAACCAACTAAGTAACCATCATTCATAGATTTAGCAACTAATTTTTGACTAATTCAATAAACGACACTAAAACCATATTTATTTATTGGTTCTAATTCTCTTTTGATTCTATCTTCAACAATTTTAGGTAAATTATCTCCATAAATTTTATGAGCGTTTTTATAAACTAAATCAACTAATTTCGTTTCTGAATCGTCAAATTTAGGTGGATATAATTTTGATTTAATAACCTCTAAATTATCTTCAATCATTGAATTTAAAAAATTTGTATTTTTTACTACAATTTCATATGCTAAATCACTTGAATTTAGAAATTCAAATTGATCCAGCATTTCTTGAGTAGTTAAAAGTTTTTGAATTGGATATTTTGGTTGTATTTCATTATATTTAAAAAGTGAATGTCTTCTTCCTTCTAATCCTTTAGTATTGATATATATTGCATGAGCCAAAACATCTTCATCTGTTAAGTAACGAACATCACCAATTGCAATAATAATCTTATTTTTATTTTTTGCTCTATGAATTAAATCTTTTAACATCGATTTTAATTCTTCATTTGTAAAACTCTCTCGAGCAACAAGATGTGAAAATAAATGAGGTGAAGGAATTCCTATAAAATCTCATTTATCAATTTCTTTTTCTAATTCTTTTGTTGTTCCTGTTTGAACTAATTCTATCAATCGTGAACTAATTGAAGCAGGACCAATTAATAAATCTTCTAAATTTTCACTCATCAAATCTTCTTCAAATAATTTTGGTCCGTTATAAAAATTTGTAGTTAGTGATCGAGAAACTAATTCAAACAATTTTTTTAAACCTTTTTGATTTTTAGCATAAATTGCTAAATCATATCCATGTTTTTTATCATTCAATCATTTTGCATCTATTTTTTCAATATCATTGAATGTCTTAACGTTTTTAGTTTCTAGTAAGTTAATCATATTTGTTCAAGTTTGTTGTAATACTTTTGCATCATAATCAGCTCTATGAGCAACTGAAGGATC
This sequence comes from Mesomycoplasma moatsii, assembly GCF_045276915.1. GTDB lineage: Bacteria > Bacillota_I > Bacilli_A > Mycoplasmatales > Metamycoplasmataceae > UBA710. Next base: position 261,631 of record NZ_CP174166.1, on the reverse strand, counting down.
ATAAAAAATATTCATTTTTCTAGAAACTATTTCTAATCTATAAGAGTGAGAATATGGAAGTAAAAATTTTGCAACATTTAAAGTATCAATAATTTGATTTTCTAATCTGCCTAAATTATACTGTCGCATTTTTTCTTTAATATAACCAATGTCAAACAAAGCATTGTGAGCAACAATTGTTGATTTATCAAAAATTTTTAATATTTCTAAAATAGCATCTTTTTGGTTATCAAATTTAGATTGCTCATCTAACATTTTTTGACTAATACCTGTAAGTTCAGTGGTAAATTTAGAAATTGGTTTTGAAGGTTTAACAAAAAACTGAAACGTTTTAATTGCAATATCATTTTCAACAATGATAGCTCCAAATTCAATAATTTCTCCAGTTCTTGGATTTAATGATGTTGTTTCAAGATCAAAAACTACATATCTTTCTTTTCTAATTTCTTTATCTTTTTTTGTATTTCAAATTAAATTGTGTTCTTTAGAAATAACACTAAATGTTGATCCATAAATTGGTTTTATACCAATTTTCTTAGCATTATTGAAAATTTCTGGAAAAGCTTGAATATTTTGAAAATCAACTATTCCAATAGCTTCATGTCCCATTTCTTTTGCATATTTAAGCATATTAGTAGCACTTATAAAACCGTCCATAGCTGACATTGAAGTACGCGCTGAAAATTCAACCCTTTTTTCTTTAGCTTCATCTTTTGTAGTTAAAGGATTTTTAATTTCATCAACTTGAAGTATTTGTAAAAAAAATGAAGAAGAATTATATTCTTGTTTTTTTTCGCCCAAAACAGAAATATATATATCGTTTTTAATTCAATCAAATTTGTCTTCTTCATTTTCACGAACAAAATATTTAGCAACAATTGCTTCTTTTTGATCCGTTATAAAAATTGAGACAATTTTTAAATTTGTTTTTGTAATTATTTTTTCAATGTTAAAAACTTTTCCTTCAATTAAAACAAATTGTTCATGGGTCAAATAAAATTCTTCGGTTGAAATTTTAAAAAATTTTCTATCTTTTCTGTTAAACGAATTGTAATTTTTATTAGTATTACTAATATTTTTTACTTCTTTTTTTTGTTCTAGCATTTTTTTTAATTCTTCTTGATTAACATTATTTTGTTTTTCAATTGCTTGATCAAATAAAATTTCACTATTATTAATAATAGAAATTTTTAAATCATTTATATTAAAGAATGAAATTATTTGATTAATATCGATTAAATTTTTGAATTCATTATATTGAAAAAAAGTATCAAAATTAATAACTACATTATTAGAATTTATATCAAAACTAAAATTATTAATATTTAAATAATTATTTATGTCTTTATTGAATAAGAAAGAAAAACCCACATCAAATAAATCAAAAATTCTTTGTAATGAATAGTTTTTATTAGCAAAAGAAATAATAAATTGTGTTTTTGAAGGCTGAAAAAATATTAAAGATTTATTTAAAAAATAAATCAACTGCTCTTTTGATGGTATCGAAAAAAATGTAACATTAAATTCAGTAAATGTTTCTTTATCTTTTTCTATCAAACTAACATTATTTATTAAAGAACCTTCTAAATTTGGTGTTATTGTAAAGTTAATTTGTTCACAGAACTTACTAAATGCATCTTTCATAATCAAATAATTTTATGGTAATTAAAACTACATCTTTAAATTTCCAAAGGTTCTTGGATAAGGAATTGAATCTCGTATATTATCTATTCCTGTTACATACATTACTAGTCTTTCAAATCCTAATCCAAATCCCGATGAACCTGCATCTCCAAATCTTCTTAAATCTAAATATCATTGCATTTCTTCAATTGAAATATTATAATAACTCATTCTTGATTTTAGTTTTTCAATATCCACTTCACGTTGAGAACCACCAATTAATTCACCAACACCAGGAACCAATAAATCAAATGCAGCAACTGATTTACCATCATTATTTAAATACATATAAAATGCTTTAAATTCTTTTGGATAATTAATTATTGCTACTGGTCCTTGGAATACTTCGTCAGCTAAATATTTTTCATGTTCAGTTGCTAAATCTAAACCATATTCAATATTTTTTTCAACAAATTTTTCTTTTACTTTTTTTAACATCTCAATTGCTTGAGAATATTCAAGAATTTGCAATTTTTTGTTTAAAAATGTTTCTAAATTTTTTATTAATCTTCCTTCTTGTCTTTCATCTAAAAATTTAAATTCTTCTGGATGTTTTTCTAATGTTTTTTTAATAACATATTTAAGCATGCGATCAGATAAGTGAATAATATCGTTAAGTTCATAAAAAGCAACTTCAGGTTCTATCATTCAAAATTCAGCAGCATGTCTTTTGGTATTTGATTTTTCTGCTCTAAATGTTGGACCAAAAGTATAAATTTTAGTAAAACCTGTTGCATATGATTCACCATGTAGTTGTCCCGTAACTGCTAAAGTTGCTTTTTTAGAGAAAAAAAGTTCTTTATTTTCATCATCTACAATAAATCCTTCGCCTGCGCCCTCACCATCATTAGAGGTTATGATAGGTGTATGAAGATACATAAACCCTTCAGAATCAAAAAAATTGTGAATTTCTTTAGCCAATGTTGAACGAATTAGCATAATTGCCCTAAAGATATTTGTTCGATGTCTAATGTGAGGAATTTCTCTTAAAGTTTCTAAATTAATTTCTTGTTTTTGAATTGGGAAAGAATCATCAGTAGGAGAAATATTGTTTGCCTCAATAGCTTCAATTTCACATGATTGTTTAGCATTTGGAGTTAACTTAAATATTCCTCTAATATTTAAAGCAGAACCTATTTTTCATTTTTCAATCTCTTCTAAATCAAATTTTTCTTGATTAAAAACAATTTGAATATTTAAAATGGTTGAACCATCATTTAAACTGATGAATCTTATTTTGTTATTACCTCGATTTGAAGTAATTCAACCTTTTAATTCAATTTCTTTTTGATCTTGATATGAATTAATAATTTCTTTAATACTTTTGTCCATTTTGCAACTCCTAGTTAATACATTATAAAAGATATAAAAAAAACTATAAAGATATTCCATTTTTTAAACTCAAAAACACCTTAGAGTTGTCTGATATTTATTTAATTTTCAAAATAATACTATCATTCTTGAATAGTTTGTAGAGATTTGATTTGGTTCACATCTTCTTTTAAAATATTTAAATCTTTTTCAAGAACATCTAATCTAGAATAAACATTTTTAAAACTAGAATCAATAATTTTGCTAAATTTTGAATCTATTTTTCTAAACTTTTCAATGTTGTTTGAATAGACGCGCAATAATCCTATAAATTGTTATAAGAAAATCAAAAATTAATTAATTAGACTCACAAAAACTAATTTAGTTTTTCCATAAATTTTTTCTTTTTGAATCATTAAGCCTTTTGGTGTAATTACTTTTTTATCATAATTTGTTTCTATAATAATTTGCCCATATTTTTTTAATAATTGATTTTTAAATATTAGTTCCATAGCTTGAAATAATATATCTAATTTATATGGAGGATCTAGATAAATAAAGTCAAATTTTATATTTTTGCTCTCTTCTAAGTAAGTCATCGAATCTTTATTAATTATGTCCAAATTATTTGCTATTAATTTTTCTTTATTTCTTTGAATAACATCAAAAGCTATTTTTGATTTTTCTATGGCAATTGCTTTCATTGCTCCTCTTGAAATAGCTTCTAAACAAAAAGCGCCTGATCCTGCAAAACAATCTAGAACAATAGAACCTTCGATTTCATTTTGAATAATATTGAATAATGATTCTCTTACTCGATCTAATGTTGGTCTTGTGATTTCTAATGGAGGTTGTTCTAAAACTCTTGATCTAAATTTACCTGCAATTATTCTTAACATATATGATTTATTATAAGTTTACTTATTGAATTTTAATAAAAAAGCACAAATAAGTACTTTAAATTTATAATTTACTATTCTTTGATATTTCTTTTTTTAACAATTTCATCAGCAATATTTTTTGGAGCTTTTTCATAATGATCAAATTGCATTTGATATGTACCACGACCTGAAGTCATTGTTCTTAAATCTGTTGAATAACCAAACATTTCTGAAAGTGGGATATCCGCTTTGATAACAGATGCACCATCTTTTCTAGTTTCATTTGTTTTGATTTGTCCTCTACGTCTAGAAATATCTCCCATAATATCTCCAAAATATTCTTCAGGAACAATAACAGAAACGTCCATAATTGGTTCTAATAATGCAAATCCTAATTGTTCTTTACCAGCTGTAAGTGCTTTAGAAGCAGCTATTTTATACGCTAATTCAGATGAATCGACATCATGATATGATCCATCGAATAATGTCGCTTTAATATCAATAACAGGGTAACCAGCTAAAACACCCATTTGCATTTTTTCTTCTAAACCTTTTTGAATTGATTTGATATATTCTTTTGGAATTTTTCCACCAACAATTTTGTCAATAAATTCAAATCCTTGGTCTTTATTTGGTTCAAATTTAATTCAAACATGACCATACTGACCTTTACCACCTGATTGTTTAATGTGTTTTCCTTCAATATCAGCTGTTTTAGTAATTGTTTCACGATAAGCAACTTGAGGTGCTCCAACAGTTGCATCAACACCAAATTCTCTTTTTAAACGATCTACAATAATTTCTAAGTGTAATTCACCCATTCCAGAAATAATTGTTTGCCCAGTTTCTTCGTCAGTATATGTTCTAAATGTAGGATCTTCAGCTGCTAATTTTTGTAATCCTAAAGAAAGTTTTTCTGTTGCTGCTTTTGAAGCTGGTTCTAAAGCTTGAGAAATAACTGGTTCTGGAAATTGCATTTTTTCAAGAACAAATTTAGGTGATTTTTCTCCAACTAAAGTATCACCTGTTGTTGTTGCTTTTAATCCAACAGCAGCTGCAATATCACCTGCTCTAACTTCATCGATTTCTTCCCTTTGATTTGCATGCATTTCAAGAATACGCCCTATTCTTTCTTTTTCACCTTTTGTTGAGTTATAAACATAAGAACCTTTTTCTAAAACACCAGCATAAACCCTAAAAAATGTTAAAGAACCAACAAATGGATCGTTCATAATTTTAAAAGCTAAAGCTGCAAAATCATGATCATCTGTTGAAGGAACTTCAAATGTTTTATCATCTAAATGCGCAGGAATAGGTGGAACATCAATTGGCGAAGGCAAGTAATCAACAACTGCATCAATCATTGCTTTAACACCTTTATTTTTAAAAGCTGTTCCACAAACTGCTGGGAAAAATTCAGAAGTTAATGTAGCTTTTCTAATCGCTTTTTTCAAACGATCAGCAGGGATATCCATGTTTCCTTCTAAAATTTGTTCCATTAATTCTTCATCAAAATCAGCAACTGCTTCGATTAATTCATGTCTTTTAGCTTTTGCTAATTCTTCTAAATGAGCAGGAATAGGAATTTCTTTTCCATTTTCTTCTGGTTGTCCATCAAATTCTCATGCTGTCATTTCTACTAAATCAATATGTCCTGTATAATGATTTTCTGACCCAATGTTTCATTGGATTGGAACACAATTACCACCTAATAATTTTCTAACTGAAATAACTGCTTTTTCAAAATCAGCACCTGCTTTATCCATTTTGTTAACAAAAACAATTCTTGGTACACGATAATTTGTTGCTTGTCTTCAAACTGTTTCTGTTTGCGGTTCAACTCCTGATTGAGCATCTAAAACTGCAACTGCACCATCTAAAACTCTTAATGAACGTTCAACTTCAACTGTAAAATCAACGTGACCTGGAGTATCAATAATATTAATTCTTTTACCTTTTCAAAAAGCTGAAGTAGCAGCTGAAGTAATTGTTATTCCTCTTTCTTTTTCTTGAGCCATGAAATCCATTTGAGATCCACCATCATGTGTTTCTCCAATTTTATGAATCTTTTTTGTGTGCAACAAAATTCGCTCAGTTGTTGTTGTTTTTCCAGCATCAATATGAGCCATAATTCCAATGTTACGATAATCTTCTAACTTATATTTTCTCGCCATAATAACCACAACCTATCATCTAAAGTGAGCAAATGCTTTATTTGCTTCTGCCATTTTATGTGTGTCTTCTTTTTTCTTAACAGCTCCACCTGTTCCTTTTGAAGCATCAATTATTTCATTAGCTAATTTAACATCCATTGTTTTTTCAGTTCTAATTCTTGCATAGTTAATTATTCATCTTAAAGCAAGTGTTTGTTTTCTTCTAGCTGAAACTTCTGAAGGAACTTGATAGTTTGTTCCACCAATTCTTCTTGTTCTTACTTCAAGTAATGGAGTAACATTTTCAACTGCTTTTTGAAAAACAACTAAGGGATCTTCGCCTGTTTTTTCTTTTACAAGATCAAAAGCAGAATATAAAATTCTTTCTGCTGTTGATTTTTTACCATCAAGCATAATTGTATTAATTAACTTGGTTACAATTTTTGAATTAAAAATTGGATCAGATAAAACTTCTCTTATAGGGGCTTTTCTTTTTCTTGACATAAACTACTCCTTGTATTTAATTAAGCTTTTTTAGGTTTTTTGGCACCATATCTTGATCTAGCTTGTTTTCTATTATTAACACCAGCTAAATCTTGTGTTCCACGAACTATTGTATATCTAACCCCAGGAAGATCTTTTACTCTACCTCCTCTAATTAAAACAACAGAGTGTTCTTGTAAATTATGACCTTCTCCAGGAATATAAGCTGTTACTTCCATTCCATTTGATAATTTAACCCTTGCATATTTACGTAAAGCAGAGTTAGGTTTTTTAGGTGTCATAGTGGCAACCCTTGTACATACCCCTCTTTTAAAAGGTGATGGTTTACTTGTATATTTTTTATGTAGTGAATTAAAGTGAACAGATAAAGCGGGTGCATTTTGTTTACGAATTTTATCTTGTCTACTTTGATTAACTAACTGGTTAATTGTAGGCATTTTTTTCCTTTCATTTTGCTCAATACATTTTTGTGATATTAATTATAACAACTTAACCTAGTGTATCATAAAATATTTTTTTGTTTTTTAGTGTTAAGAAGAGTTACAGAAAAGTATTTATTATTGAATAATTCTTATTTCTGTACATATAAAAGAAATTTTGAAATTTATTTTGAATCATTAGAATTAGATTGTATTTTTTCATCCATATTACTTAAGCTTGATAATTCTTGGTACTTATTAGTCACTTTTATTGAAAAAACAAGCAATCCAATTCCTTGAATTAAAAGTAATGAAAGAATACCTCATAATATTTTCTTATCATTTAATTCTTTGTCTTTTCAATCATAAGCTAACACTTTAATATTTCCAATAAAGTTTAATATCAAATAAACAATTGCTCCAATAATTGTGATCCAAATAAAAAATGAAACAATTGCATTAATTTTAATTCTTTGAGCTTGTTTATATAATTCTTGATATTCTTCTAAAATATCCTGATTTTGGTTTGATGATTTAGTTAGAAAAATAATATTGATAATAATAGGAAAAAATAGTGCCAATACTAAAGTTATTGCAGATAGAATCATTGCAAATACTATTCACCCAATTCAAGGAACATTTTCTCCTTGATTTGATTCTCCTATAAATGAATAAAAAGAACTAGGAATAATGTAACTAGATAATAAAATCAAGAAAGTTAATATAAATTGAAATAAAAAATATAAATAAAAAACTATTCGATAAACTTTTTGTTTATTTTTAAATAGGAAAACAAGAGCAACAATGTTTATTATAAAAACAAATCCTGTATAAATTGCAATAAATCAATTAGTAATAACAAATCAGTCACTAAAGCCACTAAAATCACTAACAAAAAGTCCAGAAGGAAAAAGAACTATCATAACTATTGAACAAATCAAAACAGGAATTGATAATATTCACATTAAAATATAATTATGTTTATTGTTCTTTAATAATTCTTTAAATGTAGTTGGTTTCATTATAAAACTCCTTTTGTATATTAAATTTCATTTTAATATTTTTTAAGTTGCATTTAATTAATTTTAATTCCACCATTTACAGTGCAATTTTCAGGAAAAGCATTAGATTTGTATTTACAATTTGGTGGTAATTTAACTTCAGTTAATTCGGTATCAGCAAAAGCTCGTTCTGCTATATAAATTACCGAATCAGGGATGGTGATTTGGGTTAGAGAAGATCCGGCAAAGACAGAACTACCTATAGAAGTTATTGAATCTGGGATAGTAACTTTAGTTAATTTGGTATTAAAAAAAGCTTCTGAATTTATTTCAGTTACTGAGTTAGGGATGGTGATTTGGGTTAGAGAGGTAAAAGAAAAAGCCGAAAAACCTATATAAGTTACTGATTTAGGGATGGTGATTTGAGTCAGTTGATTGTTGTAACTAAAAGCATCTGTTTCTATTCTTGTTACCGAATCAGGAATATCAATATTTGTTAATTTATTATTGTCAAATCCAGATAAAACTTTTACTGAGTTAGGGATGGTGATTTGAGTCAATTCATTATTTGAAAAAGCATAAGTATCTATATAATTTATTGAATTTGGTAATGTTACTTTTTGTAACTTTGGTCTCCCATTATCTTCTTGCTTAGATCATTTAAATGCACTATTACCAATGCATTTTACCTTAATTTTTTTCCATAATAAGGACTTGAAGTAACACTATTATTTTCTAAATATTCAGGAATTTCTAATTCTGTTGCATTACCATCATAATCTAAAATTTCTCCTGCACCATTAAATAATATTCGATAATTTTTATCATACATTTTTACATTTGATAAATCTTCTCCTTTTTTAGAACAAGAAACAATTAGTGGAGTAATTGCAAATGGAATTATTGAAGTTCCTACAATACTCAAAATTTTTAAACTACTATTTTTTTTCATCTTTAAATCCCTACCTTGATTGCTTTATTTTTAATAATTTCATATAAATAATTAGTTGCGTCTTTAAATGTTGCAAAATAATAATGTTTGAATATTATTAAGTTTCTTTTTTACCACCTTCCACCACACAACTTTCAGGGAAAGAAAAAGAAGAATATTCACAAGTAGATGGTAATGTTACATTTTTAATACTAGTGTTTTCAAAAGCTCCAACTGATATTTTTGTTACTGAATTTGGAATAACTATTTGAGTAAGAAGTAGATTATTATAAAAAGCATAAGGATAAATTTCGATTAAAGAATTAGATAATTTCACATAATTTAATTTATTAGAATTAAAGGCATTCGATTTAATTTCAGTAACAGAATCTGGAATTTCTATTGATGTTAATTCATTATTCCGAAAAGCTTCATCATAAATGCAAATTATTGAATTTGGTAATGTTACTTTTTGTAATTTTGGTCTTCCACTATCTTCTTGATCGGATCATTTAAATGCACTATCACCAACGTATTTTACTTTAATTCTTTTTCCATAATAAGGACTTGATGTAACACTATTATTTTCTAAATATTCAGGAATCTCTAATTCTGTTGCATTACCATCATAATCTAAAATTTCTCCTGCACCATTAAATAATATTCGATAATTTTTATCATACATTTTTACATTTGATAAATCTTCTCCTTTTTTAGAACAAGAAACAATTAGTGGAGTAATTGCAAATGGAATTATTGAAGTTCCTACAATACTCAAAATTTTTAAACTACTATTTTTTTTCATCTTTAAATCCCTACCTTGATTGCTTTATTTTTAATAATTTCATATAAATAATTAGTTGCGTCTTTAAATGTTGCAAAATAATAATGTTTATTTTCTCATGTTAGATCAAATACAAAATTAGTTTCATTTTTAATTAATGTAAATGTGCCATCATCATTTTCATAATAAAAATAATCTTGTGCTTTTTCAATAATTAGCGTTCTTAAAACATTATCTAAAATGTTATTTTCTAAATCATAAATTGCATCAGAAGTTGTTGATAAGACAAAATCATCATCCAACTTAACTCCTGGATTCATTACTTCTCCAGCAATGTTATATAAAATTACAATTTTTGATGGTTTAATGTTATTTGCTCTATTTTTTGCTGTATCTAAATCATTTTTATTAAAAATCAATTTGTTTTTTATATCATCAATTGATTCATTAAAACTATTTTCTAGTCCTAAATAATTTGCATAATACATTTGTTCAAATTGACCATTACTATTTTTTGAATTTTCAACATTAGGTCTTAAAACTAAAAAATTATTAGGATCAACAAGATGCTTGGCGATTAATGAACCTTGAATATTAGTAATATTATTCTTGTTAATATAATTTTCTAAATTCTCATTATAAGCATCCATTGCATATCAAATTCCATTTTGATATTGTCTTGGTTGTTTTAAATTATCATCTCTTAAAATTGGTTTATATTCTTTGATATCTGATGGAATAATAAATTTATTTGTATTTTCATTAATTTTAACGATATTTTTATCTGTATCAAATAAATTAGTATTGTCAATATGATTTGAAATGTTTGTTATAAAGTTATTTAATATTCCTTTGTCAATTATATTTTCAAAATCAAAAAGAGATTGAACTATATAATTATCGCTATCAAATTTTAAGTTATCATTTAATAAAGAAAATTTAAAAATTGGATAATTGTTATAAGCTAAAACTAAATTGTTATTATCATTTATTATATATTCATTTATTTTGTTTTGAATATTAAAAGAAAAATTATTGTTTTTATCGTTTGGCATGTCACATAATAATTTATCAATATTAGTTTCATAAGGAACAATATCATTGTTGTTCTTATTAGGTTCCCTTTTTCTTGTGCCTAAAAAGTTAGAAAAAACATATTTAACAATATTTTTTAGATTGTTTGTATATATTGTGTCATTATTATCATTTATTTCTATCTTTAATAATTCTTCATCTAAAACAATTTCTAAAAATTCATCAATAGAAGAAAATATTGAATTATTATTAAACTTTTCATTGTATTTGTTTACTATTTTCTTTTTAATTTTATTGATGATGGTTATTTTATTTTTTTTAATAATATCTAAAATATTTTTAAAATTCAATTTGAATGTTGAATCATTTTGCAATTCTAATTTAAAATAAACACTACCTCCTTCTCCATCACCAAAAATTGTTATATCATCACCAGGAGCTCATCCAGCATTTTTACCATGATAATCTAGTGTAATTTTATATTTCGAATTATTTGATAGTTCTAATTTAATCTCTGCTTCTTGAGCAACTCAATTAAGCATATGTCTTGTGGTTCAAATTCTAGATTCTCATTTCGAAATATTTTCATCTTTGTTTTCAAAAAGTTTTCTACTTGTGAAACCATTAATCAAAGCAACATCTTGTAAACTTATATTTTCAAAAATAAGCGATTTTTTATTATCTCCTCCAATTTTTATATTAGGAGATGATGTATCATCTTCTTTTTTATTTTTATTTATATTTTCTAGAATAAATTGATAAGCATATTCTTGTGAACCATCTAAAGATATTTTAAAATTGAACTTTAAACCATTAAATATTTCTTCTTTGACATCACTATCTGTCTTAATCACTTCCATAATTGCATCAGATAAAATTGATTCAAAATCTTTTTCATTTTCATAAAGCAATAAAGATAAATCATCTCTTTGATATTGCTTATCATCTTCTGATCTAAAAATTTCAAATCCAAAGCCTTTATGACCATAACCTATTAGAGCATTTTTAACACCGATTTCCAAAAATTTATTAATGTCTTTTTTATTAAAAGGATTAATTGAAATTTTATTTCCTTCATTATCCTCAATCACATAGTAAAGAACTTTATCAACTTTAATATTTTCTTTATTAGCATTAACTGCATCATATTCAGTTGAATGCATTTTGCCCTTATTATCCAAATAAAAATATCTAACTAATCCTTGATTTATAAATGATTTTTTAGCTTTTTGAAAATCTATTTCATAATCGCCAAATGAATTTATATATGCAGGTCTAATTTTTGATTGATCATATTTTCTTAATTGATTAATATCAATTCTTTTTGATTCTTGATCAAAAATTGCTTCTTTTATATCACCATAATAAATGCTTTGATTAATTGGTTGTGATTCATAAAGAGTTTCATTAACAATTTCATCAATTGAATCATAATATTTATTGTTATATAAATATTTATAATTTTGAGATGTTGAATCTTTGCTACTTAAAGAAATGTTACTTTTATTAGTAAATGTTATTGCTAATGGTGTAACTGCAGAAGCAATAATAATTGGTGTTAATATTCCTGATGTTATTAAAGATATTTTTTTAATATTTCTTTTAGCCATTTTTTATCTCCATATTAGCTATTAAGTAGCTTTCAAACTCTTCTTTAGAATTGAAAATTTTCTCTTTATATTCATAATTATTAATAATATTTTCTTGTTCATAAACTGTAAATTCCATATTTGATGATAATCAATTTAATGCTTTAGAATGATCAATAAAATATTTTGAATATCCCGTTGGTAATGTTGCTTTATAAATATTGTAATTAATAATATTTGTTTCCATTTCACTAAATTTATTATTAACATTTATATCATGCTCTAAAACAACCTTTGAATCAACATCAAATTGTTCATAAAATTGAGATTTAATATTTTTCATAACAACATCATTACTTATATCTGATAAACCTTCAACATTTGGATTAAATATTATATATTTTTTGTTTGAACTATTATATTTAGTTCCTTCAATTGATCAACTATATGAAGGCAATTCATATGCATTCATCATTTCAAACTCTTCTTTTGAAGCAAAATCTTTGGGTTTTCCATTTTCTAATATTGGAATTTGAGCTATTTTTACTGTTCTTATATCTCTTAATATTTGATAAACAATTTCGTCAAAATTTTCTCCTGGAGATATAGTAATTCCACTTCCTTCAAAAATAAAATTTTCTTTATGATATATTCATTCATCTTTTGGTTTATTCAATTCCAAATAGATTTCTTTATAGATGTATTGAATAAGATTTTGTGGTTCAAAAGTTGTAATTGATTTTGAATGCAATGAAAGAATATCTTCGTATGAACCAATATTATTAAAAGTTTTTGCACTAACTGGATTTGATTTTGCATTTTCAAATGAATATATAGTTGATATACTATCATTTATATTATATTGTCCATTTATAATTAAATCTAATTGTTGTCTTTTTAAAATATTTAAATCGCTATATTTTTTACCATTAAAGTAATATTGTTCCTCATTGTTGGGTTCAACAACTTTTATTGGATCATTTAGTTTCATGTCTTTTATAGTAGTTTGCTCTAATGGCAACATTCCTCAAAACATTGTTTTTTTCATTCCACCATTTCATATAAATTTAGTATCATCATTTTCAAAAATATATGAAAAGTATTCAGTTTTTGGAACTAATCCATCAATTACAAGATCCATAACTTCTAAGGCAATATTTACATAAATAAATGCTGCTGAAGCAATTTTAAGTGTACTAAATGCTTGTTTAAAAACTTTATTGATTTTTGACAAATCTTTTATTTCATCTATTATTGAAAAAGTTGTTTTTATTACATTAATTCCTAATTCAGTGTATTTACTAAATTCTTTGTATCCATCAAAACATTTACTAAATTCTTTTATTATGTTTTCGTACATAGATAAAGCATATGCATTATTATCTATTTCTTTCATTATTGATTGAGTATCATTAAAAACAGCAAAATTATTCATGAAATTTTCGTCATTAAAACGATTAACAATATTTGTTAATTCATTCGATAACATCTCATTATTTAATAAATTTTTTCTAAATGATTCCAATAAATTATTAATTTCTAAAATGGAACTATCAGAAATATTTTTTGTTGACTTAAATAATTTTCAAACAAAATTAATCAATACAAAATTTTTAAATGATATTTTTTCTTTTGTTATATATTCAGGGCGCTCAGGATAATCTTGATGATTTTTAGCTTCTTCATTAATTGCATTCATTTTCAAAACAATTGAAGATGGTAAATTTTTATAAATTGTTTGATTAATTTTTGAAACTAAAAATGGATCACTATTTTCAAAACTATAAAGAGTATTTTCGTATATTGCTCTAGTAACATTTGATCCCATTTTAGCTCCGTATGTAAATGAAAAACTTAATTCTAGAATAAATTCTTTATTTTTTTCATATGTACTAGATGAAATCTTATTTTTAACTCTATCGTGAAACTCATCAGGATTATCACTTGAAAATAAATTGTATAAATATTCATAAACTGATTTATTTTCATCTAAAAACACATTCTCTTTATAAGATTTAGTTGAATCTATTATTCTTTTGAACTTTTCATAATCAAATTTAATAGCACCACCATTTGCAAATGAATTTATTTGTGCAAAATTAATCACATTTAAACAAACGATAAATTGAGGTCAATTTGTTGATATTTGATCGATATAACTTTTCAATGTTGAATTTAGATCATGATTATTGTTGTTAAAAGCTAATATCTTTTCAAATGATAATTTATCTCCTATTCTTTTTGAAACTAAAACTGTATCATCAAATATCAAATTAACATATCTATCTATTGTTTTAGCAATTGTATTAAAAGTTTCCTTTGTTAATTTAATCATTTTTTCAGGAGCTTTATTTAAAATCAATCTATTAATTAATCATTTGTGTGAAATGATTATTCCATTGAACAAATTAAATCTTTTTCCTGATTGGAGTACTCTATACATGTTTTTATATTCTTCAAAAAGTGAAGAGTTAAAATTTTTAAGTTCATTAAAATATCTTTCAAGAACATTATTGATACTTCTAATATTAATTGGTAAATCATCAAATGACTTTTCTTCCTCTGGCATTAAAATGTTACTCAAAAAAGAAGCTAGAAGATTAGTATCTTTTTCTTCTAAAATTATGGGATCATTTTTAGTTATTTTCTTTCATTGTTTATGGTCATACATAAGTTCTATATCTTTTGTTGATGAAGCATAATAAGGACCAAATAAGGTGTTTTTATCTTCTTCATTCAAATCAACTACATAAGAACCATATCCTCTATTTGAATATAATCTAGTATAATCAGGATTATCAAAGATATTTACTAAATTATGTGAATTTTGAATATCATTTTTATCATATAAATTATAGTTACCATCTATATCTTTAATTTTTAAGTACTTATTTAAATTTGAACTAACAAATGAAGCAAATGTTTTTTTAGCATCAATTATTTTTTCTTGATTTACAGAATCTGTATCTCCATTAGCAAAAAGATACTTAGAATTTATTGAATTAGAAATACTTCCATTAGACGAAATAATTCCAATTCCTTTTTCTAAAGTTTGATAACCAGGATTATTAGGATCTTGACCATAAAATTCATTTTCTAAATATAGTTGTAGTTGTTCTTTATTTCTAAAAAACATTTCATTAAAATAATAAGCATCATGCACTGATAAATAACTATTTTTAGCATCTTCAATTGTTTTATGTATTGAATTATCTTTACCTTTATATATTGTTGCTTTATTGATTATTTCACCATTATTAAAATGTAATTTAGAAAATGCTTGTGATGTAAGCTCTCCATTTTCACCAATATATTTTGAATTACTTAAATTGTAAGAAGAATAAGCGACAGAATTTGCTATTTTTGTTTCTAAAAATTCTCTTAGTGTTTTTGAATCATTAAAATATAGAATATTTTTACCATCTTTTATAGATCATTTATTTCTATCTGTTGTAGAAAAACTACTGGTTAAGTATTTAGATTGCATACGTTTTGATAAATCTTCAAAATTATTAAAAGTTTCATTATCAAAAACATAAATTCTTTTTAAAACATTATTAACTTGAGAAAAAGATATATATGATACTGTTGCAATAGATACAGTTCCAATACCAAGTATTGATAGTGCAGTAATGAATCCTTTTTTAATTTGTTTTTTAGCCATAATTAACTCCTTTTACATTTCGATATTTTTATAATTCATTTTGTTAAATTTATGTCATGACAATCAGCCAACACCAATTACCACAAATATTATAGTTGTTATCAAAATATTAGAATGATTTAAATATGTATTACTGTATTTCGTTAAATATAATGAATATTGGTAAGGATTAAAATAATTATTATTTAATTTAAATTGATAAATGTTTGGGAATATTTCTTTCAATTTTGCTAAAAAATTTAAAGTATTTTCGTATGTTAAAGTATTATCTAATACAAAATTAATTCAAGACATTTTGTCAATAATTTTTGATGATAATTTTTGTAATTGATCTATTGATGTTGAAATATATGAATTATTCGAATCTAAATAAAAAGGTTTATCATCATTGAATTTTATTAATTTATTTTTAATAAAATTTAATTCATTTTTATTAATAGGTTCATTGTAATTTATTGTTAGAGCAGAAGGGTATATTTTATTTATATCTCCAAAATATTTAATAATTTCAACATTATCTCTTGTTATTTCAGAAGTTCAAATAAAAAACATTAAATTTCATAAATTTTCATTAAATTGAGATCTAATTTTTGTTTCTAAATTAGGAGTTTTTAATTTTAATATTTCATAATATTTTCAATAATAATATAACTCGTTCTGTTCTTCAAAAATTCCGATTAAAGATTTTAAAGTATTAATTTCTTTTTGATTTAAATTTAATATATTTCAATTTTCATTTTGACTAATCTTATCTAAGATAGATTTAACTAAAAGATCATCTTTTAAATTAATATAATTTATAGATTTAATTTTATTAATAATCAAATCTTCATAGTAATTGTTCTGTAAATCAAAAGGATTAATATCATTAGGCCTTAAAACCAATAAATTATTAGTATTAATATTTATAACATTTGAGTTAGTGAAACTATTTTTAACTAAAGAAAAATTATGATTTATATTATAATCATCACTTGAAATTGAAAATAAATTTTTTTCCAATGATGAATATAAAGAGCCAATTCATTCACCAGGAATAAAGTAATCATAAACATTATCCTTGTTTATTTCTTTAAATATATTTTTATTTTTTGATTCATTTGAATTGTAGTTTATTTTTAAAACAATATATGATTTTATTTCATTATTTTCATTAAAATATGTTAATTTTTCAAACGAATTATAAGAGGATGTATTATATTGAATTATTTCTTTTGTATTATTAAAACTTCTTGTAAAAATGGGTAAAGCAGATATTGAAAATATCATAAGTAGAGAAATTAAAGCAAATCAAATTCTTTTAAAAACTATAGAAAATAAAATGAACAATGATATTACAAAAATAGAGAAAAAAGGATTAATAAAAACTAAAGAAATAAAATAAAAAGTAACTCAATTAATATTTAAATTTAAAGAAAAAATTAAAATTGTTGTAATAATAAATTGAATAAAACTTGCAACTGTTACGAATAAAAAAATAATTAAAAATCTCGAACAAAAAATATGAAATTTTTTAAATGGCTTAGAAACCAAAAAAATATCGACACTAGAATATTTGGGTTCGGTAAAAAGTTTTAATATAGACATGAATAAAAAAGTAACCATAAATGTAATATTAATGATTATTATTAAGAACGAATAATTTAATATGTTAATTTTATTAATTGAAGAAAAAACAATAATTGATATAGGTAACGAAAAAATATAAAATGAAAATGTTACTCAAAAAGAAATGCTTCTTTTTAAAAGATAAAAACAAAAAACCAAATTTTTATATATAGGTTTTTTATCGCTCATCATTCTGTTAATAATATTTTTCATTATCTATCACCTAAAATATGTTCGTTATATTTTTTAATCAATTCTTGACCTTTTACTTTACCTGATCAAATAATTTTTCCTTTTTTGATAAATGTTACAGAATCAACATATTTTTTTATTTCTTCTAGAATATGGGAAGAAATCATGATAGTTATTCCTTCTTTATTCATTCTTTCTAACTCAGAAAATAAAAAAAATCTTGATGTAGGATCTAAAAAAGATGCCGGTTCATCAAGAATAATAAATTTTGATTTTTCCAAAACAGCTAAAATTAATAAAACTTTCTTTATTTGACCAGATGATAATTTATTAGGGTTTCTATTTACTATTTCTTCAATTTCAAATTTTTTTAACAAATTGTTTAGTTCAACTTTTAAACCTTCCTTATCATTTCTGACCAGTAATGCTGTATTATATATGTATTCTCAAGTATTGATTCCGCCCGGGAAAACTATTTTATCAGGAACATAACTAAATGATTTTCTGGCTTCTATATTTTCTTTTACGTTTAAACCATTAATAATAACATTACCATCATAATCATTATTTAATCCAGCAATTATTTTTATTGTTGTTGATTTACCTGCACCATTTTCACCAATAAAAGCATGAAAACTACCTTTTTTAATAGAAAAATTAAGATCTTCTAAAACATAATTTTTATCTTTCTTTTTATATTTCATATAAAGATTCTCAATTTTTAATATGTCATTACTATTCATTCTTCTTTATTTTAACATTTTATTAAGTATTAATAAATAATCAAAAAAAATAAAAGCAACCATTGCCTTTATTTTTTATTTAACTTAATATTTTTCAATCTTTAACTACAAATATTAAATATTCTTTTTAGCTTCAGCAACAATTTTTTTAAAAATATCTAAATTATGAATTGCTAATTCTGAAAGCATTTTACGATTAATTTCGATATTAGCTTTTTTTAATCCATTAACAAATCTTGAATAAGACATTCCTTCTTGTCTTACTGCTGCATTAATACGAGCTATTCATAATTTTCTAAAATTTCTCTTTACTTGTTTTCTATCTCTAAAAGCATAAGTTCAAGATTTAACAACTTGTTGCTTAGCAACTTTAAAACCAATAGATTTATGACCTCAATATCCTTTAGCAAGTTTTAATCATTTTTTTCTTCTTTGACGAGTTACTATTCCACCTTTTACTCTCATAACATACTCCTAGACTTTAAAACATTCCTTTAAATCTTTTTAAATCAGATGGATGCATTAATTCTGATTTTCTTGATTGTCTTTTTTGTTTTGTAGTTTTATTTTGAGCTAAATGTGATCTGTAAGCTTGCGATCTTTTTACTTTACCAGTTCCAGTAACTTTAATTCTTTTTCTTAAAGCGCTTTTTGTTTTCATTTTTGGCATATTTATTCTCCTTTATCTTTTTTTTGTTTGTTATATTGAAGAATTTTTTTCTTATCTTGTTGTAAAAACATATCAAGGAACTTGCCATTTAAAGTTGGTTCTTTTGCAATAGAAGAAATATCCTCAACTTCCTTATAAAATTTCATTAAAGTTTCATGACCAAACTCTGGTCTTTGAATTTCACGTCCTTTAAACTTTAAAGACACTTTTACAAAATCACCATCTAAAAGAAACTCTCTTGCTTTTTTCGCTTTGACTTTAATGTCATTATCTCCAATAAAAGGAGTTAACCTAATTTGACGATTTTCAGTTCTTGATTGTTTTGCTTTTTCTTCTTTTTTCTTCTTACTTCTTAAATATTTAAATTTACCATAATCAAGAATTTTTGCTATTGGCTTTGGATTAATTGAAATTAAAACTAAATCCATTTTCATTTCAGCAGCTTTTTCTAAGGCTGCGGTTCTTGTCAAAACACCAATTTGCTCACCTTCAGGTCCAATTACAAACAATTTTGGATGAGGAATGTTTTCATTTACTAAATGTTCACTAGCAGGTTTTTTTCTTCTGTTAATATTTTGATTTTGATTTAATTGAATAAATTTCTCCTTTTAAAGCAAATGTTTAATTCCAAAAGAAAGTATATTTTTATTTCTTAATTAAAAACTACAATGTATAAGTGTATTTATTGCTGTAGCTAAAACCCAAAGTATAAAAAACAATCGGGTGAGAAAAATTTCTACTTTCTGCAACTTTAAATTGCTCTTCTATTTTAACATAGAAAAAACGTTTTTTTCTAATTCGTTTATAACATCATCAAATACTTGGTCAATTGATTGATTTGCATCAATAACAATAAATCTTTTCTCTTTTTTAGACAAATAATCATAACCTTCTATAACTTTTTGAAAAAATATTTTATCTTCATTTTCAAGACGATCAAAATTTCTATTATTTGATTTCATTCTATTGATAGATGTTTCTAAATTTATTTTGAAATAAAAAGTAAAATCAGGTTTGAAATTATTGAGTGCTTCTAAATTCATGTTTTCTACTTTTTGCATTCCTAAACTTCTTCCGTTACCTTGATATGCAATAGAAGAATCATAAAAACGATCACAAAAAACAATTTTCTTATTTTCTAATGCAGGTTTTATCAAACGTTCTACATGCATTTTTCTTGACGCTAAATATAAAAGCATTTCTGTCATAGAATCAATAATATTATTTTTATCTAAAAGAATATTTCTAATTTGCTCACATTCTTTTAAATCAAAACCTCCTGGCTCTCTTGTAAATACAAAATTATTAGCATCGTATTT
Organism: Mesomycoplasma moatsii; assembly: GCF_045276915.1. GTDB lineage: Bacteria > Bacillota_I > Bacilli_A > Mycoplasmatales > Metamycoplasmataceae > UBA710. The sequence goes on along the minus strand of NZ_CP174166.1, from coordinate 241,144 downwards.
ATTATTAATATATTCTTTTATTTTGTTAATACAAGTAGATTTCCCACTTCCATCAATGCCTTCAAATGTAACAAACATTATTTAATGTCCTTTCTATTTTTAATAGCATATGACATTGTAAGTTGATCCATATAATCCAAGTGCGAACCAATTGGTACACCAATTGCTAATTTAGAAATATTTGTTTTAGGTTTTTCTTTTTTAATTGTATCAAAAATAAAATTAGCACTCATTATTCCTTCTGGTGTTGGACTTAATGCTAAAATAATTTCATCAAAATTTTCAATATATTCGATCAAAAAAGAAAAATCTAAATTGCTATTAATTCTTTCAAATTTTTTAGTAAACAATTGTGGAATTTTATAATATTTTCCATTAAAAATTTTCCATTCTTCATATTTTTGAATTTGAGCAATATTTTCAACTATCATCAATTTCTTTTCTCGAGAATGCGAATTACATATTTTGCAATTTTCTTCATTTGCATAATAGTTACATATAGAACATTTTTTAATTTTTTTTAAGGTACTTAAAAAAAAGTTAATTTTCTCTTCAATTTCATTATTATTTTTATCTAATAGTAAATTAATAATTTTAGTTGCTTGTTTTTTTGAAATTCCTGGGTAATGTTGTTAAAAAATCAACTAAATTATCAAATTCTTCAGGAAGCACTAGAACATTCCTTTTGTAATAGAATCACCAATACGTTTTTTCTGTTCTAAAATGTCTTTGGTTGCTTCATTAACTGTAATAATAATCATATCTTGTAAAGTTTCTTTATCATCTGGATCAACTAGAGCTTCATCTATTTCAATTGATTTAATTTGTAATGAACCTTCAATTATTAACTTAACACCTTGCTTTTCATAAATAAAAACTTTTGATTCGAATTCTTTTTCTTTTTTTTCCATTTCAGCTTTCATCTTGTTCGCTTGTTGCATTAATTTATTTATATCCATAAGTTAGCTCCTTTTATTCTTTTTTCCTTGAAAATAAATCGCCAAATAATTTTTTTGATTTATTTTCAATTTCATTTAGGTCTATTTCTTTTTTAATTTGTTCTTCATCAATAATATTAGTTATCTGTTGAAGTTCTTTTGGTTCAGGCATCTTACCACTTTTTCTTAACTCGCTAAATAATTCTTTAGAAACGATATAGTCTTTTTTAGTTATAGCATAAAAGTGAATATTGTTACCAAAATATTCAGCAACAAAAACTTTAAATTTTTGTTCTAGCGATTTTTTATTTAGATCTTCAATTACTCAATCTTCTTCAGATGAAACTAAAATAAAATCATTTGAAGAACAAACAAAACGTACTTCTTTTAATAAAATTGCATAACTATCATATTCTTCTTTATCTGTACAACTTGAAGATTCTAATTTTTGTTTAAAAATATCAAAAGTTTCTTTTTTAGATAATAAAAATAAATTAATAATTTTTGGTTGACTTAATTTATTGTCAATTTCAATTGGTGCTGTTGTTTTTTGTTTTTTCTCAAGAATAAATTCTTTTGTAATATCTGATTCCAATTGTTGTGTTTCTTCTTGTTGAACCTTAAAAGAATAAGATTCCTCATTATTTTCTGAATCTAAAATCTTAGTAGAATTATTTTTTTTGTTTTGAATTCCAACATTTATTTCATTAGTATCAAAAACTTGTTTATTAGTATCAAAATCGTGAGATAACAATGATTCATTAATTTCTTGATCGTTCCCATCTATTTCATGTGATTTATTTAACAATTCTGTCGTATCATCAATAATTTGTTGTGTATTTTCATTTTTAAATGACAAAATATTTGTATCAGATAAATTAGAACTTTCTCTAGTAGCATTAAAAGAAACATCTAAAGGTTGTGTTTCTTCTTTTAAATCATTTAATTTTTGTTCAAGACTATGATTTAATTCGTTAATTATTTCATTATCTTTTTTATCTTTAAGTTTTGCAATTTCTTCATCTAAAGAAAAATCATCTATTAATGAATCTAATTTCTTTTCTATATCTTTAGATGAAAAATCTGCAAGAATAGTTTTAGTATTATTTTTTTGATTATTATCAAATAAGTGCGATTCATCATTTTTATTTTTTTCTTCAGAAAAAATTTGTTTATTATTATTTTCATAACCGTTATTAGATTGAGAAAAAATATTTTGTGTTGAAAAATATTCATCAGTTATATCATGATATTCATTTTCATCTTTATCATACAGATTTTCATTTTTTTCTCTATTAAACAAATCATTTGAATTTATTTCTATAGATTGTGATGATTTCAAATTTTGATTTATTTTATTTTTTAAAGATTCTAGACTAATTTCTTTTTTTTCTATATCAACTAAAGAATCGTTAATTGAACAAATTTTAATAATAGCAAGTTGCATTAACTGTTGAGGTATATCTGTATACTTGATTTCATTTAGTAGAGGGATAAAAATATCTAAGACACTATATACATAATCATTTTTAATTATTATTTTTTCAAGCATATTAATATTGGTTGAAACTAAATTTTGGTTTTTTGTTTTTTCATAGATTAAGAAATCTTTTAAAAGTTCAATTAATGAAACAATCAATTTAGAAATATCTATTCCACTATTTACTAACTGATCAAAATATTGTAATGCTTCAGAAACTGATTTTTTAGCTAATAAATTTATTAAATAAACTTGTGAATCAACAGTTGAAAGACCGAATATTTCAATTATATTCTCTAATAAAATATTTGAATTAGAATATGCATTTATTTGATCAGCAATTGATAAAGCGTCACGTAATGAACCATTTGCTAATGAAGCAATCATTTCAATTGATTCTTTATCACTTTTAATATTTTCTTTATTAAAAATAAATTTTAGCTGTGATTCTAAAACTAATTTTGGAATTCTTTTAAAATTGTATCTTTGGACTCTTGATAAAATGGTATCTGGAATTTTATCTGGATCTGTTGTAGCCAAAATAAAAATAGCATGCGCAGGTGGCTCTTCAAGTGTCATCAATAAAGCGTTAAATGCTCCTTTTGATAACATATGAACTTCATCAATTATATAAATTTTATATGGACTATTAGTTGGAGCAAATTCAATTTGTTCTCTAATTGTTCTAACATCATTAACACTATTATTAGACGCGGCGTCAATTTCAATAATATCTAACGTTTTATTAGAATTTTCTAAACATCTTTGACATATTTTTTCAGGAGAATCTGAATGGATACAATTAATGGCATTTGCAAAAATTTTAGCTATCGATGTTTTTCCTGTTCCACGCGGACCAGAAAACAAATAACCATGCGATATTTTATTCATTTTTATTAAATTTACAAGTGTTTTAACAATGTGATCTTGTCCGACAACTTCATCAAAATTAGCTGGTCGATAAGTACGATAAAATGCTTTATATTTCATATATGTTTTATTTTATCATTTTATATTTAATAAAACAAATTTGAGAAAAAAAATAACCAATCTAACTTGGCTTTTCTTTATTCTTTTTTATTAATAGTTCTCTCAAAACTGAATAGTAATTATTTTTCAATCAAATTGTATTGAAATTTTTAAACCGATCGATTTATTAGTAATGGTCAGCTAAATGTATCGCTACACGTACACTTCCATCCTATCAACCTCGTAGTCTACAAGGAATCTCAAGGGAATACTCATCTCTGAGGAGGCTTCCCGCTTAGATGCTTTCAGCGGTTATCCTTTCCGTACTTAGCTACCCAGCTGTGCTTCTGGCGAAACAACTGGAGCACCAGTGGTACGTCCACTCCGGTCCTCTCGTACTAAGAGCAGCTCTCATCAATATTCCAACGCCCACATCAGATAGGGACCGAACTGTCTCACGACGTTCTGAACCCAGCTCGCGTACCGCTTTAATTGGCGAACAGCCAAACCCTTGGAACCGACTTCAGCTCCAGGATGCGATGAGCCGACATCGAGGTAGCAAACCTTCCCGTCGATGTGATCTCTTGGGGAAGATAACTCTGTTATCCCCAGGGTAACTTTTATCCGTTGAGCGACAGCCATTCCACAATGAACTGCCGGATCACTAAGTCCTGCTTTCGCACCTGCTCGACATGTACGTCTCACAGTCAACCACACTTATACCTTTACGCTCTACACATGGTTTCTGACCATGCTGAATGTAGCTTTGAACGCCTCCGTTACTCTTTAGGAGGCGACCGCCCCAGTCAAACTACCCACCACGCACTGTCCTCCTACCAGATAATGGTAGCAAGTTAGAAAATCATTGTAACAAGGGTGGTATTTCAAGGTTGACTCCTTGAAGACTGGCGTCTCCAGATCATAGTCTCCCACCTATCCTACACATGTTAAAACAATTTTCAATACGAAGTTATAGTAAAGCTCCATGGGGTCTTTTCGTCTTGATGCGGGTACCCAGCGCTTTCCCTGGGACCATAATTTCACCGAGTCTAGTGTTGAGACAGTAGAGAGATTATTACGCCTTTCGTGCAGGTCACTAATTAGGTGACAAGGAATTTCGCTACCTTAGGACCGTTATAGTTACGGCCGCCGTTCACCCGGGCTTCATATCAAAGCTTCGCAGAGCTAACAAATCAACTTAACCTTCGGGCACTGGGCAGGCGTCACCACCTATACATCGTCTTGCGACTTAGCAGATAGCTGTGTTTTTGATAAACAGTTACCCCTCCCAATTTACTGCGGCTCACTTAAGTGAGCACCCCTTCTTCCTAAGTTACGGGGTCATTTTGCAGAGTTCCTTAACACTAGTTTTCTCGCTCGCCTTAGAATACTCATCTTGGGGACGTGTGTCCGTTCTCGGTACGGGTACCCTTGAATTAACACTAGAAGCTTTTCTTGGAAGAATAAGTCATATAATTTGCTACTTGTAAAACTTTCACTATGCATCATAACTTGTGTTGATATCATGCGGATTTGCCTACATGATCACTTTGTTATTTACACCACAATCCAGTAAGTGGTTTATACTATCATTCTCCGTCACTCCATCATTCCAAAGGTTTAGTACAGGAATATTAACCTGTTTTCCATCGGCTACGCCTTTCGGCCTCACCTTAGGTCCCGACTAACCCTGGGTGGACGAACCTTGCCCAGGAAACCTTCCCCAATAGGCGTCAAGGATTCTCACCTTGAATCGTTACTCATACCGGCATTCTCACTTCTAAGCGCTCCAATAGTTCTCACGATCTACCTTCATTGCCCTTAGAACGCTCCTCTAACGTACTTGCGTACCCGTAGCTTCGGTACCATGTTTAGTCCCGTTAAATTATTGGCGCAAGATCTCTTGACTAGTGAGCTATTACGCACTCTTTAAAAGATGGCTGCTTCTAAGCCAACTTCCTAGTTGTTTGTGAAATCTCACAACCTTTCTCACTTAACATGGTTTTGGGACCTTAGCTGACGATCTGGGTTGTTTCCCTCGCGAACATGGAACTTATCTCCCACATTCCGACTGCATAAATGTACATAATGGTATTCGGAGTTTGATTGTAGTCAGTACGGCTAGGCGCCGCCATTCCACATTCAGTGCTCTACCCCCAAAACTTAAATTTACACGCTAGCCCTAAAGCTATTTCGAGGAGAACCAGCTATCTCCAGGTTCGATTGGAATTTCACCGCTATCCACAAATCATCCGGGCACTTTTTAGCGTACTACGGTTCGGCCCTCCACTTAGTTTTACCTAAGCTTCAGCCTGTTCATGGATAGATCACCTGGTTTCGGGTGTATGCCAACATACTAAGCGCCCTATTAAGACTCGATTTCTCTTCGGCTCCGCTTTTTTCCACTTAACCTTGCATGTTAACATAACTCGCCGGTCCATACTGCAAGATGTGCGCTATCACCCATTAACGGGCTCTAACTACTTGTAAGCAAATGGTTTCAGAATCTATTTCACTCCCCTCCCGGGGTTCTTTTCACCTTTCCCTCACGGTACTTGTTCACTATCGGTGTATGGTTAGTATTTAGCCTTACCGGGTGGTCCCGGCAGATTCAGACAGGGTTTCACGTGCCCCGCCCTACTCAGGATACATTCAAGAGACTACTACATTTCAAATACAGGACTTTCACCTTCTGTGGTCAATTTTTCCAAATTGTTCTTCTATGCAGCAATTTTGTAACTCTATGTAGAATGTCCTACAACCCCAGTAAACTGGTTTGGGCTCTTCCGCGTTCGCTCGCCACTACTAACAGAATCATTATTTATTTTCTTTTCCTGCTGTTACTAAGATGTTTCAGTTCACAGCGTGTCTCTTTGTAAAGCTATGAATTCACTTTACAATAACTGGTTATTACTCCAGTTGGGTTCCCCCATTCGGAAATCCCCGCTTCATAGTTCATGTCCAACTCAGCGAGGCTTATCGCAGGTTATCACGTCCTTCATCGACTTCCATACCCAAGGCATCCACCAAAAGCTCTTTCTTATTTAAAAATTTACTTGCCTATTGTTGATTAAGATTGGTAATCTAATTTGATTGATACCAAAAAAATATTTTTTTGGACTCGACAACAATTATTTTTCATCAATATTTTAAAACTTAATTTTTAATGAATAAAAATCAAAATATGACTCATTAATGTTGCGTTGTTTTTACTATTCAGTTTTCAAAGAACTATTTTGAGAGTGTAGAACTCTCAAAACTGATTACAAGAAAATGTGTTGGTTTATATATAATTCACAACCATATAAGACCTTAAAAATATAATTAAGGATTTTTAAAAACCAAAAATAAAATAAATTGTTCATTACTCTATTTTTAAGTAATGCCTTTGTACTCCGTAGAAAGGAGGTGATCCATCCCCACGTTCTCGTAGGGATACCTTGTTACGACTTCACCCCAGTCATCGATCCTACCTTAGACAGCCGTCTCCGAGGTTAACTAAACCGTCTTTGGGTATTACCAACTCCCATGGTGTGACGGGCGGTGTGTACAAGACCCGAGAACGTATTCACCGTAGCGTAGCTGATCTACGATTACTAGCGATTCCGACTTCATGAAGTCGAGTTGCAGACTTCAATCCGAACTGAGATCGGTTTTTTGAGATTTGCTCCATGTCACCATATTGCGTCTCTTTGTACCGACCATTGTAGCACGTGTGTTGCCCCACTCGTAAGAGGCATGATGATTTGACGTCGTCCCCACCTTCCTCCTGGTTACCCAGGCAGTTTCTCTAGAGTCCTCAACTTAATGTTAGTAACTAAAGACAAGGGTTGCGCTCGTTGCTGGACTTAACCAAACACCTCACGGCACGAGCTGACGACAACCATGCACCATCTGTCATTCTGTTAACCTCCACTATATCTCTATAGCTTTGCAGAAGATGTCAAGAGTGGGTAAGGTTCTACGCGTATCTTCAAATTAAACCACATGCTCCACCGCTTGTGCGGGTCCCCGTCAATTCCTTTAAGTTTCACTCTTGCGAGCATACTACTCAGGCGGATCATTTAATGCGTTAGCTGCGTCACTAAGTTCCCTAGCGACTAATGATCATCGTTTACGGCGTGGACTACCAGGGTATCTAATCCTGTTTGCTCCCCACGCTTTCGTCCCTGAGCGTCAGTATACATCCAGTAAACTGCCTTCGCCATTGGTGTTCTTCCTAATATCTACGCATTCCACCGCTTCACTAAGAATTCCGTTTACCTCTATGTAACTCTAGTCAACCAGTATCCAGAGCGGGCTGGGGTTAAGCCCCAGGCTTTAACTCTAGACTTGATAAACCGCCTACGAACGCTTTACGCCCAATAATTCCGGATAATGCTTGTGACCTATGTATTACCGCGGCTGCTGGCACATAGTTAGCCGTCACTTTCTAATAAGGTACCGTCAAGATCTAGTCATTTCCTACTAAATTTTTTCTTCCCTTACAACAGCAGTTTACAATCCGAAGACCTTCATCCTGCACGCTGTGTCGCTCCGTCAAGCTTTCGCTCATTGCGGAAAATTCCCTACTGCTGCCTCCCGTAGGATTCTGGGCCGTATCTCAGTCCCAGTGTGGCCGATCAACTTCTCAGTCCGGCTACATATCATCGCCTTGGTAGGCCTTTACCCTACCAACTAGCTAATATGACGCACCCCCATCTTTAAGCGGAGCAAACGCTCCTTTTATAAAAAAATCATGCGATTCTAATACGTATTCGGTATTAGCTATTGTTTCCAATAGTTATCCCAATCTAAAAGGTAGGTTAGGTACGTGTTACTCACCCATTCGCCACTAGGCCATAAAGACCTCGTTCGACATGCATGTATTAGGCACACAGCAAGCATTCATCCTGAGCCAGGATCAAACTCTCAAAAATTGACATAATATGGTTCTTGTAACCAGTTTTCAAAGAACTACAACCTAAACAACATTTTGCACCCTTCATATTCAACAAAAAGTAACTAAATATTAATTTAGGTTTACTCATTTTACAACAAAAAAAATTTTTTTATAAAAAAAATGGTATTTTTTTGTTTCTTTTTTCTTTGTAGTTCTTTAAAAAGTATTTTTCAGTTATTTTTTTATCGTTTTTATTTTTGATTTACTGTTTTTACTTAAACTCAACAAAACACCATTTAATTGTGATTTATTGAGTGAAGCAACAAAACGAGATTTTGAATTAAATCTCATTTTTTCATAAACCTCATCAAAATTGGCTCCTATTGCCGAATCTTTTGGTCCTGTCATTCCTGCATCAGTTATAAATAAAGTATTATTTTTCAATCTTCTAGAATCGTTTGTTTGAACATGAGTATGTGTTCCAATTATTGCAGAAACTTTACCTGGAAAAATTTTATCAAGATATAAAGCTAAAACATTTTTTTCACTTGTTGTTTCAGCATGAAAATCGATAATATGAAAATCTGAGTCATCTTTTTTAATAATCTCGTCAATCGCATCAAAAAAATTATTAGCTCGTTGTTGTTTTCAAGGGGTATTTAAATCATTGAATGTAATTCCTAATAAAGATGTTACTCTAACCTTTATGTTGTTTACAACAAAAATATTTGTTCCTTTTCCTTCATAACCTTCATTTACATTAAAAGGTCTAATAATATTTTCTTCATTAATTATTTCTAAAATAGAAGACTTAGCAAAAGCGTGATTTCCTAAAGTAAATACATCAATACCAACTTGCGAAAGTCGTTGGTAATCTTTAGGATCTAATCCTTTTCTTCCTGATACATTCTCTGATTGAGCAATTACTAAATCAACATTGTACTTTTTTCTTAATACAGGAACTTCTTTTTCGATTTTTTTTATTCCTGATTCTCCAAATATATCGCCAATAAAAAGTACGTTAATATTTTTAATTTCTTTGTTCATAAATAAGTTTTAATAAATATATTAAAACACATTAGTAAGAAATTATTTTTTTAAAATTAATTGAACTTTTGTAAGTATTGCTTCATATAAATCTTTTGAAGATTCTAAAAGAATTTTTAAATTTTGTTTACCTTGAGCAATATTTTTTCCTTCATAAGAATATCACGAACCTTTCTTCTCAACTATTTTGTTTTCTTCAGCAATTTCGATTACCTCAGATATTTTAGATATTCCTTTTGAAAAAATAATTTCAGTAGTTGCCGATTTAAAAGGAGCTGCTAATTTATTTTTGACTACTTTCATTCTGATTACATTACCACTAATATCATCACCTGAACCAATTGAGGAGATTCTTCTAACATCAATTCTTATAGAAGCATAAAATTTCAAAGCTCTTCCTCCACTTGTAGTTTCTGGCGAACCAAATATTACTCCAACTTTTTCTCTAACTTGGTTAATAAAAATAATAGTTGTTTTTGTTTTATTTAAACTACCTGTGATTTTTCTCAATGCTTTTGACATTAATCTTGCTTGAGCTCCAATTATTTGATCTTTCATCTCTCCCTGAAGTTCAATTTCAGGAACTAATGCTGCAACTGAATCTACAACAATTAAATCAATATGTCCGCTTTTTGTAAGAATGTCAACAATCTCTAATGCTTGTTCGCCACTATCAGGTTGAGACAAAATTAAGTTGTCTATGTTAACACCTAAATTTTTTGAATAATTAGGATCAATAGAGTGCTCAACATCAATGAAAGCAGCAATACCACCTAATTTTTGAATTTCAGCAATAGAATGTAATGCTATTGTTGTTTTCCCAGATGATTCAGGACCAAAAATTTCAATGATTCTTCCTCTTGGAAATCCATCAATGCCTAAAATATAATCTAATGCTATAGAACCAGAAGAAAAAGTAGACACCTCTGTTTTATCGGTTTGACCTAAAAGCATAATAGCTTCTTTACCAAATCTTTTTTCAATTACTTGAATTGTTGATTTTATAATATTTTCTTTCTTCTCTTTTTCCATTTTTACTCCATCTATTAATTATTATTAGTTACCAATTCTTCAATAACATCACAAAGTGAAATAACTGAATTTTTAATAATTAATTCTTGTTTTTTATTTTGTTCTAATTCCTTTTTAAAAGAAAATAAAGTATCAACTATTTCATCTAGTAACTGATTAATCTTTTTAAAAATAGTTTTTTGTTCTTTTGAAATTTGCACAAGATTAAAAATAATTTCATCATATTGCTTTATCTTTAAAAACAAAGATACATAAAACTTATCTTTAATTCTTTGGTCTATATAACTTTGCAACCAATCCATGAAATCAACTGGCAATTTTTGATTATTAACTAATTGTAAAATATTCTCCATTTTAAACCTCTATAATGTAAATTTAATATGAAGAGTATAACTTCTACTTTTATCTCGTGTACATTATATCACACTAAATAGATAAAGTTAATTAATATAATGCTTTATATATTCTTTTTGAAAATCATTATTTTCAATTTATTTGTATATCTACTAATCTATGACTCCCAATTTAATACTATAGAATCATATTCATCAAGTAATTCATTTCTATAATATATAGAAGGAATATAAGGAATATAAATTCTTCTAATGGTTTCTTTGTTGGCTTCATAATAATTTGTTGAAACATCAATGTCATTATCTTCTCTATCAACTACTCTAAATTTAGTAGGAATCGGAAAATTAGAAAAAGGAATTAATTTAGCGGATTCACTTTTAGATATATTGAATGTTGATTCATAAAATAATCTAGTGGTATGAATCGTAGTAGTTGTTGCTTGTAAACCAAAAAAAGTAGTTCATTCTTGAGCTTTATATTGTTTGTTTTCTCTAAAAATAAAATTATCCAATTTGGAATTAGCAGGCTTATTTGAATAAATATAATAGTCATTTACTATTAATGTTTCAAGCGGAATTGATGGACTTATAATTATTGGATTTTTTATTAATTCATTTGTTATTAAATTTACATAATTAATAGCTATTTTATTAGTTGGATCATCTACACTAGAAAAAGAAGGATGCAATTTGAAAATGATGTTATATTCATCTTCAGGAAATTTATTTAATAATTGTTCCATTTGAGATTGAACTGCTTGTCTTAAATTTGGAAATGTTTGCAATCTAGAATAGTTATCAGGACTTAATTCACCACTTAGTTTTCTAAATAAAGATGAACCTAAAAAAATAGCATTTCTTTTATTAGGATCATAATAATTTAAACCACTAATTATTAAATCATTCATATTTAAATTAGAACCTACAAACAATTTAGAATAAGTATCTAAAAAAGATTTTCTGTCATTTTGGTCATTTAAACATTGGGCATAATCTAGAAAATTGGTTGAAAATGAATATTCATTTCAAATATTATCATCGCTAAGATTTACAGTATTTAATAAATTTGAATCAGCAGATAAAAATGTGAAAAAATCATAATCTGAATTTTCATTTAACACTTCATATTTATCAAGTAGCATTAAATTATAAAAATCCTCATCATTTAAATCTTTGCTTTTTCCACTTTGCAAATCTTTAAGAAATTTAATATTTTCTTCTCTACTTTTAATTCTTATTGATTCAAAATTAGAAATTAATTTGGGAATAATTGTATTTGTATGAATATTACCATCATAAGTTAGAATTACTTTGTTTGCATTTTTTAATAAATGTAAAAGATCTTCTCTTTTCATATCAAAAAACTTATTTTCTTGAATAACCAAATCATATTTACCACTAATATCAAACTTTGATAAAAGCATATCTGCATTTATATTATTATCTCTTAACAAATATAAAAAATCTTTATTATTAGTTTCATTAATTTGTTCAATATTTTCAATACCATTTCATATATTTTTTTCTTTCAACACATCTGAATTAAATCTTTTAGAATCAAAACCATCATTTGACATAATGTGAATTATCTTATTGTCCACATTTGATGTTTTTATATTATTGTAAAAATTAATTAATGAAATCAAAAAAGATTGTTGCATAGGCAAAGAAGCATCATATGAATAAATAATAGTTGGAATATCATTGTTACTTATGTTTTTTATTAAGTTAATAAAATATTTTTGATCATCTTTTAATATTACTTTTTTTAGATTTTTGTTTTTAGTAATGATAAAACTTTTATTTAAATTTTTATTTTTAACTGTTAAATCTTTATTGTTTTGTGAATTTATAAATAAGTAAATACTATTACCATTAACATACGATTTTGAATAGTCTATAATTATTTCTTTTTTTTGTTCATAAACCTTGTAATTATCAAAATTTACATCATTTTCAAAATTTCTTTTATCAAAACAAACTATCGATTGATTATTATTTAATTTTATTAAAAAATTATTACTAAATAATAAATTTTCTTTTTGTTCTTCTTTTGAACATGAAATCGAAATAATCGGTAGAATTATACCCCCCCCATCGCTATATTCAAAAAATATTTCTTTTTCATAACAAAATTAACCTTTTACTATTATTTTATAAAATTGTTAATCTAAATAATTAATTAGTTTTATCAATATGCGTATTATTTTCACTTTTTTGTCTTTAACAGTTTTTTGTGTATTGTTAAATTTTATTTATTTTCAAATATTGATAAAAATATGTATAATATATTATGCTTTTTCTAAAGAAAATGCGAGTGTAGTTTAATGGCAGAACTTCAGCCTTCCAAGCTGACTATGAGGGTTCGATTCCCTTCACTCGCTCCATATCACAAAAGTGACTATTGAAAATCCCTTAGTATAGGGATTTTTTTATTCTAAACTTTTTGGTTGTGTTCCTTCAACGGTTAAGTTACGAGCTCATTGAATTTTTCGATAAAGAATTTCAAATAAAGGAACTTTTAATAAATCTGATAAGAAAAAAATAGCATAAGCTCAAGGAAAAGCAATTGAAGTATGTTTTGCAATAACAAAATTTATTAAAGCGATTCACCCTATTTGAATAAGACCATTAATTGCGTCCGTTAAAGAAACAACGTTTGTTTTACCTCCACCAGAGATGATTCTTGATTTTGTGATATATCAAATTCACATTGGCATATTTCAAGCTAAAGGTCAAATTGTCCATTTTAAATTTTCCATATATTCCCTAATTGCTGATGATTTGATTTCATTAAATTTAATTTTTCCTTCGTACTCACCATAGTTATTAATTAAGCTTTGTTCTAATTGTTGTGTATAACCTTGAGTTAAAAAAGTCATTTTTTCAATTGCAAAAGATAATGAAAATAACATCAATCCTAGAATACATGCAAAAGTTAAATGAAACCCTTGTAATTGTTTTGCATTTATTTTAGCTCTTTCAAAATTACTATTACCTAATTCTCGTCCCACAAAAATAGCCACATTTGCATTTATAGATTCGAATGTTGTTCAAAAAATATTAAAAAACATTCCACTAATTCCTAAAATATTGGCTGCTGATAAATAATACTCAGGATTTGATCCAACCCTTCCTGTGCTATATCCTATATTTCAAAAAATAAACCTTGTAGTGATTGCAACAGATCCAATAGTAGCTAAAATAAAAGTAGGAATTCTTTTTCCAATTTGAATTCATACTATTTTTGAAATTACAAAAATTTTTAAAGGGTTGAAAATTAATCGTTTGTCTTTCAAAATAATAAAAACATAAATAAAAACAATCGGAACAACTAAAGAAATGATAGTTGAAATAGCTAAACCTAAAATCCCCATTCCAATTGCATAAGTAAAAATAGAATTAAAAATAACATTGATCCCTAATGAAATTATTGAAGCAAACAAAGAAATTTTTCCATATCCTGATTCTCTGATAATCATTGACAGCGTATAAAATAAAGCTTGTAATATCCAAGAGATAGTAATGACTCTTAAATAAATTACTGCACTATTAGCAATGTCTTGATCTAAATTTTTATCAAAACCACTAGCTACATCAATTAAAAAATGAGGTGCAGACAATGCAGGAATAACAAAAATTAAAGCGATGATTCAGGCAATTAAAACTCTGGTTCTAATTACTTCCCTAATTTTTACATTATCACCCAAACCTAAATACTGACCAAATAAAGCAGAACCTACCAATGTTGTTGCAGAAATAATTCCACTACAATATTGAGTTCATTGATTTGAATAAGAAAGTGCTTGATTACCTCCAGAAATTGAAGTAGCCATAAAGTTATCAACAAATGAATTAATCGACAAAATCATTGCAGCAAAAATTATCGGTAAAGACGTTAATGTATATTTAATCCATTCGCCTCTAGTTGAGGGGAAATAACTCTTAATTTTTTCTGAAAACATATATTTTTAATTTAGTGATTTTATCACTATTTATTTTTTGTGACCAACAATTTTTTCATTATTCTTTTCTTGCTTTATTTTTTTTCTAATTAAAAGCTTTGTTTCTATTTTTTTTGTATAGATACTAATAGGAATTATCAATAAAAACATTACTACTACAATGATAGATCTTAACCAAGCCACAAGTTCATCTGTTACAAAAATTGTCATAAAACAAATTGATATTGGAAGTGAAAACATAAAAATTGACATATCCAAAATTTTTAAATATACAAATAACATTGTTATCAATAAAGTTGCGCAAATAAAACCAATTGCTATCAATAATTTAATTCATCAAACTAAATCTAAGCCTAATTCTTTTGCAAAAATATCGTTTGAAAAGAAAATTCAAATCATTAATGAGGGAACCGCAATAACTAATAAAGTAAATATGGGTTTTATAAAAGATTTTCATCTTGAATTAACTATAGGTGAATTATTTTTTTTCATTTCTTAATTCCAATAAGTAGTCAAGCAAATTATCAAAATTCACTTTCATTATTTTTTCTGTTCCATAAAATCTCAAAGATAATTCTTTTGACAATACTTCTTGATCACCTATAACAATTTGTATTTTTGTTTTTGAAGTTTGAGCATCACGGATTTTTTTATTAATTCTTTCATTACGATCATCAATTTCAACATAAAAATTATTATTTTTTAAAATATGATAAATTTCTTCACAAAATTGCAAGTGATTTTCGTTGTTGATAGGAATAATAGTAATTTGTTTTGGAGCTAATCAAAATGGGAGATTCCCTTTTGTTTGTTCTAATAGAATAGCTAAGAATCGTTCATATGTTCCAATTAAACCTCGATGAATCATAATTGGAGTTTCAATTTCATTACTTGAATTAACATATTCAAGTTCAAATTTTTTAGGCAATAAAAAGTCTAGTTGAAGCGTTGACATAGTAATTTCATGACCTAAAACAGTTTTAATTTGAATATCAATTTTAGGACCATAAAAAGCAGCTTCTCCAATTTTTTCTTGATAAGTTACGCCCAATTCATCTAAAACTTTTCGCAAATCATCTTCAGCTTTATTTCACATTTTATCATCATCAAAAAATTTATCTTTATTTTTAGGATCTCGTAATGACAAAGAAACATAATCAATTTTGATGTTAAATTTTTCAAGCGCTTCATTAATCATCTTATAACAATGCTTAAATTCTTTAACTATTTGATCGTGGCGAACAAAAAGATGTCCTTCGGTTAACAACATAGATCTAACCCTTTCCATACCAGTTAGAGCTCCTGATTTTTCATATCTAAATAATGGTGATTGCTCACTATATCTAATTGGTAATTCACGATATGATCTTCTTTGGGACTTATAAATCAGAACATGGTGCGGGCATGTCATTGGTCTTAAAACTAATTTTTCGTTATCACAATCAATAGGTTTAAACATATCATCTTTATAATGTTGTCAATGTCCCGAAATTTCATATAAGTGCTTTTCACCAACAATCGGAGTAGAAACTTCACAAAAATTATATTTTGAATCTAATAAAAGAATTTCTTTCATAATTCTATTCCGAATTTTCATCCCATCTTCTAATCAAATTGGAAATCCTTGTCCTGATAAAGAATCAAACATAAATAAATTCATTTCTTTACCTAATTTACGATGATCTCTTTCTTTCCTTTCAACTAACAAATTAAGATACTCATCTAAATCTTCTTTTGTTTCTCAAGCTGTTGCATATATTCTAGTCAATTGATCATTATTGGAATCTCCTCTTCAATAGGAACCTGCTAGAGAAAGAACTTTAAAATATTTTATTTCTTTTATCTTATCTATATGACCACCAATACATAGATCAACAAATAAATCTTTGTCACTATTTGGATCATAAATTGAATAAAAAGTAATATGCTTATTTTCTTTTTGAAATTCGTTAATCAATTCTTTTTTGTATGGTTGACAAGAATAATCGTACCTAAATGTTTCATCCATTTTTCTCATCACATAATTATTTGCAACAATTTTTTGCATTTGTTTTTCTATTTTTAACAAATCTTTCTCAACTAATGGTTTTGAAAATTTAAAATCATAATAAAAACCTTCTTCAGTTGGTGGGCCAAAACCTAATTTAGTATCTGGCCATAATTTAAGAACGGCCATAGCCATAACATGAGAAGCTGAGTGATTAAGTTCTTTATTGAATTTCATTTTATTACTCCATCTATATTAAAAATTTTTGCACTAATTATTTTTATTATCTTCCAATAATTTATCTATCGTTGTAGATATAATAAAAGATCTTTGTGAATCATCAAGTGAAATTAAAATTTGAATAGATATATTACCTGAATTAACAATTGTTTCTAAATCCCCATGACTTAATGTTAAAAAATAATTTAAATCAATTTCTACTTTTAATTCAGATTGCAATTCAGGAAATTTTAATTTGTCTGAAGGTATATTATAAATATTTGCCGTTGAAAAAATATCACTAAAATTTCTGTTTAAAATTAATTCATTTATTTTTTCTTTATTCAGAATTCCTTTGCTTTCATTTAATAAAATTTCAATATTTTTTAGATTTCCTTTAGTCCAATCAACCACCTGATCAAGTATTGAATCATTGTATTCATCTTGAGTTACAAAATGATTAGATACTGATATTTCTAAAAAATCAATATTTGTATACAAAGAAGTATTATCTTTACTTGCTAAAGAAACATTAAAATTCATAAATAATTCTTTGCTATTAATTGAATCTAATTGAAGTTCAAATTTTTTTTGATTATTAATTGTTTCTAGAATTTGATTAGCTATTTCTTGAATATTAGAAGGTAAATCGCCTTTAATTACACTAAACTCAAATACACTAAAAGGAGTTTTAACTATACTTTGATCTTCGTTGTATTTTTCATATAGTTTATTGACAATATTAAATGGAATATTATATTTTTTACTATTAACATCATAAATAACACCTTTGTCTTTGAAATAGCCATCATTAGATAATAAAGATAAAGGATCTAAATTTGTTCAATTTATATTAAAAATTTCATCTAAAAATAAATTGTTTTCCTCTAAATAATCGTTAAAAGTATTCATATCTTTTTCTTCTTGAGACATTTTAAACTCGCCCTCTTGAGAAGTTCCTTCTACTAAAACTGACTCAGTATAAGCAAGCGGAGTATCAGCATATGAAGTTAAGTAAACACGATACATTGGTGTCGTAGAATCAAATTCATAATTAAACGCCGATAACTCATTAGAATTTTCTTGAGAAAATTGTTTGAATTCTAATTTAATTCCATCTGAATTTAATTTTGATTGAATTGAATAATTTGTTTTTAATTCTATTAATCCAGCTTCATAGGCCTCCCTAACAGTATATTCTTTGTTGTCTGGATTATTAAAAACAAAATGTTGACTTAAATTGTTAATTCAATCTTCATTTAATTTAATAAAATTCTTCAATTTCGATTTAGGATCATCAATTCCTTGTTCAATATCAAAATCACCAAGAACCACTTCTCTATTTGTTGTATAACTTATTATGCCGTTGCCTTCATATCTAATGTTATAAATTATTTTTAGTTGTGTTGGATTATTTACATCAACATTAATATTAGTAATTGAAACTCAATAATTATTTTTTCTTAATTCATTTAGTTTGTTATTAGCTAAATCAAAATCAGAAATTTTAATATTTTTAGCATAAAGACCTATTTCTCCAATAATTCCAACATCTTTTTTTAAAGTAAAGTATTGATTTGGATTTTCACTAATATCTTGAATATATGAATCCATCATTATTTGTTCTGGAATTTTGCTAAATCCATATAAACTTGTGTCACGATATTCATAAATTGTTTCGTAATAATTTATACCTGATCCATAAAATAATTTGATACCAACTAAGGGGTAAGTTGAATCTGAATAATAAGGTCTAATATAAGCTAATTCTCATTTTATTTTATTTTGTTTCATTGAATAACTAAAAGTAGGTTCAATAGCAAAACGAAACATACCATTTTTATTTGCTTCTTCAACAGTGATCATTGAACGTTCATTTGACGTTAATTCCACATCTTTTTTTCCGATAACATTTTCATCTCCCATTACCTTTAATGAACCTGAAAGATTATAATAATTAGGTTGTAATATTTCATCTATAAAATAATTTATTCTGTTTTTATTTCCTTCGTATGTATTAGTTGAATGATTAAAATCTAAAGTAGTTTTTTTATTATTGTTAATTACAATAGGTAATGCAATTGCAGTTGAAGAAATAGCAACAAAAAGAGCTCCAAAACCAAATCATTTTAGCAATCTATACTTTTGTTTTTTGTTAGTCATATCAAAATATTATATAGAAATAATAATTAATAAGAGTTGTCTTTTTTAACTTGTCCACTAAAAATAGCAACCGAAGAAGATGTCCCAAATCTTTCTACTCCCATTTTAGTATACATAATGATATCATCCATCGACTTAATACCACCTGCAGCTTTAATTTTTAATGAATTATTACCAATAATTTTATTAAAAATTTCGATATCCTTTTTATCTGCTCCACGATATGAAAACCCTGTAGATGTTTTGATAAAATCTGCTCCAGAAGATAAAACAATTTCAGTGGCTTTTTCAATTTCTCATTCTTTTAATAAAGCTGTTTCAATAATAACTTTTAAAATTTTGTTTCCACAAACTTCTTTTACTTTTTTAATTTCATTTAAAACATAATCATATTGTTTATCTTTAAAGCGACCAATATTAATTACCATATCAATTTCATCAGCACCATGATCAAGTGCTAATTTTGCTTCTTGAACTTTAACTTGTGTAATACAAGCTCCTAAAGGAAATCCCACTACAGAAACGATTTTTATATCATTTTTTTTAATTTTCTCTTTAGCATATTTAATTCAAGATGAATTAATGCAAATTGCTCCAAAATTAAATTTTTTAGCTTCTTCAATTAACTTATCTATTTCTTTTTCGGTTCCTTCTGGTTTTAAATATGTGTGATCAATCATTTTTGCATAGTCCATTTTCCACTCTCCATAAAATAATTTTGACTAAATATTAATATTTTACTTTTTAAATTTGTTTCTAGAAAAAAATAAAAATATATCAGGAATTAAAATCATCCTATACAAAAATAGTACAATTAAAAATACTTATGGAAAAACCGATGAAAGATTCTCTTAATGAGATCAAAAAAAAATATGATGAAATAGCAGAAAGTCTTAAAAAAGAAGAAATTTTATCTGATATTAAACAATATACAAAACTAACAAAAGAACAAAATAAAATTAAAGATATTGTAAACATGTTTAACAAATTTTTAGATATAGAGAAAAATATCGAAGAATCTAAAATATTATTAAATGAAAAAGATGAAGAAATCGTCCAAATGGCCAAAACAGAAATACAAAATAATGAAAAACTTTTGCCAGAATTAGAAGAAAAATTAAAACTATTGTTGTTACCACATGATGAAAATGACGATAAAGATGTAATTATTGAAATTAGAGGGGCCGCTGGTGGAGATGAAGCAAATATTTTTGCAGGAGATTTATATAAGATATATGCAAAATATTCTGAATTTAATGGTTGAAAAACTAAAATAATTGATTCTTCTCCAGCAACTGCTGGAGGTTATTCTTTAATTGTTTTCTCAGTCAATGGTGAAAATGTGTATTCTAAATTAAAATTTGAATCAGGTGTTCATCGCGTTCAAAGAGTACCTACAACGGAAACGCAAGGTAGAATTCACACTTCAACAGCAACAGTTACTGTTATGCCTGAGATAAATGAAGATGTAGAAATCGAAATTAAAGATAGTGATTTAAAAATTGATACATATAGATCGTCAGGAGCAGGAGGTCAATCAGTTAATACAACTGACTCAGCTGTTAGAATCACTCATATACCAACAGGTATAGTTTCTTCATCTCAAGAAGGTAGATCACAATTAGCAAACAAAGAACTTGCACTTAAATTACTAAAAGTAAAATTATATGACTTGGAAATGCAAAAGAAAAAAGAACAAGAGGGTTCATTTAGAAAGTTGGCAGGTTCGGGAGCTAGAAGTGAAAAAATCAGAACATACAATTACCCTCAAGATAGAGTTACAGATCATCGAATTTCATATTCTTGTTCACTAAAAACTATTATTGATGGCAAATTAAATACTATCATTGATGCATTATTAGCAGAAGAACAAGCAGAAAAAATTAAAGAAGCAGGTATTATTTAGTGAAACAAAAAATATCTAATCTAAAACTCGAAAAAAGAAGATATGATTTAAAAGAAAAAGTATCATTAGTTGAAAAATTTCAATTATGAAGAAATAAACCAATTCAAAAAATTATTGGCTATATAATTATGGCTGATGTAAAAATTGATCTATCAAAAAAAGTTTTAATTCCTAGATATGAAACAGAAGAATTAATTTATCAAACTATTGATTTTATTGAAGAAAATCAATACAAAGAAATATTAGATCTTTGCTGTGGTAGTGGTTTTATAGGTATTGCTTTAAAAAAATTCTTTAACGAAATTAACGTTTGTCAATCTGATATAGATAAAAATGCTATTAAACAAACAATAATAAACCTAAAATTAAATAATATCCAAAATGACGTTATTCAATCTAATATGTTTGAAAATATTAACAAAAAATTTGATTTAATAGTTTCAAATCCACCTTACTTATCCGAAAAAGAAATTAGTTTAATTTCAAAATCAGTTCTAAAATTTGAGCCACATAAAGCTTTGTTTGCAAAGAATAATGGATTAGAATTTTATGAAATAATAGAAAAAAATTTAAATAAATATTTAAAGAAAAATGGAATGATTATTTTAGAAATTAATCCTGATAATGAAAAATGATTTCTAAATAATGGTTATAATCTAATAAAAGATATAAACGGCAAAAAAAGAATTGCATTCAAAAAAAAAGATTGAATAAGTTAATCAATTTTTGAATAATTGAATCTTCCATAAATTTTAGAAACTGGTGAAATTGAAATCCAAACTTCAGGAATTACACTTTTAATTTTATTAGCAACATCATTAGACTCAAGGAGCAATACAACAGATTCTATAGAATAAACATTTTCTTTATTATATCCACTAACTGAAGTTTCAATTTTATATGGATGTCAGAAATTAATTGATTTTAAAAATGCAATTACTTTTTCAGGTTCTCTTGTATCAATTCTCATTTTTACTTTGTTATATTTTGGATATATTAAATTAATAACAAAACCATTTAACAAAATGTATAAATAAGTTCCAAAAGTTTGAGGACCAAGAATATAATCAAATCCATTGATCTTATCTGCAAAAGATGCTGGAAGAGTATTTTTACAAATATATAAAAATATAATTCCTATTGTTGCCATTCCTGTTCCGGTCACAACCAAAAAATTACCTACAGGTTTTTTCAATTTACTTGAAATATAATAAGCAATTAAATCAGTCCCCCCTGTTGAAGATCCTAATTTTCAAACAATTGCTGAAGTAGGTGAACAACAAGCAACAGTTAAAATAATATAAACAAAAACTGGTCAACCTGAATCTACATATTTCGTTGTTCCTGATTTACCAATAACTCCATCTACAGCTACAGAATCTATTGGTAATCAACCATCTTTCATAATAACAATGACTTTTTGTGAAATGAATTGATCAACTGGTTCTAAACCAAAAATAAAACCAAATAAAGCATTGCAACACAAAAAAATAAGAGTGGATACCATAAATGGTTTTTTAACTTTTTTTCAAAATCACACAATAAAAGGAATGTTTAAACATAAATATAAAATAGTCAGAAAAGGTTTTAAATACGGAAGAACGTATGCAAGAGAAGTAGATATTGCTTCTACACCATCTGAAACAGAAGCAGCTTTCAAAAGAAATTGAACTTGGCCAAAAGCGTAAAACAAAGCACAAAAAATTATTATCAGAATTTTTTTTCAATTAATACTAATAAAAGAAAAAAAGCCATCATAATGATCATTAAACCTTTTTTTAAATTTCATCTCAATCGAATAATCAAAATTATTATCCATACTTAATTTACTTCATTATATATTAAACCTTGTATTTTGTTTTAGAAAATGTTTATTTTAACAATACAAAATGATGATTAAAATCTATTTTTTTATTTTAATTAATGTTTTTATAAAAAACTTTAATAATTATTTAGGGATTTTATATAACTTCGAAAATCAAAATGAATTATATTGATTGTTTTTTGCGTTTATTCTTTTGGTTCCATTGATTGAAACAAAAGAATATTGTCCTGAAGCTCCTGATCAATTATTTCTTGGTATATCACTAACATATAACTTATCTGCAATATTTTTTAAATTATTACAATTATCTTTAAAATTTCATCATCATGAATCAGTAAAATCTCCGAATATATCTCCTCTATCAATAAAAGTGGGTTTAAAAGAAGAATTTTTACTTGTCTCAAATGGAATTTCGATTTTAATTCTATCACCACGATAAACATCACATGTTGCATTATAACCATCTGTTCCTATATTTGGTAAAAATCCAAAAAAAACATTTTTTTTATTTTCTTTTATTATTCCTTCTCCCACAGCAATAAATCTAGTTCCATTTTGTTCATTTTTAATATAGTAATTAATCTCACTATAATTATCTCCGAACATTTGATATAAATAAAAACGTATTTGATACATAAATTCTTTTTTTACATCTTCTCATGTAACTTTATCTAATTGTGACTTATATTCATTTTCTGTTGTTATATTAAAATCAGTTAATAGAAATCTTTCTAATTCTCCTTTATAAGAAGTGCATCCTTGAGGTGTAATTAAATCTTTCATTGGAGCTTTATCTAAAATGCCAATAGAGTCAAATGGTTTAAAACCAAAAACAATTTGATCTTTTTTCTTAAATTGACTTAATCTTTGATTGTCCACATGAATTTCAAATTTTAATTCTTCCGGTTTTTTAAAATTATATGCATCTTTTGGAGCAACAAAAGTAACTAAATATTTTTCAAAACCAGGTTCATTTCAAAAAGTTTTAAAAATTTCTTCTTCGTTATAATTAAAAAATTTTTTTATTTGCATAATATCATAATTAGAAAATTCTTTGGCTCTTATGTTTTTATAATCATCATTTATAGAAAAAATTTTTACTTTTTCTAAAATTTTATTAACTAATTCTAAATTTGGTTGATAAATTTCAAACGGAAAATTTTTAATTATTTCAACTGCTCCATAATTTCCATTATAATCGCTTATAACAATAGAACATTCAATTAAATTATTTGTTTTATCAATATTTTTAATGAATGCATTATAATCAAAACCTCTTTTGTCAGCTCCATTTAAATCCGTGAAATTAATAGGAACTTGATTAGTTCTAATGTCGATTAATAAATCAGTAACATCAGTTTTTGGTTTTAAAGCATCTATTTCTTCGTTTGTAAAATAAAATTGACTTAAGGCTAAATCATCATACTTTTCTCAATATTTTACTTCATTATCAAATTCTTCTTTAGTAGGAGAATTTTCGGTTTTAATTGGTGGTAAAAAAATTAAATTTTCGTCATATTTTTTAAAGTTGTTAAAAACTATGTTCTTACTAATACTATTCTCATTTTCCAAATTACTAATAGTCGCATTGAATGTAATATAACCATCTCCATTATTTTTCTTAACTTTGGAAATGATTAAATTAGATTGTAAAAAATTTTCAACATTCAAAAAGTTATTTGATATATCAAACATCATATTTCTATTACTAATAATTTTGTTTTTTAAATAGTTATTTGTTATTTGATTGTTTAGAGTATAAAAATTAGGATCACCAAAATCAAATTGATTTTGTTCTTTAAAATGAATAGGCAAATTTATTTGATATTGAATATAGGTATCAAATACTTTTGTTATTGAAGGATTTTCTTTGTTTGTTATTGATAATTTCAACGTAACTTTTTTCTCTTGGAATTCAACAGTAAATTCCATTAATACAATAGTAAAATTTGGATATTTAATGTTAATTTCTTCAATTAAATTTTTGTTAATAAAATCTTTTGTTATTTCATTTTCATTTTCAATTTTAAATTTTGGCTTACTTTCTATTTCTTGCTGAATTTTTTTAATTTCTTCATTTATATCATTGTTTTGATTAGATTTTTTAGTAGAACAAGAAATTATTGCTAATGGAACTACCAAAAGAGAAGAAAGAGTATATATACTTTTAATAATTATTTTTTTCATTTCGTTATTATGTCCTAAGAATTGTACTACAAATATTACTTAAGTTAACTTAAATTGTATTTTACAGCTCTTGGTTATTCAACACCTGAATAGTCAAAAGCACCATATATTTTTTGAACTGAAGATCTAGAAACTCAAGCACTTGGATCAACTTTTTTAATATTCATAATTAAATCTTCAACTTCTAGAAGTAAAACAACAGTTTCAAAAGTATAAATATTTTTATTTGTTTTTCCGCTTGTTAATGTATGGATTTTATAGGGATGATTAAATTTTGATCTTGCAAAATATTCTTTAATTAATTCGATGTTTAAAGTATCAATTTTTACTACAACTTTTGAATATTTTGGATAAATCATATTCAATATTTTTCCATATAAAACAACATAAATAAAAGAAGCTAATGTTTGCAAACTAATTAAAGATTGAAAACCATTAATATTTTTTGAAATACTATTAGGAGCTCACGAAGATAATGATCATAAAACAAATAATGAAATTGTTACCATTAAGATACCAATTATCATTAGAATAGTTCCAATTGGTTTTTTTTGTTTAACAGAGTAATAATAGGCAATAATATCAGTACCACCTGTTGATCCACCTGATTTTCAAGAAATTGCTCCTGCAGAAGAAGCTAAAACAACAGCTGATAGAGAGTAAATAAAAATTGGCCATCCTTTTTCAACACCCAAAGTAAGAGCATTAGAAATTGGATCAAGATATCCGCTAACATTATTATTTTCATATCAATTATCTTTTAATCATTGATTAAAATCGTTTACCGAAACTGAAACAACATTTTTAATATTATTTGCTCTTGCATATGCTCATTCTCTTTCATTGTTTGGTGGACAAAAAATTAAAACATTTTGTGAAACTAAATAATCAAACGAA
Organism: Mesomycoplasma moatsii; assembly: GCF_045276915.1. Classification (GTDB taxonomy): domain Bacteria; phylum Bacillota_I; class Bacilli_A; order Mycoplasmatales; family Metamycoplasmataceae; genus UBA710. The sequence goes on along the minus strand of NZ_CP174166.1, from coordinate 215,294 downwards.
CCTTTACCATTATTAGCAAAATCAAAACCAATAAAAAATCCAAAAATAGCATTACATATTAAAAAAGTTAAAGTTGTGTATACATATGATTTTTTAACTTTTTTTCAAAAAATTAAAAACAAAGGAATATTAAGTCCTAAATAAATAAAATTAAGATATGGTTTTACAATTGGCAATATAAAAGAAAATGTCATTGATATTGATGAAAGACCAGTTGGAATTGAAGCTGCTTTTGTCAATAAAGATGTTGTTGCAAAAGCAAACAAAAATGATGAAAGAATAACCATTAATAATTTTTTTCTATCTTTTTTGAAAAAATCTATTATAGAGAAATAGTTGGTTTCATCAATTATTTTGTCTATCTTTTCATCTAATTCTTTTTTGTTCATAAACTATTCATAATTTTAATATGAAAATGTTTAAAGTCTTATAATAAATTGATTATGATAAACAATATTCCTAAAAGGCACTTTTATAATAACAAAGAATATAGATTAGATTTTAAAAACAAGAAAATGATTTTATCTCCTGAATTTCATAAAATGCTTTTAGATAAAAAGTTATGAGGAAAATTTGGATTTAAAAAAATTGGAGGTTCTTCTGTCGGAGAAGTTCTTGAAGTAGATAGTTTTAAGTCTCAATTTAGTGCTTTTTGTAGAATTGTTTGATGTGGATTGCCTGTATTAGATCGTAAATATGTTGATGCAGGGATTGCTATTGAACCTAAAGTTATTAATGTTCTTGAAAAAGTTTTAAAAACCAAAATTACCACATATCCACCAGAAGAATATGAATTTGATTATTTTAGCGATAAAGATGAAATTATTGGAGGTATTCCTGATGGTTTCATTGAAGAATCAAAAATTATTATTGAGATAAAAACAACAGGAGAAAAAAATTATAATAATTGAAATCAATTTGGTGTTCCAAATGGATATTTAAAACAAGCACAAATTTATTCTTATTTAATGGGTGTTGACAAATTTTGAATTGTTGCAACATTTTTAAAAGAGGAAGATTATTTAGATCCTGATAATTATCCGATTGAAAAAAGAAAATTAAAAAATTATAAATATGCAATTAATAGAGAACAAGTATTAGATGATATTAAAAAAATGAAAGATTGATACTATCAATATACAAAATCAGGAATAAGTCCTCAATGAGATGAAATTAAAGATGAAGATCTTCTTTTATATTTAAAATGTGAAAATCAGGAACAATACATTGAATTATTGGAAAAATGAAAAAATGAAGGTAAGTTTATTGATAAATAAGCAATAATTATATAATTTTGTTTATGAGTTCAGGAATTGAAAATTATTCAATAAGAAGATTAATGAGAACCATGGTTGTTATGGTTGTTTATGAATATGAATTACTTAGTGAAAATATTGTCGCAAACAAAATTTTCCAGGATGATAAATTTAATGATCTGTTTGATTATAAAAAAATTAGAATAAAAAATAAAAATCAATTTTTAAATGAACAATTGCAAATTATTTTAACTATTGAAAAGAATTATGATACTTTCAAAAAAATGATTATCAAGCATATCAGAAATGATTGGAGTTGATCAAGATTAGATCCATTAATTAGATCAATGCTACTATGCGCTTCAGTTGAATTATGAAAATTAGATATTGGTATAGTTACTAATGAATACGTAGAAATTGCAAAAGATTTTATTCCAGACAATGAAAGTTATAAATTTATAAACATAATAATTGAAAAAATAGGAAAAGAATATCATGAATTTAAACAAAAAAGAAATCAAACAAATTAAAAAAATATTTAAAAATGAAAATTTATTAAAAGAAGCTAAAAAAAATTTTGTAAATAATAAAATGTTTTTGATTTTAACTAAAGTATCTTTGATTTTTCAGACTTCTTCATCAACAAAAGAACTATTTAATCACGAAAAAGAAATTCTTTCAAATATTGATCAAATTGAAGTTTGATCAAATGAATTTAAAGAATGTTCTTCTTTTTTTAAAAGTCCCTTTGATAATTGTGATTGAGAATCTTTTGGTAAATTTATTTTTTATGTTTGAAATCAATGAAAATTTCATAAAAAAATGAATTCTATTTATACATATGAAAACTTTAATGATATTAATGACTTAAAATCTAAAGAATATAACAAGTGAATGAATTCCTTATTTGAAACTAGAAATCATAATTTTAATATTTATGTAAGAAAGATTTTAAAATTGATTTAATGACACTAATTGAAAAATTAATTAAAGATGGTTATAATGAGCAAAAAGCACAAGCTTTAATTATGTCTGGTAACGTTCTAGTTAATGAAGAAGTAGTTATAATTAAATCTAAAAAAATAAAAGAAAGTGATAATGTAAGAGTTAAACAAAGAAAAATTTGAGTTAGTAGAGGTTCTTACAAACTACTTGAAGCACTTGAAAAATTTGATATTAATGTTAAAAATAAAATTTGTTTAGATGTTGGTTCGTCAACTGGTGGATTTACACACGTCTTACTAGAAAAAGGAGCTAAAAAAATTTATGCTTTAGACTCAGGTACTAATCAATTAGATTTTAGTATTAGGCAAAATTCGCGAGTTGTTTCATTGGAAAGAACAAATTTAAAATCAATTAAACGAAATATGTTTAATGAGAAAATTGATTTTATTTGTTGTGATGTTTCTTTTATTAGTGTTAAAAGTCTATTTAATGTTTTAGCAAAAGAAAATATATTATCTGCTAATAATGAGATAATAATATTAATCAAACCACAATTTGAAGCTAATTCTAATCTTGTGGAAAATGGTGGATTTGTTGATCCAAAATATCACAAAGAAATCATTGAACTAATTATAAATTTTGCGCAAAATCTAAATTTTAAATTTGAATCAATTACCGAATCTCCTATAAAGGGAAATAAAAGTAAAAATATTGAATATTTAACATTTTTTAGAAAGGTTTAATATGAATCAAGAAAAAATTAGAGAAAAATTTCCGATGTTAAAAAACGATATTATTTTTTTAGATAGTGGTGCCCTTGTTCAAAAACCAATTCAAGTTATTAATGCTATTAATGATTTTTATACAAAATATTCTATTTCTAATAGAACTAGCGATAGCGAATTAGGAATAATTGTTGGTCAAAAAATTGATAAAACTAGAAAAATGACTGCTGATCTTTTAGAATGTAGTGAAGAAGAAATTATGTTTAATTCTGGTACAACAGAAGGACTGAATTATTGTGCACAATTATTTTCTCAATTAATTAATGAAGATGATGAAATTTTAATTTCAAAGTTTAATCATTCTTCTAATATGATTCCATGAATTGAAATAGCTAAAGAGAAAAAAGCAAAAATAATTTTTTCAGACGATATTATTAATGATATTAACAGCAAAACAAAAATTATTGCTTACGCTCAAAAAAATAATTCATTTAATATTCAAATTAATGCTAAAGAATTATTTGAAAAAGCTAAAAAATATTATGCTTTTATTATTAATGATGCAGCTCAGGCAATAAGTCATGAAAAAGTCAGTGCAAAATATTGTGATGCAATTGCTTTTAGCTCAAACAAATTTTTTGGCCCAACTGGATTAGGAATTTTGTATGTTTCAAAAAATATTTTAGCCAAAGTAAGCGCAAAAAAATATGGTGGTGGTGCTATTGATTATATTAATAAAATAGGTAATTGAAAAGCAAAAAATTCAATTGTAAAACATGAACCAGGAACATTAAATTTAGCAGGTATATTTGGTTTTTATGAAGCTATCATTTTTTTTAATTCTTTAGACAAAAAATGAATGAAAGAATATTTATTTGATTTAAGCTCATATGCTTATGATAAATTGTCTTCATTAGATAATGTAAAAATAGTATCATGTAAAGGGGATTCTATTATTCTTTTTGAAATTAAAAATTCAACCAGTCAAGATGTTGCTTCGTATTTAGGACATAATAACGTTTATGTAAGAAGCGGATTATTTTGTGCTCAATATTTAAATCATATTATAGAAAATTCTTTAGTTAGAATTTCATTGCACATTTATAACAATAAGCAAGATATCGATAAACTTATTGAGGTGTTAAAAAGAGGAGGTGATTTTCTTGATTTTATATAAAGAAGATGAAAAACGAAAAATAATAATGGACTACTATTTAAACAAAAGAAATCGAGTAGACTCATTTAATGATCCAAAATATCAAAGTATATATTTGCATTCAAATTCTTGCGTTGATGAAATAACTTTATATTTTAATGAATCAAAAGATGATTTTAAAATGTTAGCAAAAGGATGTGCTATTTTTTTATCATCTTGCGAAATATTTGTCGAAATAATTAAAAAACTTGGTTTTGAAAATAAAACTTTGCTAATAAATCTTTATACTAAGTTAATAAATAAAGAATATTTAGATGAACAACAAAAACAAATGTTAGACAAACTTAATGTTTACAAAAATGTAAGCAAGCATTTAAATCGAAAAGAATGTGCTTTAATGATTGCTAAAGTATTCCTAAAAATCTAATTGCTATTATTCTTCATATCCAATAAAATTTGTATTATATGGGTCATGTTGCGGGTCATAATATGGATCTATAAAATCATCGTTGTTTTTGTCATCATTGTTATCTAAATTATCGTTATCTTTTGATTTATTTTTTTTGACAAACATAATCGCAACAGCAACAATTAATATAATCCCTCCAGCAATCATTAAAATTCCTCCAATTATTGAAGATAAATTACTTTTTTTCTTATTTGCATTTGAAATTAAAAATCCATTAATTTTTTTATTAAATGTCATTGATTTGACAAATTCACCATTTTCTAATCCTTTAAAATTATTAATGGTTATAGTTAACGTAATACTTCCTTCTTCATTATTGTTTATTCTTTCTATTGAGATATCTTGTTTTTCTAATACAGGTCAATTGTAATCTTGATTTTTAGGATAATTAATTCAATTTATAACTTCAGATATTAATTTATCATCATCTAACTCTTCAGGCTTTTTGTCCCTTCAATCTTCAGGAAATTTTCAATCTGATGGTATTTCAATTATGGTTGAACCTGATAATGTTTTAAACCCAATTAAAGTTAATTCAAACTTTTCTGATTTTCCATTTTCAATTTCTATACCTTTATCATCAAAATATTTATTTAACTCAAAAATAATCTTAACATTTCCAGTTGGATTATTAAAATTACTTTCGATGATTATAATATTATCAATACTAAATAAGTCAGGAATAGTGTTAAAGATTTCACCTTTTTTATTTACAATTAAATTTTTGATATTATTTTCATTTTTTATAAAATCTTGTGGGGTTTGGTTAGATATTTCTGAATTTATAATTGATTGATTAATTTTTGTCTTATCTTGAAATTTAAATCCAAAAATATTTACATTTGTAAATGTCATTTCTTTAATAACACCATTTTCTCAAGCTTTATTATTTAAAATAGTCAAATTTATTACTAATTTACTTTGTGTATTATTTGCATCTATAATTTCGACTCTTAAATCATTTACTTCAATTATTTGTTCTTTTGCAGGATTGATAATTAAAGGAATTAAAGATTGTTTGAATTTAGTGTTATCATTTGTAATTGTTGAAGCCAAAATTTCATCAAAACCTTCAATTCTACCACTGGAAAATTTTGTAGTAGTTAAATCATCGTCAATATCAAATCCTACAAAAGTAATAGGCTTCTCTAAAGATCCTAAAGAAAAAACATTTTGGGTAATACCTTCTTGTTGAGCTTTATTATTTCTGATTTTTACAATCATTTTTATTTGACCATAAATATCAGAGAAACTAATTAATTCTAAATCAACATCATCTATTGTTAAAGTTTCTCCTTTAACAATATTTTCAATTTGTTCAATAATTGATTGCTTTAACTGAATTAAATTTTCGTTATATTTAGAAGGTAAAAAACCAGAAACATTTTCTAATCTAATTGAATTATCTTCCTGAATTGAAGATGGTTTAAATTGTGTAGTTGATGTATCAGTTAAAAAATTAATGAATTTAACATAAAAATTAATTCCTGATTTATCTAAATTTCCTTCGCTATTATAAAAATTCTTTACTTTACCAAAAACAGTAATTGTCCCTTGAGCATTGCTAGTTATAATGTTAACTATTTCTATATCACTTTTTTGATTTTCAGGCAAATTGGTGAAAATTTGATTGATATGATTTAAAACAAGATCTTTTATTTTGTCTATATTATTACCATAATAAATTGTTGGATATTCATTAATTTCAGGATTAATTTCAACAGGATTATCTTGTGTCCCTGTATGTGAAGTAGGTTTTTGTATCTTAAATCCAGTTATATTACCATTTAGCGTAATTGTTTCTTTAACTTCTCCATTTTCTCAAGCTTTATTATTAATAATAGTTAATGAAATTCTCATTGAACCATTTAAATTATCATAGCTAATAATTTCAATAATTACATCATCAACCGATATCTTTCCGCCATTAGCAGGATTTTTAATTAATAAAATAATTTGTTCTTTAAGTCTAGTATCTGTTTGATTAACATCTGAGGCAAGAATATTTTCAAAGCCACTAATTACTCCACCTTCGAATTTTGTTGTTAATAAATCTTGATTTACTTTAAAACCACTAAATTCAATTGTAAATTCTTTTTCATTGACTGCAATTCCATTTTCTTGAGCTTTTGAATTGATAATTGTAACTTTAATTGTTGCAGTTCCATCTATGTCTGAATATTTAATTGAATTTTCATCGATTTGAATATCTGAAACTAACAGTTCTTTACCTGGATAAGCATTAGTTATATTATTTTTAATCGCTTCCTTAACTCTTTCAAGATTTTCTTTAATTGTTGAAGGTAAAATATCATTTATATTATTTAAATTCGAATTTATACTAGTTGATGAAGTATCAACTTTAAATCCAGAAATAGTAATTATATAAGGACCAAAAGACCCATCTGTTATTATTTGCCCATTATCATTAACAAATTTCTTTAATGTAACATTAACGCTAATTTCGCCTTTAGGATTATTTGCATTAGCTTGAGATAATTCAATATCTGATTTTTCTATATTTGGAGGTAAGTTATCAAACAAGAGATTTATATTATCAAAAATGTATTGAATTAATTGATTAGAACTTAATCAACTTGAAGCTATTTCTTCAGTTTCAATTTCTAAACTTAATTTTTTATTAATAGTTGGTTTTTGTGATCTAAATCCGCTAATTGTAACTGCGTGTTCTTCTGGTAAAATCCACACTTCTTGAACATTTCCATCAGTTCAAGCTTTTGAATTTGCAATTGTTAACGTAATTTTCATTGTTCCTTCAACATCATTTGAAGAAATTCTTGTAATTGTAATATCATTAGGTTCAACTGTTTGATTTGGTGCAGGATTACTAATTAGTTTTATAATTTCATTTTTAAATGTTTCGTCATCTACATTAATCTCAGAAGCAAGTTGAGAATCAAAACCAATCACATTACCATTTCTAATTGTTGTACTTGTCATTGTTTGATCAATTTTAAAACCACTAAATATAATTCCTTCTTCAGGTTGGATAATTAATGATTCAACAATAATTCCTTCTTTTTGTGCTTTCCCATTTACAATAGTTACTTTAAATTTTATTTGATTAAGATAATCAGCAACAGAACCAACGATTTCTAGTTGAATATCATTTACAGTAATTTCTCTACCTGGAACTTTATTTTCTATTTTATTAATAATAGCTTGTTTAATAATATCTAAATTTTGATTTCATGTTGAAGGCAAAATCTGATCAACTCCTTCAAGTTGAGTATTAGTAATTTTTGTTGTTCCATCACCAATAATTGATCCATCATTTTTAAATCCTTTAATTGTTAGAGGACCAAATGATTTTATTGCTTCATTAGAAACCAAAATTCCTTCATCATTAAAATAATTACTTTTTAAATCAAATGTGAATGTTAAAGAACCTTCTTTATTATTTATGTTTGTAACTTGAATATTAGCAATATTATCTTCTAAAATATTTCCGATTGTATTAAAAATTTCGTTTTTATTTACTTGAATTAAGTTTGCAATTACATTAGTATCATTTTTATAGAATTCAGAAGCAAATTGCGACTCTAATCCATTGATCATAATCTCATTATTCTTTAAAGAAGTAGCTGCTTGTTGTTTAAAACCCGTGATAACAAAAGGCCCATCCGGAAATTTATAAGATCCATTTTGAACTTGTCCATTAATTCAAGCTTTGTTAACTAAAATAACATCAATTGAAATTGATCCTAACAAATTATTTCTTGACTTAATTGTTATAATGACATCGTTTGAATTTATTGAATCACCATTAGCAGGATTTTTAATCATTTTAATAATTTGATTCTTAAAGTTTTCGTTATCTTGATCTAACTCTGAAGGTAAAATTTCATCAAAACCTAATAAGGCTTGAGGTTCAAATATTGTAGTTTGCAAACCAACATCAACATTAAACCCAGTAAATTTTATTGGTTCACCTGAATTTAACGCAAATCTTCCATTAACTTGAATTCCATTTTCTTGAGCTTTTGAATTCAAAATATAAACTTTAATCGAAAGAGACCCGTTAGCATTATTTGATTCAATAATTTCAAGTTCTAAATCAGATTTTGTTAGCAATGAAAAAAACAAATTTTTTACAAAATTATTGTCGATAATAGCTTGTTTAATTTCTTCTTGATGATTAGTTGCATCTGAAGGCAAAAAAGAAGAAACATTAGTTAATCGACCACTTTAAATTTGTGTTGTTGAAGTATCAATTTGAAAAGCTTTAATATTTAAAATAAATTCGTCAGATAAAACTCCATCTATATGATCTAGATTTGCGTCATAAAAATTATTCAATTTAAATTTACTTTGAATAATTCCTTCATTATTTTTTGGTTTAACTTCTTGAATAAAAATATTTGAATTTTGAAAATTGTCTGGTAAAGAATTAAAAATTTTATCTTTATTATTAAAAATTAAATCTATTACTTTTTGATTATCGCTTTCATTAGTTCAATAATCTGAAGGTCTTTTAGCTATATCTTCTAAAATTATTTCTTGTGATACAAGCATAGTTTGTTCTATCTTTTTAAAACCTACGATTTTGATAGAAAATTCTTTTTCGTTTGTTTCTTCTTGTCCATTATCATTTAAATATTTATTTAAATAAAAGATAGTTGATAGCGATCCTTCTTTTCTATTTATACTAACTTGATTTTGTTCTTTTAAGACAATATTATCTTTTGTTAATGTTTGCGGTAGATCAGAAAAAATTTCATCTTTTTTCTCGAAAATTAAATCTTGAATTTTCGTATGATCTGTTCATGATTTATATCATTCATCTGGAAATTTATTATTTTCACTATATGTAATTTCATTTTTTATTTGGGTTGTTGGTCTTGTTCTATCAAAACCATAAAAATTAATATCTCCTCTAAATTGATATCTTGAATCTCCCGAAATTACTACAACGACATTAGCGATAAAACCTGGTTCATTATCTTTTTCATAAGGTCTTATATTTGTAACGTTTATATCAGAATTAGATTCTCTTTCTTCATTAAATATTTCATTCCAATGATTTGCTATTAAAGTTGCAACTTTATTTTGATTTGTATTTTGGTCTTGATTAAAATATGAATTATAAGTATATCCACTAAATTCTGTAAATTTAAAAGCATCTTTTTTAAGAGTTGCTTCTTTTAAATTCTTATCATTTTCTGATGTTATATTTTTATTTTCTATCAAAAAATTTTTATAACTAAACTTATTACTATTTTCTATTGCAAGTATTGAAGTTATTGAAGTGCTTACCATTAACAACGATATTGCAATCGTTTTCTTGACAATATTTTTTTTCATATTTTTCCATTTTTTTTAATTCTTTGAATAATTCTAAACAAAAAAAAAAAAAAATAGAGAGATTTTTTTAATTTTTATCATTTAATATCACAAACAAATTGAGTATCATTTAAATATTCTAATTCTTTCTCTAATGAATGAAATATGACTTTATAAGAATGTAAATATACTCTTTTATCAAATCTACCACTATACTTTTTATCGCCATAGATGGGAAACCCCAAATAAGATAAGGATAATCTTATTTGATGTTTTTTTCCTGTCAAAATTTTGGCATATTTTTTATTGTCATCAATAAAAAATATGGTTTGCATTTTAATACCTGGTTTTTTATTAAATAATTCCATTCTATGAGTTTTTATGTTTTTTCTTCCGTAAAAAGTCACTTCTTTTTTATTCCAAGGAAAATCTGATTTTAATAGATAATACTTTTCTATTTTATTTATCTTTTCATTTAATTGAACTAGAGCTTGATATGTTTTAGCATAAATTACTAATCCTGATGTAGAACGATCTAATCGTCCAATACTTGCTGGTTTAAATGAATCACTATGTTGATAATTCAAGTAAGTTAAAACTTGATTGTCCAAACAATCAACAAATCCATGCATTGAAACATTAATAGGTTTGTCAATAACTAATATATTTTTATCTTCGTAAATTATTCTAAATTTAATAGGAGTTGAATATAAAACTTTAGTTTGTGAATCTTTTATTCCATATACTATAACTTCATCTCCCGCAATTAGTGAATAAGATTTATTATTTGTTTTTTTGCCATTTATTTTTATATCTTTTATTCGAAAAAGTTTTTCAATAACCGAAATTGGAACATTATCTAATTGTTTTATTAAACATTTAAACAATGTTCTACCTTCGTCATTTTTAGTTGCTTTAAATTTGATTATGTTCATTACAAAAACTATTCTTCTCTTTGTGAACCATATAAATCAATTATTTCTTCTGTTGTATCTGAATCTAAATCAATATTTGAAAAATCGCTTAATCTTGGTAATTCATTAATTGATCTAATTCTAAAATAATCATAAAACTTATCAGTAACACCAAATAAAACAGGATTACCTGGAGTTTTAGCTATTCCTACTTCCTCAATTAATCCTTTTAACATCAGTAAACTAACAAGATGATCTGAAATTTTACCTCTAATTGCATTAATTGAACTTCTTGTAATCGGAGCTTTGTAAGCAATAATTCCCACAACTTCTAGTGCGGCATCTGATAATTTTGCTCTTTGCTCATTAGTTACTAAAGTTGAAATAAATTCTTTTGCTTCTGGAATAGTTATAAATTTATAAATCCCATTGTATTCTTCAACTATTAACCCTCTTTTTTCTCCATTAAAAGTTTCGACGAATTTATTCATTAAATCTTTGGCAGAAGCTAAAGTTTCTAAAGCAAAAACTTCTTTTATATCTTCTATTTTAATACCTTCATCACCTTTGATGTAAATTAGCGCTTCAATCACTCTTTCTCTTGCTGTCATAATTAATAGTTTACTCCTTTTCTAATAATTATTTCATCAAATTGATAATCTTGATTCAAAACTAATTCTTCTCTTCGAGACATATCTAGAATAGCAATTAAAGTAATCACAAAATGATTTAAAGAAGGAACACTAAATAATTTTTCAAATGGAATAATATCCAAATTTAATTGATCAATAATTGCTCTAATTTGTTCTCTTCTTTCAGAAGGTGAAAGATTAAATGTTTCGAGTTTAATTCTTCTCAATTTATCAGCATAATTTCTTTCAAACATTTTTCTTAATGTTTTAATCAATTTAGATGTTGTACCATAACCATCTAAAGCCGCTTCATCAATTTCTTTTAAAAATCCTTCAGTATTAGAAGGTTTTTTAATAAAAACTTCATTTCTTTTAGATTCTTGTAATTTTAAATCTTGAGATATTTTTTTAAATTCTTGATATTCAGCTATCAATCTAAGTATTCTCATTTTGTCTTCTTCAACTTCTTTTACTTCTTCAGGATCAGATAATATTAATCTTGCTTTAATATAAATTAACTCAGAAGCCATTACTAAGTATTCGCTAGCTATATCAATATCTTTAGCTTGTAAATCTTCTATTATTTTTAAATATTGAGTTGCTAACTCAACTAAATCAACTTCAAAAATGTCAACATTTTTTTTCTTGATTAGTTCTAAAAGCAAATCAAGCGGACCGTTAAAATTACCTAAAGAAAAATTTATATCATTTGAATCCACGATCTTTTGATTTGACATTTTTGCTCCTTTAGTTATTAATTATCTATTTTATTATTTATCTTTACTTTTTGATTGTTTTTTCTTTATAGTTTTTTCGTATTTCTCATCTTCTTTTTTTTGAGCTTCAGCTATTTTTCTTTCATTTTCTCTTTCTTTACGTTCTTTCTTAGCTGCTTTTTCAGTTTTTTTAGATTCTTTTTTCTTTCATTTAATGGCTGCTTTTGATTGTTCAATATCTTCTTCTTTTTTATCTTCTTTAAATTGATATTGTGGTTTAACAAAACTTGAAATAACAATATTTTGAACTCTTTCAGCTAAAGATATTGTGTTTTGAGTAATAAATGAATTAGCAGGAATTTTTTTATGAAAAATAACTTCAATTTTTAATTTTTCTTTTCTTTTCTTATCAAAAGAACCAACTGAATTATTAATTGTAAACGGTACTATTGGAATCATTTCTTTTTTAGCAATCTTGAAAGAACCGGGTTTAAATTCTGAAATAGAACCCTCTTTATTCCTTGTTCCTTCTGGAAAAATAATTCCGTATGTTTTGTTCTCTTTAACAAACTTACCATATTTATCAAATGTCTCTAAACTTTTTCTAACATTATCACGATCTAAGTAAAACGTATCCAAAGAATTTAGAATGTATCTAGTATAACTTTTATACTGTAATGAATGCTTTGCAATAAAAGTAGCAATTTTATTAAAATCATCTTTTGCTTCTGTTTGTGCTTTTAAAGCATAAACAATAGCTAAAGCATCAAAATTATCTTGATGATTTCCGTATAAAAGACAAGGCCCAGCACTTCCTAAATTTTCATATCCTTTAACATCAATTTCAATATTTAAAGATTTTATTAATGACTTAATTTTTTTAACCAAATAATCATTACGAAATTGTAAAGAATATCTTGAATTATCTCTAAAAGAATTTTTTCAATATTTTTTTGCTTTTCTTGAAGTAAACCAAATTTTTAATCTATACATAATTATTTTTCTCCTACTACAAATGCTATTACATATTCATTTTCTTTAGATGTAGAAATTTTGTAATTTTGAAATTCAAAAGCACCTTTTTGATTTCTTTTAATATTAATATTGTGATAATCATGTAAATCATTATTAGCTTTAAATAAAGCTTCTTTAATTGCTCATCTTTGAGCAACATACAATTCTTTATTTTCTGTTTTTTCTCATTCTAAAAATTCTTCATTAGATAAAACCTTTTTAATGAAATTAATTTTTTTATTTTCAAACCTTTTTATTGAAGTTATATCAACACCAATCATAATGTCTAATTATAAACATATTTATTAATGTTTTTTATTTTTAGGAATAACAGGAATTTTATCATCTCGATTTGCATATCATGCACTTTGAATATCATATGGGTTTTGATTATTTTCTTCTTCTAGCATTTTTGCTACATCCATATTACTTCATGAAAAATCTCTTAACATTGCTGTAAAACCTTCTAAAATATTTTCATCTAAAAGTCGATCTTCCATATTATCAAAATTTTTGAATATACTTTTGTAATTATCGATAATATATTGACACTCATCTTTTGAAATTGAACTTGGTTGATCATAAGGATAATATTCAAAATATTTAACAGAATTTTCGCTATATAAATAAAAAACAAAAAGAGAAGGATAAAATCTTAATTTTTCTTCACTTCCATCTTCGCTATAAAGCATTGTTTTGCACATTAATATTCAATCGCCATCAACAATAAAAGCAAATCTTTCTTGATCATGTACTCTTTGAATTATTTTTTTATCTTCATTTGAATTTTTATAAGTTATAGATTTATTATTTCCATCAAAAGCTACATCTTGTGCAAAAAACATTTTATCTCATTGCTCTTTTGAAATAATTTTTGAAGAATTATTATTAGGGTTATAATAGAAATTTTTATTACTAACAACATCATTATTATTACTATTATTACTACAACTAACCATAATAGCAGGTGTTATTAAAAATAATGAAGTTATTGAAATAATACCTAATTTTTTGTTCATAAAGTTACCTTATTTTTGAAATTTTATTAAAAAAAAGAACAATTTTCTTGCTCTTTTTCAATATTTTATGAATATTATTTTCTAATATTTAATTTTTTAATTAAAGCTGCATAAGATTCATAATTATTTTGTTTTAAATATTCAAGATATTTTTTTCTTTGTTCAATTTTTGCAATAAAACCTCTTTTTGAATGTAAATCTTTAGGATTTTTTTGAAAATGTGGTTTTAAATTTTCAATATCTTCAGTTAAAATTGCAATTTGTACTTCTACTGAACCCGAATCTTTTGCATTTTTTCCAAATTCTTTAATTATTTCTTGTTTTCTTTTTGAGTTAACCATTACTCTATTATCCTTTCATAAACACGATATACCTAGCAAATATTTTTACATATAAACCAAGAATAACCTTAATGTGTTAATAGTTGTTTTTAATTCTTTCAAAATTTTTTTGATTTTTTAATTCATATGCTTGATTAATTTTATCATCAGAAATATCTAATAGTTTTGCTAATCCTAAGTAAATTGCAATTGCTTTTTCTACTTTTCTTTTAGAAATATTTTTAATCAATTTACTTATTGAGTTAAACATTTTTAGAAATTGATAATTGATATCTTTTGATAAAACTAATGGTTCAATTAATGAATTACATTTGTATTTAATTGCAAATGACATAAGAAAATGTAATCCATCAGCATATTCTTCTAATAAATCATTTTGATTAATTTTTTTTGATTTTTTTCAATACTTAAATGATTGAACTTCATTTGCAAATTCACCAACTTCAGTAAATAAAGCAATAAGCATTTCTTCTTGATGATCTTGCTTTAGAAGATGAGCCTTTTTAATTGCTTCATCTAAAAGAATTTGTTGCTCAATAATTTTTTTTAAGTCCATTACTAATAAATTATATATTAATCAATTTTGATTTTAATTGAAGGACCCATTGTTGTTGAAACATAGATGGATTTCATATATGTTCCTTTAACTGTTGATGGTTTTAATTTTTTAATTAATTGAATAACTGTTTCAGCATTTTCAGCAAGTTTTTTAGCATCCATTGAAACTTTACCAATTAATGAATGAATAATTCCTGCTTTATCAGCACGATAATTTGCTTTTCCCTTTTTAAGTTCTTCAACAGCTTTAGCAACTTCAGGAGTTACTGTTCCAGTTTTAGGATTAGGCATTAATCCTTTTGGTCCTAAAACTTTTCCATACTTACCTAAAGTAATCATCATTTTAGGTTCAGCTACCATAACATCAAAATCAAATTTTTCTTTTTTTAGAATGTCTTCTAAATCAACTGCATTAACTACAATATCAGCACCAGCTGCTTTAGAAGCTTTTTGTTGTTCTGAATCATCAGTTGCTACTAAAACTCTAACACTTTTTCCAGTTCCATTTGGAAGTAATACCGATCCTCTTAATTGTTGTTCAGCTTTTCTAGTATCTAGATTTAGGTTTAATGCTAAATCAACTGAAGCATCAAATTTAACATAGGATGTTTTTTTGGCAATTTCCATTGCTTCTAATAATGAATATTCTTTTTTTGCATCAAAAATTGCTTCTACTTTTTTAAGATTCTTACTTTTATGTTTAGCCATTATTCATCACCTTCTTCATCTGCAGGTTTCTTAATAACTTCAGCTTCAACAAAATCTTTATTTTCTGCAGCAGCTTTAGCATCTTCAGCTAATTTTGCTTCAGCAGCTTGAGCTTTATGTTCAGCAATTTGAGCTGCTTTTGCTTCTTCTTTAAGTTTTGCAACATCATCTCAACCTTCAATTGCAATACCCATATTTTTTGCTGTTCCAGCAATAATTTTCATTGCTTGTTCAACATCATCAGTATTCAAATCTACTAACTTATATTCAGCAATTTCTTTTAACTGATCTTTTGTTATTGTCGCAGCAATAGTTGTTTTAGAATTTGCTGATCCTTTTTCAATTTTAGCTGCTTGTTTTAATTTGTAAGCAGCAGGAGCTGTAAATAATTTGAAAGTAAACGATTTATCTTTATAAATTGTTATTTCAACAGGAACAGGTTCTGAACCTCTATCTCTTGTTGCGTCATTAAATTGTTTTGTAAATTCTGGCATCACAATACCAAGACCTGCTAATTCAGGACCTGGCTTAGCTTGACCAGCATTAAACTCCAATTTAGCAACTCTAACGACTTCTTTAGCCATAGTTACTCCTTAAAATAGTGTTAATCTGATCTCAGTGGTCAGGCAATAGAAGTTAATCTATCTTCCACAATACCGCTAAGAGTGCAATTTACAAATTGCAAGAAAATTATAACAAAGCTTTAACATTTTTTTATTTAAAACATACATATAAATTTTGATATTTCTTATTTTTAGCTATCAAAGTGTTTCTTGTGAAAAATCTATACTCTTTAATAAATACTTATGATTACCTTAATGTTTAATAACAACTTTTTTTATTATAAAAATTTTAATATAACTGTTAATTTAAACAATTAGCAAAACAAAAACAAATTTATTTAATACATTAATTAATGCAATTTTGATTAAAAAATAATATTTTTTTGAAAAATTTATAAAAATATTAACGTATAAATAGAAAATCTTATAAAAAAACTTGGATGATTCCAAGTTTTTTTATAAGATTGATATCTTTTCAATTAATACAACAATAAGTCTTCGTAAACTTCGACAAAATTATTATTTTAAGAAAAAAGGAATATCATCTTCTGTATCTTCTTCTTCGTTACTAATAAGAAAACTTTCTTGATCTTTGTCGTCATATTGATAATTCATTTTTTCGACATCAAATCTAGGAATATCTAATTCTCCAGTTGTATAAGCATTTAACTCATTTTCTAAAGTATTGCCAATTTCAAGAAGTAATTCTTGCGAATTATGTAACAATTGTTCATTAGTTAATTTATTTTCAATTATCTTAGTTTTATCAAAAGTTGCAATTATAGAAATTTGGATTTCATTTCTTAGGTTTGGATTGACATCAAAACCAAAAACAATATTCATTTGATCATTTTTAACTTTTTGTTTAAATAATGTAATAACTTCGTTTATTTGTTGCATTGTAACAGTTGGATCACCAACAATATACAAAATTGCATTCGTTGAATTTTTGATTGATGTTTCAATTATCTTTGAATTAAGAGCTCCATTAATTGCTCTCATTATTTTATTGCGACCAATTCCACTACCAAAACCAATATAAGCTTCACCTTTATCTTTTATAGCATTGACTAGATCAATAATAGATAAATTAATAACTGAACTTTTAGTGATTAAGTTAACAAAAGTTCTAACACAATTTTTTACAATATTATTAACTAATTTAAAAGCATCTATTGCGGCAATATCTGGATAATTATTGATTAAACGATCATTAGAAATAACGATTACAATATCAGCATTTCCTTTTAGATTTTCTAAACCAACTCTAGCATTTAATTCTTTTGTAGTCCCTTCATAAGAAAAAGGGGTAGTTACAATTGCAATTGTTAAAATCCCCATTTCTTTTGCAGTTTTAGCTACAACAGGCAATGCACCGGTTCCAATATTACCACCAAAACCAGCAGTTAAAATTAATAATTTTGTATCAATAAGTTTTTGTTTTATCTCATTAATCGAATCATTAGCGGCAATTTTACCTATATTTCAATTTTTATTTATTGACTCTTCATTTTTTAAATTTAGAAAAATTGTCGAATCTTTATCTTTGTTTGCTAATAATTCGTTATTGTCATTAAGATATAGTAACTTAATTCCTTGAAAATTTTCTTTAGAAATATTTTCAATTGCTTTATTTCCTGCATCTCCAATTCCAATAACTGAAATATTCATTATTGGCTTATCATTAGATAAAGACATTAATTCTCCCTCCTAAATTAAGCTAATAAAGCTTCAACGCTTCTCTTGTTTGTAGATTTAATTGCTTGTTTGTTTTGATAAGTACTATCTCTATTAAATGAATCCTTGTTGTTATTATAATAAAAAGTTTCAGTATTCATTTTATTATCTAACATTTTTAAATACATTCAATAGTTTTTAACACTTTCAAAACTTTTATTTCAAGAATAAATTGATTCATTTCTTTCACTTAATAAAACATTAACTTTTTCAAAATATTTCGAACAATAATTTGAAAGATCATTAATTCTTGATAATTTACCTATAATTTTTAATTCAAAATTATTTCCATTATTTTTTGTTATTTTTTTAATAATGTTATTTGCTTGTGAACAAATTGATTTTAAAAAAGATTTAATAACATTTGCAACATCAGATCTATTAATTGGATTTGAATGTTGTTCTTTTAATGAATATGAAGAATAAATTATTTCTTTATCTTCATTAGTACCAACATTTATTTTTCCATAACATTGAATTAAATTTTTTGCTTCTTGATTACTAATTCCAAACTTATCTTCAATTTTTTTTACAAGATTTTCAAATGAATACTCTAGAATATCAGTTCTAATGACAACATTATTATCGCTAGAAATTAAAATGGTTTTATCATTTTTAATTGCTAAAGCAAAATTTACTTTATTCAATTTTTCATTATCTATCCCATTATAAATTACTAGTTGAGATTCTAATGCAACATTATTTACTTTAATATCTAAAGAATCAAAATAATCAACAGTCTTTAAAAAACTATTTTTATCCATAAATCTTAATGAAAAAATAATTGCTAATTTTGAAACTTTTTTATCAAATGGAAAAGAATAAGATTCACATTCATTTGCAGAACCGCTTTCAACAAAAATAAATTTAAAAGGTACAGCAGAAATTAAAATTTCATTATTAGTATTTTGATTATTAATTGTTCTTTGGACAATTGTTTGATAATCATCATAATTTAATTTTTTTTCTACTTCATACTTAGTTGACTCTTTAATAATCTTTGTTTTTACTTTTAAGAGTTCTGAATTTTTCATAAAATCATCAAAAATTATATTTATCTCTTTAATCTTTTTAGATGTTTTTGATTCGATACTTAATAAAGCATTTTTAATATCTTTTTTAATATCTCCTCTTTTTTTATTTGTAGATAAATTAATTTTTTCATCATGAACATAAATGATTCCATTTTTACTCTTCATTGTTGCAATAATCTTAATATTGTCAAACTTCATAAGAGCATTGATTTCAATTTTATTCATTAAACGACTCCTTTACTTTTTTTAGAACTCTAAGTTTTGCGCTTCTTGATCTTTTGTTATTACTTATTTCTTTTTTTGTTGGATATAATGTTTTTACTTTATACTCTCGTATTTCTTGAATTGGTAATTTAGGATCGATTTTTGATCTAATTAGATTACCGAAGAATTTTTTTACAATTCTATCTTCAATTGAATGAAACGTTATAATTGCTAATATTCCGTTGTTTTTAAGAATTTCAATTGAGTCTTTTAGAATAATATCAAGTGATTCAAGTTCATTGTTAACAGCAATTCTTATTGCTTGAAACACTGTTTTTCCAGGATTTTTTTGGCGAACAATTCTTGCTGGTAAAGAAGCTTTAACAACATTAGCTAAATCTAAAGTAGAATTAATTGGTCGATTCTCAATAATAGCATTCGCTACCCTAACTGGCATTTTAACATCTGCATTATTAATGAAAATATCAACTAATTTTTCTTTACTTCATGTATTAACAATGTCTCAAGCTTTTAATGATTGACCTTGATCCATTCTCATATCTAAGAAACCATTCTTACTATAAGAGAATCCGCGATCTGAACTATCAAGTTGAGGACTTGAAACTCCTAAATCTGCAATAATACCATCAACTTCAGTAATTCCAAGTTTACTTAACTCATTTCTAAAATATTTAAAATCACAATGAATTAAATTGAAATTATTATTGATTTTTTCAAGACGACTTTGAGACTCCTCAATAGCAATTATGTCTTTATCAAAACCAATGAACCTTCCATTTTTGATACTTTTTAAAATTGCACTGGCATGTCCTGCTCTTCCAAGAGTTAAATCAATGTAAACACCATTTTGCTTAATTTCGAGTGCTTCTAACACTTCTTTAAGCATAACAGGAATATGCATATTACAATTTAAATCCTTTTTTAAGCATTTCATTTGTTAGATTATCAATAGTTTCATCTTTTTCAAACTCTTCTAGTTCATTTTGTAGGTTTTCAGAAGCTCATATTTCTATGAATTTACCCATTCCTACAAACGTAATTGTTGTTTTGACAGCGATAGTCTTTAAGAAATTTTCTGGAATTAAGAATCGACCCAATTTATCAGTTTCAATTTTAATTGTTTGAGACATAATAAATCTTTTGTATTTTTGAACAATAGGATCTAATTGATTATTTTGATCAATTTTGTCTACTAAATTTTCAAATTCTTGTGGTGGTCTTATTTCCAATTTTTTTCCTGCAGAAATTGTTAAGTAAAAAATATTTCCTAGGAAATTCTTTATATTTGGCGGTAACACAACTCTATTTTTAGAGTCAATACTACGTTCGAATTGACCTACAAACATTTTCACCCACTTTCTACCACTGTCTCCCAAATTTTAACATATATTTTCAATATACAAAAAAATAATATGTTTTTTAGCACAATCAAAATTCCTATACATATTCAAAAATACAAAAGTTTAAAGAACAAAAAAATTACTTTTTGAAGTAACTTTTTATTGGTAACATTTTTTTATTTATTTCCGAATGTATTTTGTTTAATTAATTTTAATATCCCATTTTTTCTTCATATTCATCAAGTGTTCCTCTAAAAATAAACGAAGAATCATTTTTAATTTCTAAAATAACATTCGATTCTCTTATTAGAGCTCGATTATAAGTTGTAAAAATAACAATAGAATTATATTTGTTAATTGCTTCTATAACTGCATCAATTGATTCAGTATCTAAGTGATCTAATGGCTGATCAAAAATCAAAGTATTCGAATCTCTTAACATCATTCTCGAAAACATCAATCTTGCTTTTTCTCCACCTGATAATTTTTGAACGTCTTTAAATACGCTATCACCACTAAATAACATTTTTCCTAAAAACGCTCTCATTCTCTGATCTGATATGTCTTTTGCCTCTTCAGTTTCATTATCTAATGGTCATAAACGTAATCAATCAATCATTGGTATATCTTCTCTAAAATACTCAGAATTATCTGAAGGAAAATACTCAACTTTAATAGTTGAACCTCATTTAAACGAACCTGTAAATTTTTTTTCTCTACCAACTAAAATCTCTAAAAATTTAGTTTTAGCAATATCATCATCACCAATAACAGCTAATTTATCTCCAGGTTTTAATGTAAAAGAAATGTTATCAAATAATTGAACTCCATTACTATCTTTATAACCTAACTTTTCTACTTCTAAAATTTGTTTTCCTGGATTTTTATTAATTTCAAATCTAATAAAAGGATATTTTCTTGTTGAAGGGATTATTTCATCTAATTGAATTTTTTCTAATGCTTTTTTTCTTGAAGTTGCTTGTTTTGATTTAGAAGCATTAGCTGAAAATCGCGCAATAAAAGCTTGTAATTTTTCAATTTGTTCTTGTTTTTTTAAGTTAGATTGTTTTTGTAATTCAGCCATTAATTGAGAAGATTGTTTCCAAAACGAATAATTTCCAGTAAACATTTTTGCTTTATTAAAATCAATATCAACTATATTGGTACATATTTCATCTAAAAAATCACTATCATGGGAAACAACGATAACAATTTTTTCATATTCATTAATAAAATTAATCAATCATCTAATTGATTTAAGATCTAAATGGTTTGTTGGTTCGTCCATAATTAAAATATCTGGATTGCCAAATAAAGCTTTAGCTAATAAAACTTTAACTTTTTCAGTAGATTTTAAATCTTTCATTTGGTATGAAAATTTTTCTTTTGGAATATCTAAAGCGCTTAATAATGCTTGAGCATCATTTTCAGCATTTCATCCACCCATCTGTCCGAATAATTCTTCTAATTCTGCAGCCTTAGCATAATCTTTTTCAGTTGCATTTGGGTTCATGTAAATATTGTTTTTTTCTTCCTGAATTTTACTTAATTCTTTATTACCCATGATAACTAACTCAGTAACATTTTGATCATTATATTTAAAATGATCTTGTTCTAAAACAGAAATTCTTTGATTTTTTTCAATAAATACCTCACCAGATGTTGGTTCTATTTCTCCAGCAATTATTTTTAAGAAAGTAGATTTACCTGCACCATTAGCACCAATTATTCCATAAGTATTACCTTCTGTAAATTTCAAATTTACATCTTGAAATAATTTTTTATCAATAAATACTTTTGAAAGATTTCTAATTTCAACCATTATTCCTCCTAAAGTTAGAAAAAGAATATTCTAATTTATTATATATTAATAAGTCTTAATAAATGATTATGTGTTTAATCTATTTTATCTTGTTTTAAAAATTCAATTTTTTGTTTTAATTTTATGAAACTTGTATATTGAACTTGTTGTGCCTTAGTTCAAGTTAAGTACTTAATATTTTGTCTAAATTCATTAAAAATAAATTTTTGATAATCATCATTTTTAGATTTTAAGTATTGATGAGATTTTAGTATTTCATAAAAATTTTTATAGTAAACAATCATATATTCTTTACCATATTTTAAATTTGTAATAAATTCTTTTTCAATACTACTATACTCAGGAATTAATAAATAAAAATGTTTTTCTAAATCTTTATACTTTTTGTCACTATTAACATATTCAAAATATCTATTTAATTGTGATTCATTCTTATTTTTTATCCCATTAATGTGTGAATAAATTTTATTTTCAATCACAATTATTCTTCTTTGAGAAATAATCAAAATATCTATATTTTTTTCTTCTCTTTTTATTTCAAATTTTTCTTCTTCATCAATGTTGATATTCAAAAAATCTTTTAAAAACTTATTTAACAAATTCTGATCTCTTTCTAGAAAATAAGCTAATAAATTGGAAACAGACAATTCTAAAGAAACTCTTCCAGATATAACACAAAAAGGTAATTCTTTTGGTATTGTTTTATAAGAATTATTTGTTTTTGATAAATCAAATCAAATATCTAGTTGTTTAAAAAAATTCTCTAAAATAATCTCATCGTTATTTTTAGGATAACTAAATAAAGATCTACCAAAATTAAAATTCATTGATAAAACTACTTCATTTTTATTTATTAATTCAATATTAGATTTTTCTTTTTTGATTTCAATATAGATTCTTTTGTCTTTTTTAGGAATATAAAAATTATTAGCAATAAAGGATATATTAAAATTTTCGTTTTTAGTTTTACTATTTTCATAAAATAGAACATCAAAAATTTTGTGAAAATCTATTTTTTGAAATTGAGGATCTTTTTTAATAATATGATTGGAATTTTTATCAATTTCTGAAATAGCAACTATTTCAAACATATTTTGTCTAATATTTGAATTTTCTATAATGTGAATTATATATTCAATATTTTTACTTTTTTCTTTGTTTATTCTACCCCACGGATTAACATAAACATATCTTATTCCTTCATCAGAGACTATAAAATTTTTAAGTTCATGCCCTAAATTAAAATTAATATATTTTCCAGCAAAAATTTTATTAAACAAGTATTTATTATTAGATTTCATAACTACGTTAAAAATTTTATACATTAATTGTAACTTTATTTTTTCTATTTTATATAATGAATAGACTATGTATAGGAAATATTCGGATGGAATTATAGAAGTTATTACAGGACCAATGTTTAGTGGCAAAAGTGAAGAATTAATCAAAAGAATCAGAATTCTTTATTATGCCGAAATCCCAACTCTTGTTATTAAACCTAAAATTGATAATCGTTTTTCAAAAAATGAAATTATTTCCCGTAATGGAACTTCAATTATTTCTTATTCAGCAAGTAATACTAAAGAAATAAAAAAACTTTTTCAGTCAAAAAAATATAAAGCTTTAGTAATTGATGAAATACAATTTTTTGACGAATCACTAATTGAATATATAGATGAATTAGCAAATAACGGAATTAGAGTAATTGCTTGTGGATTAGATCAAGATTATAAAAGAAGACCTTTTAACATAATGGCAAATTTAATGGCAATAAGTGATGATGTTTTAAAATTAAAAGCTGTTTGCTTAATTTGTAAAAATGCTGCATCTTGTTCTTTTAGAACATCAGCAACAGATAATACTATTGAAATTGGTGATACTGATAAATATGAAGCAAGATGCAGACAATGCCATCAAAAAGGAATGAAAAAAAATAAAAAAAATTAATCGATAATTATAGAATCTATTTTTCCTTCTAATTTATTAACAGAAAGAATCTTGGCTTTAACTTTTTGACCAATTTTATAAATTTTATTTTTTAAAATTAATTGGCATAAATCATTACTAATTTCATAATCTTTATAATCTGCTACTATAGTTGAAATATGAACCAACGAATTTGTTGAATCATCAAATTCAATAAACATACCAAATTTTTGAATTGAAACAATTATTGCTTCTTTTACTTGATTAATTAATGTAGAATAAAATTCAGCTTTTTTAATATCATTAACTTTTCTTTCTAAATCAATTGCTCTTATTTCTAATTTAGAAGAATTATTGGCAATTGATTCTATTTGTGATTCTTTATCAATGGAATATTTTTTATTTTTCTTAAATAAAACTTCTCATATAATTCGATGCAATAATAAATCAGGATATCTTCTAATGGGAGATGTAAAATGTGAATAATATTTTGAAGCTAAACCAAAATGACCAATATTATAACTTGAATATTTAGCTTTTTGCATTGTTCTCAATAGTGCCATTTTTATTAAATTATCAAATCTTTGTTTTTTTAAACTATTAACCATGTTTTGAAAAACTTTAGGATCATCACTTTGATTTATTCTTATATCATGAATACCTAAAATTTTGATAAAAGACTTTAAATTTTCAATTTTTTCGTGATCAGGAGCTTCATGAACACGATAGATAGATGGAATTTTTAAATCAGAAATCATCTTAGAAACAACTTCATTAGCAAACACCATAAAATTTTCAATCAAAATTTCAGAAGATAATCTTTCCTTGCTTTTAATAGCAATAGCTTTTCCTGTAACTTTATCTAATTCTATTATTGGTTCTTCAATTTCAAAATCAATATATCCTTCGGCTGTTTTATTTTTGCCAATGATTTCGCTTAATTCATATGCTTCAATTAACATTTTATAAAGTTTTGAATTGTTCTTGATAATTTCATTTTGATCTAAATTTGCAACTTGATTATATGTCAATCGATATTTAGACTCAATCATTGAAGGAAACAATTTCTTAGATAATATTTTTCCGTTAACATCTATTTCAGCAATAACAGAAATTGTAAATCTTCTAACATTTGGATTCAAAGAACAAATTCCATTTGATAATTTTTCAGGAAGCATTGGAATAACTCTGTCAATCAAATATATCGAAGTTCCTCTATTCCTTGCTTCAAGATCTATTTGACTATTTTCTTTAACATAATAAGCAACATCAGCAATGTGAACTCCTAAAATATAAGTGTTATTACTTGTTTTTTCTACAGATATAGCATCATCAAAATCTTTTGTTTTTTCTCCATCTATTGTCACTATTAATTGATTTGTTAAATCAACACGATTAAAATCATTAACATTTTCAACTTCATCCGGAATTTTATTTGTTTCTTCAATTATCAAATTATTAAAATCTTTTTCTATATTTGAATAATCAACAATTAAATCAATATCAGCATAAGGTTTATCGATAGAAGATAAAATCTTGATAAGTTTTAAAAACAAAATATCTTTTGTGTATTTTTCTATTTTAAATTTTGCAAATGTTCGTGGTTTTAATAGTGATTTATCATATTTAAAAATAAAATTTTGAGAAAAGTAAATAGGTTTTAACTCTAAATTTTCATCAATTTCAGCATATATAATTTCATTTTTTCTTTTGATAACACTAATTGGAATACCAAAATAAAAATCATCATCTAAATCTTTATAAACATTAATATTTATCTCATCATCTTTTAACAAATTTAATTTGTCATTAAAAACTAAAACCTTAATTTCTTTATTTTCTAAATTAACAAAACAAAATTTACTTCCTTTTAAATTTATTTTCAGTGTGGAATTAAAATTCCCAATTAATTTAGGGACAAAATAATCATCATTTTTTCTAGAATAAGCTATTTCTCCATTGTTTTTTAATTCATTTAAAAATTTTGAAAAATTTTGATTATCTTTTGCTTTTATTTTTAAAAATTTAACAATATTTAAAAAAGATGATCTTTTTGTTTTTAACAAGTAATCAATAACTTCATTTTTAGAAAACATATACTAAATAAAAATCCTAATAAGAATAGTTGCAACAAACATAATTATTCCCAAAATAATCATTGATCATTTTAAAAATTTTTTTCAACCTTGTTCTTTTGGTTGAGAAAACAATTTAAGATCAGACGAACCAACAATTGCTCCTGAAAAAGAATTTGAATCTGGGGCCATTAAAAAACCTACAATAATCATTAAAAGTGATATTACAAACAACAACGAAGTTACAATTGTTACAATCATTTTTCTCCTTAAGTTTATAAAATTATATAGTTTTGATAATCAAAAATAACTAAAAAAAGTATAAAAAAAATGGCAAGGGTGATAGGAGTCGAACCCACAACATGCGGGGTTGAAGCCCGCTGTTCTACCATTGAACTACACCCTTACTGTGAACTCTATTATATCAATAAAATAATTTCAAATATTTTTTTAAC
Source organism: Mesomycoplasma moatsii (assembly GCF_045276915.1). GTDB lineage: Bacteria > Bacillota_I > Bacilli_A > Mycoplasmatales > Metamycoplasmataceae > UBA710. The sequence goes on along the minus strand of NZ_CP174166.1, from coordinate 188,360 downwards.
ACTCTAATCGAAATCAATATAAATTTTTTTGTTAGGAAGAAAATCTAAAATTTTTTGTAAATATTTTGTTTCCATTTCATACGATTCTGTTGGAGTTCCTCCAGAGCATATTAATTTGTTTGTCTTAAAAATTCTATTATCTACTATATATGTCACATCTATGTCATACGGAAATGAAGCAGCTGATCCTGGAATATATCCTGCTTTCTTAATTAATTCTTCTTCTGAAGCTATTGATAACTTTTGATTAATCTTTTCTTTAATTATTTTTTTATCAAATCTAACATTGAAAGTTGTTAGAAAAACAAAAAAAGAATTTTGTGAATTTTTTAGAAATAAATTTTTTGTTTCAATACCTGTAAATCCTAGTTCTTTGTCCACTTTTATAGCATCTTCATAACTCATTATTGATTTATGTTTTTTTCATACATAATCAATGTTTAATTCATCTAGAATTTTTTTTGTCTTTTGAATCATTCTTTCAAATTATACTCTTTTTTTATGCTTTTAAACTGTCAACAACATCAAGCAAATCTCTAATTGTTTTAATTCCATTAATTTTTTCAGATGGGATTGAAATATTAAAACTTTCTTCAAAATCTGTAATCATCTCAATCATATCAATTGAATCCAAACCTAATTCTCTAATATTGGTGCTTTCATCAAATGACTTCGATGTTTTGGATTTTATAATCTTAAATATTTCATCTTTAAATTTCATAGTAACAAGTAACCTTAAATTTCATTTTTATTTTATATTAAAAATTAAATTTTTATAAAATTTTAGATATGCTTGATCCAAAAAAAGATAAGAGATTTACAAAAATTTTATTCACGCAAGAGCAAATTGAAAAAAAAATAAAAGAACTTGCAGAATGAATCAATAACACTTATCAAAACTCAAAAGATTTAATTTTAGTAGGTTTATTAAAAGGATCAATTCCGTTTTTAGCACAACTGATGAAAAATATTGAAGTTGAGCATGCGCTCGATTTTATAGTTGCAAGTTCTTATTCAGGCAAAACAAATTCAACTGGGAATATTAAAATAATAATGGACTTAGCTTCTGATATAGAAAATAAAGATGTATTAATAATTGAAGATATTATTGATAGTGGAATAACCTTAGAAAAAGTTAGAGATAATCTGTTGTCTAGAAAACCTAAATCTTTAAAAATAATGACTTTGCTAGATAAACCAATTAGAAGAAGAGCAAATATTAAGCCTGATATTTTTGGATTTGAAGTTCCTGATGAATTCTTGGCAGGTTTTGGACTAGATGTTAAAGAAAAAATGAGAAACGTACCTTACATTGGTGTTTTTAATAAAGATTATCTTGATAAGTTATAAAAATAAATTCAAACCAATTTTATTATAATAATTAATTATGAAATTAGCAATTGTAGTAGATTCTTCGTGTGGACTAACAAAAAAAGAAGCTGAAAAAAGAGGGTGATATTTTTTACCTTTATATCTAGATATTGATGGCAAAGAATATAAAGATGGTATCGATCTAAATGTTGATAACTTTTTAAAAATATATAACGAAAATTCAATTGCAAAAACTTCATGTACACCTATTGGCGAAGCTTTGCAATTAATTGAAAAATTATCAAAAGAAAATGACTTTGTTGTCATTTATCCAATTAGTATGGGGTTATCATCACAGCAACAAAATTTAGAAGTTATTTCCAAAGAATTTAAAAATGTTTTTGTAATTAAATCCAAAAATGTTTGTCAATTAATTGTAAAAGATTTAGTAGAACTTGAAAAGGACGTTTTAGCAAATGAAGTTACAGTTAAACAAGCTATTTCAAGAATTGAGAAAAGAGATTATACTCAAGCCCCAATTCTTCTATATCCAAAGGACATCCAAGTGTTAGTTCGTGGTGGTCGTCTTTCTCCTTCAGCAGCTAAACTAGCAAAGTTGCTAAGAATATTTCCTGTCATTGGTTTTCAAGATGGTAATCTTGAAAAACATGATAAAGGTGTAACATTTACGAAGACTTTTTATAATACAGCAATTGATCATTATAAAAAACTTTCCAAAAAAAATAAAATCACTTTAATGTTTTTGGATACAGCAAATCCTGAAGCAGACAAAATGTTTGAAGAATTTAGAAACAAAATTAATTACACAGGACCAATAATTAGATATTCTATACCACCAATTATTGCAGCACATACTGGTTACGGGGCAATTTCAATATTTTTTACTTATCTAGAAAAAGATATTAAAGAGTATAATTTTTAAAATGGAAAATACAAAGAAATCATTTTTATCTAGATATAAAATTGAAACTAGTGATACAAAATCAAAATTATTGTCAAGATCATTGCTGTGAATGTCTTTGGGTTTAATGGTAATAATTTTGGTTGCTTGAATATCATCGGTTAATGAGAAATTTTATGAGTTTGCTTTAACAATTTCAATAGGAAGTAATTGACTAATTGCTTGAATAGTTAACATTGCGATTATTTTCGCTCTTTTTATGGTTGTTAGAAACAATAATATTAATATATTAGTTCCAATATTTATTTATACAATTTTTGCTTTCTATGAAGGTTTATTCATAACTACTATATTAGCTTTTTCTGGTGCAAGAGATTTGGTTAAAGATTTATTGATTTATATGTTAATTCCTGCCGGAATATTTTTTGTGATGGGTTCTTTAGCTTATTTTAACGTTATTAATTTTTTAAAATTTGGTCCCTATATTCTTTTTTCTTTTATTGGTTTACTATTTTTTTCATTAATAATGATTTTTACAAATAACTGAGTTGTTGAAATGATTTATCTAATATTAGCGGCTGCAATCTTTATTGTTTGAATTGGTTTTGATATGCAAATAATTGCACGAACACAAGAAAATTTAAATTACTCAAGCTTGGATAAAAAAATGATTAATCGTTTATCATTCATGTTTGGTATTAATTTATTCATTGATTTTGTCAATATATTATCAATTGTAATAAGAATATTTAAAGCTTAATTCTTTTTTTACGATATAAAAGACATACTTAAATTAATTTATTTATATATTATAATAATTTAAAATGTTTGGAAACTATGGAGTTTAAATGGTAAATGTTAAAGTATTGGATCACCCATTAATTAAAATAAAATTAACAGTTTTAAGAGATAAAAACACAAAACATACGGAATTTAAATCAAATTTAAATGAAATTGCTTCATTGATGGTTTTTGAAATGTTGAGAGATTATCAAGTCAAAAACATTAAAGTTGAAACTCCAACAAAATCCAAAACAACAGGTCAGACATTTAATAAAGAAATAGTTATTGTTCCTATATTAAGAGCCGGAATTGGAATGATAGATGGAATTACAAATTTAATTCCACAAGCAAAAATTGGCCATATAGGGCTTTATCGTGATGAAAAAACTTTAGAAGCGCATGAATACTTTTATAAAATACCAAACGTTTCAAAAGATAGCGTAATCATTATTGTTGATCCAATGTTGGCAACTGGAGGATCGGCTGTGGATGCTATTAATAGATTAAAAAAAGATGGTTTTAAAAATATTAAAATGGTTTCATTAGTTGGAGCACCAGAAGGAATTAAATACCTAAAAGAAAATACTACAAATGTTGATTTATATATTGCAGCAATAGATAAAAAATTAAATAAAGATGGATATATTGTTCCAGGACTTGGTGATGCTGGAGATAGAATCTTTGGAACCAAATAAAACAAAGCATAAATATTTTTAAATTAAGATTTATTCATTAAATTACATAATCTTAAATAAAAAATGTTAAGTTTCCTAGTAATACTTAACATTTTTTATTATTGTGTATCGTTGTAATATAAATTTAATTAAAATACCTAAAATGTAATAATACCCATAATCATTAATACACCAACTGCAATTAATCCTAAAGCAACAATAATTCCTATAATTCCACCAATTAAAACACCTTTAGACATTTTTTTCTTTTTAGGTTTATCTTTAGAAACTGCTGTTGTAGCAGTTGGAGCAACAAAATTTGCTGGTTTTGTTGGTTGAAGAGATTTTTGTTGATGAATTGGTTGTGCTGGTGCTGGTCTACTAATTTGTTGAGTTTGTATCTTAGGTTTTTCTTCAATAACTTTAGTTTTTTCAATTTCTTCTTGATTTTTAAATGTTAATGTTGATGTGTTATCTAAAACTTTTGTAACATTATCCATCTTTTCAGCCAATTTATTAATGGCACCACCTACAGCATCAATTCTTTGTTCTAATTCAACTTTTTGTTGATTTAATTGTAACTGTTGTGTTTGAAGAATTTGTTGAACATAAGGATTGGGTGCACCAATAGAATTTGTTGATAACATCATTGTTTGATCGCCTAATGGTCTTACATTTGGATCTAAACCACCTTGACCAGGAATAGCCGAAAATTCTAATGTTCCTTGTTGTTGAGGAGGAACATAAACAGATGAAGTATTTACGTATTGAGGTTTTCCAACAACATCGCCTGTATATCTGTTTCTTTTTTGAAATCTATTCCCAGGAATATAGTCATCATAGTAATCATCGTAAAAATCATCTTGATATGAATCTTCATATCTATCAATGAAATAATCAAAACCTTCTCTCCTTCTTCTTGGCATTTTTCCTCCTTAGCAAAGTTCGCATTTTTGATAAATAAGTTATATTTTAATATAAAAAATGAAAAATAAATGATAAATTTTGATTGTAATTTGTGACTTAAAATATTAGAAATTTCACTGCATCAAAACAATATTTATAGCAATAAGTTCAAGTAAAAATGATAAAATGGAAAGTTAGATAAGCAAAATAAACCCAAGGAGAAATTTAATGAACTTTATTGATAAAAGATCAAAATTAATAGGAACAATCGGTCCTTCTTCAGAAAAATATGAAGTATTGAAAGAATTGGTTTTATCAGGTTTAACATGTATAAGAGCTAACTTTTCACACGGTTCTTATGAAGAACAAAAAGCTAAATTTGATAATGCTAAAAGGGCTCAACAAGAATTAAATGTACCAATTTCATTGATGTTAGACACTAAAGGTCCAGAAATTAGACTAGGAAAAATGAAAGATGGAGCACAGTTAATCAAAGCAAATACAGAAGTTATTGTTTACACCAAAGAAGAAGAGTATCAAAATAGAATTGGTTCAGAATTTGAATGAACAGTTTCTTACAGAATGGACAAGGACGTTAAAAAAGGTGACAAAATCGTATTTGATGATGGAAAACTTGTAACAGAAGTCGTATCAGTACAAGATGGTTTAATTAACATTATCACAAAAAATCAACATTTACTAAAGACAAATAAAAGAATTAATATCCCGGGAGTAGAATTTTCACTTCCATTTTTATCAGAAAAAGATAAAAAAGATATTATATTTGGAATTGAACAAAATATAGATTATATTGCTGCTTCATTTGTTAATAGCGCAAAAGATGTTAATGAATTAAAATCTATTTTGAACGCAAATAATGGATCACACATTAAAATTATTTCAAAAATTGAATCTCAAACTGGAATCAATAATATTGATTCAATAATCGAAGCTTCTGATGGAATTATGATTGCTCGTGGAGATCTAGGATTAGAAATTCCTTATTACGATGTTCCTTATTATGAGAAAACAATTATAAGAAAATGTAGAAAAGCAGGCAAACCCGTTATTGTTGCAACACAAATGTTAGATTCAATGGAAAGAACTCCTCAACCAACAAGAGCCGAAGTAACAGATGTTTATTGAGCAACAGAATTAGGTGCAGATTCAACAATGTTATCAGGAGAGTCTGCATCAGGAGATTTCCCTGTTGAAGCTGTTAGAGTAATGTCAACAATTAATTTAAGAGCAGAAAAAGAATTCTATAATAAACTACACTATCCAGTTCAGTTAGAAGAGGTTTGAGAAAATTCTAAAAAAGAACTAAGAGATGAAATTGCGTATAAAATCGCTAAAAAAGCTATGAAAGGTGAATATAGATATATTGTTGTTAGATCAACAACAGGTGAGTTGCTAAAAGAAATTGCAAAATATAGACCAAATGCAGCAATCATTGGTTTAGTAGAAGATGAAAAACAAATTGGTAAATTTGGTATTGTGAATTCAGTATTTGTCTCATTAGAATCGCCAAAATTATTCAAAGAAGTAAAAAACGATTTTTCAAAAGCAAGAGAAGCTCTTAAACCATACCATCCAAAATCAGGCGACAAGTTTTTGGTTGTTGATAGACACGATGAAAAAGAATTCACATTCTAATTAAATTTTAAATTTATACGATAACAATAGCGCAAAACTGATTCGCGTTTTTGATTAGTTGTTTGTAATTTTGACTAATTTTTTTAAAATACAAAATCATCATTGTTTTATATATATAAAACAATGATTTTTTTAACAAAAAGAAAGAAATCATTTACAAACTAAACACAAATTATTAAAATAAATTTATAATTTTGCACAATGTGGAAAAATAATATTTTTTAAGTAAAATAACTCAAAAAAACAAACTTTTTAATGTGAAAAATGTGTGAAAAAAATGTAAAAATAATGTGAAAAAAAACGAAATTTTTATTGCAAAAAACTTTATTGATAAAATGAGAACATAACTATTAAATGGTTTTGAAATAGCAGATAAATTTAAAATGTAAAAGGAGTTTATTATGAAAAACTTTGTTTTTTATATCGAAACTTCAAATTTACTTAATAATGATGATTTTAAAAATTTAAGAAAGTTATATCTTCCTATTGTTGGAACAAACGCAATTGTAATATATGAATACTTTAATGATATTATCGAAGAAAAAAATAAAAGTCTTTTAAATATTGAAGAAATTTGCAATCAATTACAAATTGATAATATTATTTTTCGTGATTCTCTTAATAAATTGGAAGCTGTGGGTTTAGTACATACTTTTGTGAAAAATGACAATAATTCCTTTATTTTTAGCATCATAAAGCCAAGTAATGTAGAAGATTTTAATAAAAATCCTCTTTTAAAATCGCACCTTATAAAATTAATAGGACAAACAAAATTCGAAAAAATTTACTTTGAACAAAAAGAAAAATTTATTAACAAGAATAACTACAAAAATATTTCAAAAAAATATCAAGAAGTTTTTTCTACAGATTTTGAAGAAAATCTTACAAAAATTGACGATTCATATTCTACTATCGATTTAGTCATTGATACTTTTGAAACACATGATGAAAATATTTCTAAATTACCTTCATCTCATTTTATTAAGTACTTAATGAAAAGAAATGCTAGTTGATATGAAAATCAATTAATTAATTCAATGTTAAAAATGGGTTTTCATGATTCAACAATTAATTTATTCTTAGACTTTTCTTTCAGAGCAAGCGATCTTATTAATTGTCCTTATTTAAGCAAAATAGCTCAAGATTTTAGAGAAAGAAAAATAATCCATTTTAATGATGTAAAACACGAACTATTACAAATTGAAGAATTTAAAAAGAGAAAATATTCAAAAAGAAACAACAATTTTAAAAACAACTTTTTAGAAAAACAAAACGAAATTACTACAATGACTGAAGAATTATCAATTGAAGATATTTTTAGTGATGATGATATTAAGGAAATGTTCTAATGAAAATAAAAGATAATGTTAAAAAAAAGGTTTTAGATAATCCTGTAATTAAAAAATTAATTGAAGATCTTAATCTAAACCAAAATCAAATAGAATCAGGAATTCATTTATTTATAAAAATTATTGAAGAACAAAAAAAAATTAAAGAATTAGATTTTTTAACAAAAATTGAAATATATGATGAAAATTCAATTATAGGTGTTTCAGTTCCAAACAAAGAAATTAATAAATCATTAAAAATCAATAAGTATTTTTGATTAAATGACATAACAAAAATCGAAAAAAATATTATTTTTGGCAAACCAAAAAATAAAGAAAATTTCAAATTGGAAAAAAATATTTTTTATTGAGAATATCCTACATTAAAAAAGGAAAATAATAGAAACAAATTAGGTTTGTGATTTAAACAATACTACACAAACCTACAAAATAACAAATATACAAAAGGTGTATATATCTACGGAAAATTTGGTTTAGGAAAATCTTTCTTTTTAAAAGCTTTAACAAATTACTTAATAGAAAAAAAGAAAAATGTTATTTTTGTAAATACTGTAGATTTATACGAAAAAATGATAAGAAATTTAGAAAAAAATAGTGATGTAAATTATGAAATTATCCAAAAAATGAAAAAAGTAGATATATTAATTATTGATGATATTGGAAGCGAAAAACAAAATAGTTGATTTCTATTTTCAACTTTATACCCTATATTAGAAAATCGTTTACAAGAAGAAAAAACAACATGTTTTTCATCTCTCTTTTCTTTGAATGAATTAAAAAAATATTGATTGAAAGGAAAAGAAATGGATTTGATTAGAGTAGAAAGATTAATTGAAAAAATTAGATCTTTAACTATTCCAATTCATTTAGAAGGTAAAAATATTAGAGAACTATAAAAATTGTCCCAGCTAAGGGACAAACCATCTATAAATTTAGGTTTAATTAAAATACAATTGTTGAATTAATTCCATTTGATGAAGAAACTGAATCTCATTTTAATCTAATTTGACCATCTTTTCCTATCTCAATTTCTCCTTTTTGAACATCATCCATTTTAGCAATAATTTTATTTTTAATAACTGTATTTGAAATATCATCAGCAACACTTACTAAACCAGAAACTCCAGATGTTATAGCAGAAGTTGTTGCTGCAATAGCAGCACCAATTCCGCTTCCTGCTGATATGCAAATTTGTTCTTCTTTTGGTACTAAATTAAAACCTTGAAAATTTGTTTGTTTCATTTTAATCTCCTCGTTTTTTTGTTATTTAATCTTTTACTAAAAACCTCCTTTCTTTTTAGTGAATAAAAAAAAGATAAGCAAGAATATAAATAAAAAAGCAAACTATAATCTCTTCTAGTTTTTAAATCATTAAACAATACTTTATATAGATATAAATTAAGCGTAAATAATACAAATCTTTTATAGTTATAAATTATATCACTTTATAAGAAAATTAAACGTAATAACAAACATATAAAACATAAATGAAAAATATTTTTTGTTATATAATAAATGAGCGTATTTTTAAACTTTAAGAGGAATTGATAAATTTTAGAAAGGAAAAGCATTATGAGACAGACAACTATTGTCACACATAAAAAAGTGGACAAGAAGTGATATGTTGTTGATGCAGAAGGACAAGTTTTGGGGCGTCTGGCATCTTTGTGCGCAACTTATTTGCGTGGTAAAAATAAACCAACATTTACACCAAATGTTGATATGGGAGATAATATTATTGTCATTAATGCAGACAAAATTATTCTTACAGCCAACAAAGAAAATAATAAAATTTACTATCATCATTCAGGATATCCTGGTGGTTTGAAAACAACAACACCTGCTGAGTTAAGAAAAAGAAGACCTATTGCAATTATTGAAAAAGCAGTTAAGGGAATGATTCCTCATACAAAGCTTGGAGCAAAACAATTTAAAAATCTGTATGTTTATGCTGGAGCAGAACATAGACATGAAGCTCAAAAACCAGAAAAATTAGAGGTTAGATAATTATGGCAGAAACAAAATTTCATGGATTAGGAAGAAGAAAATCTTCTTCAGCAAGAGTAACAATTCAAAAAGGTAGCGGTAAATTTTTAATTAATAAAGTCGAAGCTAAAAATTACTTAAAATCAGACATTTTAATTAAAGATGCATTACAACCTTTTGAAATAATTGAACAGTTAAATCAATGAGATATTAATGTTAATGTTTCTGGTGGAGGATTAAGTGGGCAATCTGGAGCAATTAGGTTAGGTATTGCTAGAGCATTAGTTAAAGTTTCTGAGGATTACAAACCAAAACTTAAAGCACAAAAAATGCTTACTAGAGATGCAAGAATTAAGGAACGTAAAAAACCTGGTCTTAGAAAAGCTAGACGTGCACGCCAATTCTCAAAACGTTAATTTTTGCAAACAATGTTGTTATTAAGAAACAACATTTAACATGCGAGCGTAGCTCAGCTGGTTAGAGCACACGACTGATAATCGTGAGGTCGATGGTTCAAGTCCATTCGTTCGCACCATATATTTTTAAAATTCCAAACAAAAATCGCTTAAAGAAAAGCGATTTTTTTAATATTATTTTCTATTAAATTACGATTTAAATTTTTTCTTTTATTTGTTGTTTCTCATATCCTTTATAAGCATCATAACCAAGTAAAATGTTAGAACTTTTATTTATTTCTTCTTCAGTTAGATCGTCTTTATGATAAACTTTTATTTTTTCAAAATTAGTTGTTTGTTTAAATTTTGTTGCATCATCTCAATAGTATCTTACATATGCAAATTCAATTTCATAGTAATATTTATCACTTCCTTCAGATATGGGAACTAATTTCACTAAACTAGAATCAAAAAATATACTAGGTAAATTTTCTTTATCTTTTTCTCAATTTCCTTTTGAATTAATAAAAAATGTATCGAAACCACTAACTATGTCGCCTCACAAATTATTATTTTTATTTTTTACATCTCATTCATAAATTTTATTTTCCTTTTGTAATTTATTAAGATATTCCTCTGCTTGATTCTTTCTAAATTTTGAAACATCACCTTCAACTAAAATAGTGTCACTTAAATAAGTAGTTCTATTATTTAATTTTTTTTCTATTGAATATGTAACTGAAGCGGTTACAATTGCAGCTATTGTTGTTGTAGCCAAAATAGTACCCAAACCTCCTAATAACATTTTTTTGCTAATCATAAATTTCTTCTTTCTAAATCTATTTATATCAAACAAAATTATATAACTTTAACAAATATAAGTTTGTGTTTAAGTTATTTTAAAAATATTTATTAATTCATAGAAACACTAAAATTACATTTTTACTAACGATATTACTTCAATCCCGTGATATTTATCAAGACCTTTTAAATCTTTTAACTCTAATAAAAAAATAACCCGTTGAACAATAGCTCCTTGAGATTCGATTAAATCAATAATAGCTTTTGTTGTTCCTCCAGTTGCTAGTATATCATCAATTACAACTACTTTTTGTCCTGGAAAAATACGATTTTTTTGCATTTCCAAAACATTAGATGAATATTCATAATGATACTCTTTTCTAATTACATCTCCAGGCAATTTTTTAGCTTTTCTTACCATTACAAACGGTTTTTTTAATATAGAAGCGACAGGAGTTCCGAATAAAAAACCTCTAGCATCAGGGCCAACAATAACATCTGCATCTTTAGCAAATTCTGCCATTTTATTAACTGTATAGTTTAATGCCTCGCCATTAGCAAGTAAAGGAGAAATATCTTTAAAATTAATTCCTTTTTCTGGAAAATCTTTAACATCATCAATAAATTTTTTTAAATCCATAATAATACATAAAATTTATTTACAAATAAATCAGAACAAGAATAATGATATAACAAATGTTAAAAAATTACGTATTTTTATTTGAACTGATTTTGTTTTAATTTTTTTTAACACAATGCTAATGTTTATATAATATTATATTAATTTATGATTAATGTTGTTCTATACCAACCAGAAATACCACCTAATACCGGAAATATAATTAGAACTTGTTATGCAGTAGGAGCAAAATTACATATTATCAAACCCATTGCTTTTGATTTATTTCATCCAAATATCAAACGAGCAGCAGCAGGAAGAACAATTAATGATATTGAATATGAAATTTATGAAAATTATCAAGAATTTTCAAAGAAATATCAGAATAAAAAAATTTATTATCTAACTCGTTATGGTCTTAAAAATTACTCAGATATTGATTTTAAAGAAGATAATGATATTTGAATAATGTTTGGTACTGAGTCAACAGGAATACCTAAAAAAATATTACAAAAATCAATTGATACATGTATAAGAATTCCTATGAAAGCGGAGTGTCGATCATTAAATTTAGCTAATACCGTTAACTTAATTGCTTACGAAATACTAAGACAAAAAAATTTTGAAGGTTTATCAAAATTTGAAGTGCAAAAGGGAAAAGAATTTATTTTAGAAAAAGAATAATGAAACTAACTAATCAAGAATTTTTAGATTTGAAAAAATTAAAAATAAAAAAATTTCGTGATCAAAATGACTATTTTTTAATTGAAGGTTTACATCTTATTGAAGAAGCTAAAAAATCTAATTTATTAAAATTTATTATCACGAGCAATAATAATTATCAAGATCAAAATATTAAAATTAAATACACTTCATATAAAAATATCTTGCAATTATCTACTACTAAAACTCCTCAAGAATATATTGGATTATGTCAAAAGATTAAATTTAAAGATTATTTTAATAATAATATACTAGTTCTTAATAACATTAACGATCCTGGCAATTTAGGCACTTTAATTAGAACAGCATTAGCTTTTAACTTTAATGATATTATTGTCGAAGGAGTAGATATCTATAATTCGAAAGTTTTAAGATCTTCACAAGGTGCAATATTTAGTGCAAATATTTTTAATACTAAAAACTTAATAAAAGATCTCAAATTTTTAAAAAATCAAAAATATAAGATAGTTGGATCTTTATTAGATAAAAAAGCACAACATTACCAAAATTTACTATTTAATCAAAATGACAAAATAATTTTAGTTTTAGGAAATGAATCAAAAGGAATTACAAAAAATATCATTAAATTGTTAGATTTTAAAATTTATATTCCTATTAATTTTGAATCGCTTAACGTTGCTGTTGCAGGCGGAATTTTGATGGCTCACCTTAGTAAAAAAGATTTAATGCAACAGTAATTTTGTTAAAAATACAAAAATAAGTGATAAAATGAAAATAACTTGAATAGAAGAGGTTGCTAAAAAGCAATCTTTCTATTAAATGGGGAGGTTGTATTTGATTCAAAAACTAAAAAAAAGAATAAATTTTGAAGTGAATCTTATTGAATTTGTCAAAAGGGATGGTTTAAACTTTTTAGATATTGAATTACCCGATACTAATTTAAAATCTATTGAAGAGAAGACGAAATTAATTTCAAATATTATTGATGAAATTGATAAAACTAACGACAATTATTACTTAAACGTATTTTCAAGTGGAACTGAAAAAGAAATTAAGTTGAAAGATATTAACTTATTTATTGGAAAATATTTATCAATAAAATCATCAAAACAATATTTTGAAAAAAATGATTGAGAAGGTGACTTATTAGAAAATATAAATGAACATATAATTTTAAAAATAAACAACAAAGGTAGAATCCAAAAATTACAAATTGAAAAAAAATACATTGTATACATAAAAACAACAGCCAAATTAAGAAAGGATAAATAATGAAAGTACAAAACGAACGTAGAAAAGATATTTTAGAATTAATTAACATTGTTTCAACAACCAAAAATATTGATAAAAAAATTATTATTGGTTTTTTGAAAAACTCAATACAAAGAATTATTAATTCTCAATTAGACCCAGATGCCGAAATTGCTTTAGACATTGTTGATAATGAATTAATTTTAACTAATTTAAAAAAACTTGTAATTGATGATGAAGAAGAATATAAAGGAGATTCAAAAGTTGTTGATATTCATTTAAGTGAAGCTAGAGAAATTAATCCAACAATTACTGTAGGTGAAACAATTGCTTCAAAAATTTCTTTTGATGATTTTTCAAGGTCACTGTATTCAAAAATTGAACAATCTTTTAGAATCGAAATTTTAAATTGGGAAAAACGAAGAGTTTATGAAAAATATCAACCACTTATTGGAACTGTTGTAGAAGCAAAATTAGAAGAGGATTTTGGTGGCAAAGGAGCAACTTTTTTATTAGAAGATGGAACATTGTGTTACATGCCAACTAAGTATCAAAATCAAAAAATAAATTTGAATGATAAAAAATATCATAATGTTACTATTGAAGAAGTTTATGAAAGTTCTAAAAGTTATCAAGTATTAGTCTCAAACGATTCGCCAAATAAAGTTAGAGAAATTTTAAAAAGAGAAATTCCTGAAATTGATAGAGGAGAAATTCAAATTGTTGGTATTTCAAGAATTAAAGGTGATAGATCAAAAATTTCATTTAGAAAAAATCCAAAATTTGAAGGTGAATTAGATATAAAAGGTTGCATAATTGGTCAAAATAGCGAAAGAATAAATCGAGTATCAAATGAAATTGGTGAAAAAATAGACGTTATTTTATATTCTGATAATATCTATGAATATATTGCAAATGCTCTAAGCCCTGCAAGAATTGTTTCAATTAATAAAAAAGCTGGGACAAACGATTATTTAGTTGTTGTTCCAAACAAACATAATACAATAGCAATTGGAAAAAAAGGATCAAACGTAAAATTAACTGTTGAATTAATAAGAGTAAATATTGATATTTGCTCTTATTCTTATGCTATTGAAAATAATATACCGATTAATTGAAACGGTAATATTAACGAAAAAGAATTAGAAGAATTAGATTCAGGATTTGTTGAGAACAAAAGTTCATCTGCTTACTTGTCAACAACAAACAATAGAAGACCACGTAACAATAGAAATAATTGAAAAAATATCAATATTTCAAATATCGAAGATTTTGAAAAAGAAATTGCTGAATATAATTCTGAAATTCTTTCTTATGAACCTGTGGATTACTCACAATTTAGTGTTGAAGACAAAACAGATAAAATAGAAAATGATAATTTTGATAAATTAGATCAAAACTTTGAACAAAAAATTAATAATAATGAAATTAAACGTGTTAATGAAAATTTTAAATTTGATAAAGATTTAGTTGGTGATATTGATTTAAATGATTATGACTTTTTAGATTTTGATGAGGAAGAAGATTTTTAAAAATTATTAGATAAATGTTTTCAAGAAAATGTATTGTAACAAACAAAATTGTTCCTGTTAATCAATTAATTAGGTTTGTTCTTTTAAAAAATGGAACAGTTATGTTTGAAAAAGATGAAAAAATTTTAGGAAGAGGGGCATATTGTTTAAAAAATATTGAAACAATTGATCTTCTTTTTAAAAAGAAAAGTTTAAATAAAGCATTTAAAAAAAATATTCCGCAAGAAACATATAACGCATTAAGAAAAGAGGTTGAAGAATATGTCAAAAAAAAATAAAAAAAGAGTATTTAATGACGAAGAAATTAAAACACAATTAGTTGATGTAAAAATCGAATTAAAAGATGGTGTTTTTATTTTCACAGGACCAATGAGTATTAACGAATTTGCAAAAAGAATTAATAAACCTGCAAATGAAATTTTGACCAATTTTTTTAAAAAAGGTGTGTTATATAATTTAAATTCAGTTTTAACTGAAGAAGAAATTGCAGAAATTTGCTTTGATTATGGTTTTGATTTTAAAAAAGAAATTGAAATGAATGAATCAAATTTTATGGATTATTTTGAAATAAAAGATGATGAAAAAGATTTAGAACCGAGGCCGCCTATTATAACTATCATGGGGCATGTTGATCATGGTAAAACCACTTTGATTGATAAGATAAGAAATACAAATGTAGCAAGCAATGAAGCTGGTGGAATAACACAACATACTGGCGCTTATCAAATCAATCATAACAACAAAACAATAACTTTTTTAGATACTCCTGGACATGAAGCTTTTACTGCAATGAGATTAAATGGAGCAAAAGTAACAGATATTGTTATTCTAGTTGTTGCTGCTGATGATGGTGTTATGCCTCAAACAATAGAAGCAATTGATCATGCTAAGGCAGCTAATGTACCAATTGTAGTTTTTGTTAACAAAATGGATAAACCATCAGCCGATCCCGAAAAAGTAAAAGCAGATTTATCTAAACATGATATTCTTTGTGAAGAATGAGGTGGAGATACAACATTTATTTATGGGTCAGGTTTAACCGGAAAAGGAATTAATGAATTGTTTGATGCTATTTTACTTCAAGCAGATTTATTAGAACTAAAAGCTAATAAAAATCGTTCTCCAATAGGAACGGTAATTGAAGCTAATATTGCAACAGGCAAAGGAACAATTGCAACTTTAATGATTACAAATGGAACAATCTACAAAAGAGATTTTATTATTGCAGGTTCTAATTATGGAAGAATTAAAACATTACTAAGTATTGAAGGTAAAGAAATTGAATCAGCAGGCCCAGGAACTCCTGTTATTATTACAGGATTAAATTATCTACCTAAATCAGGTGATAAATTTTTAGGATTTGAAGATGAAAAATTTGCTAAAAAATTAGCTTCTAAAAAAGCTTTTTCAGATAAACAAAATGAATTAGTTTCTAAAAATGTAAATTTAACCAATAACGAAAATAAAAAAATTGTTAATGTTATTATTAAATCTGATGTGCAAGGAACTGCAGAGGCTATTAAATTTTCTTTATCTAAACTTTCAAATGATGATGCAATAGTAAACATCATTAGATATTCAAGTGGTAGTATATCTAATTCGGACATTTTATTAGCAAAAGCTTCAAATGCAATTATTTTTGCTTTTAACTTAAAAGTAGAAGGAACTATTAGAAATTTAGCTTCTCAAGAAAAAGTTGTGATTAAAACTTCTTCTATAATTTATGAAATTATTGAAGAAGTCGAAAACATTATTAAAACTTTTGGAACTCCTGAATATGAAGAAATAAAAGTGGGCGAAGCTATTATTCAAAAGATTTTTTTCTATTCAAAAGTTGGTAACATAGCTGGATGTTTAGCAACCGAAGGTGTGATTAAAATTAATACTAAAATGAAATTAATTAGAAATAATAAAATAATCCATGAAGGAATTTTAGAAACTCTTCAACATGGAAAAGAACAAATTAAAAAAATTGAAAAAGGGAAAGAATTTGGAACTCATATTAAGGAATTTAATGATATTAAAGAAGGAGATATAATTCAAACTTTTGAAGAAGTTTTGGTTAATAAATAATAATGAATGAAATACAAAGAAGAAAAAAAGAAGCAAATTATTTATTATGAATTTCCAAAATCATCAATGAAGATGTTAAAAATGCAAATGTTAGAAATGTAACAGTTATTGATGCAAAATTATCTAATGATGGTTCCAATTTAAAAATTTATGTCTTATTTGATAAAAACGAAAAAAAATCATTAGAAGCTTTAAATAACATTAAAGGTTTTGTTAGAAGCGAATTAGCAAAATATGATTTTAATTCAAGAAAAGTTCCTGAACTTATTTTTAAAATTGATGAGGTTTCAAAAACTTCTTTAAGAATTGAAGAAATTCTAAAACAAATTAATTCTGATAAAAAGGAAAGTAATGAATAATAAATTTGACGCAATTATAGTTGGTGGTGGTCATGCTGGAATAGAGGCGGTTTTTGCACTTGCAAAAAACGGTTTTAAAGTTGCGCTTATTTCTTTAAATAAAAAGCGATTAGCCATGCTTCCTTGTAACCCTTCAATTGGAGGTCCTGCAAAAGGAATTATCACAAGAGAAATTGATGCTCTTGGAGGAGTTCAAGGTTATTTTGCAGATAAAGCAATGATTCAAATAAAAATGCTAAATACATCAAAAGGACCTGCAGTTAGAGCATTAAGAGCACAAATAGATAAAGACAAATATTCGCAAATTGTTTTAGAAGAGATAGAAAAAAATAAAAATATAACTATTATTGAAGCAATTGTTGAAGAAATTGTACAAAAAAACAATGTTATCCAAGGCGTTAAATTAAATGATGGTTCAATTATTGAATCAAAAGTTGTAATAATTACAACTGGAACTTATATGGATTCAAGAATTTTAAGAGGAAATGATATTACAATTAGTGGCCCTGATGGAGAAAAAACTACAAAAAATTTATCTAAATCTTTAAAAGAAAATGGAATCGATTTAATCCGTTTAAAAACTGGTACACCTGCTAGAATTTATGCTGATTCTATTAATTGAAATGAACTTGAAGAAGAAATCTTGCCGCTTGAAGATTTAACTTTTTCTTCGAAAACAAAAAATAAATTAAAAGCTCAAATTCATTGTTGATTAACTTATACTAATCAAAAAACCCATCAAATTATTTTAGATAATATAAGTAAATCTGCAATGTATTCAGGATTAATTGAAGGAGTAGGACCGCGTTATTGTCCTTCAATTGAAGATAAAATAGTTAAATTTTCTCACAAAGAAAGACATCAAATATTTTTTGAACCAGAAACAGAAAAACAAGATATTTATTATATTAATGGATGTTCAACATCAATGCCAATTGAGATACAAGATCAATTTTTAAGAACAATTCCAGGTCTTAAAAATTGCAAAGTTCAAAAATATGGATATGCAATTGAATATGATGCAGTAACTTCAGGACAAATTTATAAAAGCTTAGAATCTAAAAAAATTAAAAATTTATATTTTGCTGGTCAAATAAACGGGACTAGTGGTTATGAAGAAGCTGCTGGTCAGGGAATTGTTGCTGGAATCAATGCAGCTTTAAAATTAAAAAATAAAAAACCTCTTGATTTAAAAAGAAACGATTCTTATATTGGAGTTTTGATTGATGATTTAGTATTAAAAGGAACAAAAGAACCCTATCGTATGTTAACTTCTCGTGCTGAATATCGTTTATTATTAAGAAATGATAATGCTGATATAAGAATGTCTGAATATGCTTTGTATGCTGATATGATTAATGAAATTGAATATCAAAAAATTAAAGAAAAATATTTTTTAATTGATCAAAAAATTAAAGAATTAGAAAATATTTATTTATCTGCAAATGATCCTCTTGCTAAAAAATATTCTGTTCTAAATGGTGCTTCTATTTTAAAAGTAATAGCAAGACCAGATGTTGATTATAATGATTTTATTAATGATTTTATCTATAAAGATGAACTAATTATTAAGATTCGTTTAGATGGATATGTTCAAAAACAAAATAAAGCTGCAGCTAAAATGTTACGTTTAGAAGAATTAAAAATTCCTAAAAACATTAATTATGATGAAATTGCTAATCTTGCTTTAGAAGCTCGATATAAATTAAAAAAAATAAATCCTCAAACTATTGGTCAAGCTTCAAGAATTAGTGGTATTAATCCTTCAGATATTGAAATGATTCTTTTTTATATTAATTTAAAATATAAAAGATAGGAGATTTTATGTCTTTAATTGATGATGAAAATTTTAATAAAAAAAATAATGAGATAAAAAATATTGAAAATTTATCTTGCAAAGAATGTAATAAAGAAATAAGTAATAATTCTCCTATTCTTTTGTGTGAAGATTGTTTTAATAAAAGTGTTCTAGATATTCTAAATAAAATTAAAAATAATTTAGGACAAATTGAAGAAGAAATTAAAAAAATTGAAAATACAATTTTTAAAATTAAAGAAGATTTAAATAAAAAAAATTTACACATCATAGTTACAAATAAACTAGAAATAGACTTAATGAATTTTGAAGCTATAAAGAAAAAATTAATTATTGATAAAGAACTAAATGAATTAGCTTTTAAAGTAAATCAAATTCAGGCAAATAAGTTAAGACAAGAATTAAATTGAACATTATTTAGTTTGGTAGAAATAAACTAAAATGGAGAAAAAATGAACAAAAATTTCAAAAAAGCAAAATTATCAAACAATAATATAATAGATATTGAATTAGAAAATGGTAAAAAAATAAACGCTAATATTTTGTTTACTTTTGAAGAAAATGGTGACCAATTTATTATGTATGAAATTGATGAAATAGCTTATGGAGCAAAGATAAAAGAAGATAATTCATTAGTTGCTATTGAAGAAGATGAGTGAAATTTAGTTGAAAAAATTTTTAATGAATGGATGGAAGAAAACATTGAAAGCGATGAATAAAAATGTCAAGTATTGAAATAATTAGACTTTGTTTAGGAATAAGTGCAGGCATTGTTGTTTTAATTGCAATAATAGCTTTTATAGTTATTTTTCTAAAAATTAAAAAGAAAAAACAAGAGATTGCATTAGATCAAATTAGAATTAATCAAGAACTTTCTTTAAAAGAAAGTGAAAAGAAAATGATGGAAAGAAAAGATATGGGGGAACCTCTTGTTAATTTGCAACAAGTTTTGGGGCAAACAATTAATCACGAAATTGTTGAATTTTGTATCAATTCTTGCATTAGAAATGAATACAAAAAAGTCTTATTACTAGGTGATGTTGAACCTTATGAAGCAATTACAATTTCAAATAAAGCAAATTCTGAAATATACATAAAAAAAGAAGATTTTGATGAAACAAAATATGTAGAAATTAAAAACAAAATTGAATTAGTTAAACATGATATAAAACTCTTGAACAAAATTGAAAAAGAAAAATTTGATTCAATCATGGTTTTGAATTCATTTAAAGATTTTGATAATTTGTTTTTGCAAAATGAAAAATATTTAATTAAAAATGGAATGTTTATCTTTGCAAATACAAAATCTAATAAAAAAAGTTTGAAAAAACTTATTAGAAATTTGGAAGAGTACAATTATCGCTATGATATTTTAAAATGATATACTGGATTTGTAACTGCAGTTAAATAATTATATTTAAGAAACGGAAAAATGATTGGACCTGTCTATCTTGTAAAATGATAAAATAAACATTAGATACAAAGCAAGTTTTTTAACTGTATTGAAATTGTATATGTTTTTATTTTAAATTTAATTTTTTCTTAATAACATCAATAAAATTTGTTTTATTGAAAATATAATCCAATTCTATTTTGGTACTTAAATCATTTTTAATTGATTCTAAACCTTTACCATCTGCAATCCAAATAAAAATGTATTGATCATTATATTTTTTTAAATAATTAAAAATATTTTCATATGACCTTGAAGTTTCTGAAATTTTAGAACCTTGAGTATTATAAAAAGATGATTCTAATAATATAGTTTTGCTATTTTTATTATTTTTAATAACTACATCAAATTTTTTATTAAATCATTTTTTATGTGATTTAAAAATATCTAATTTTGAAACTTGAAATTGAATATCTAAAAAATCATATTTTTTAAATTCTTTTTTAATTATTTCTTCAATTTCTTTTTCATTCTTTAAACCAAAACGATTTTTTCTTGCGTGTGTATCTAAACCAACTTTTACACCCACTAAATAATCAACAAAATTTTTAATTTTATTTTGTTTTATAAAATCTAATAAACCTGTTTTTTTAAAAAATAAAATTATTGAGTCAACACCTTTAGTCAAATCAATCAATTTTATTGTTTTTTTATCAAACTTTAGTTCCTTGTCAATTTCTGAAGCAACTAGTGTATGTAACACTGAAAACACATTTTTATTCTTTGTGTAAAGAGTTTTAATTTTTTTGATTATTTCTTCTTCATTTGAAGAAATAATGTAATTTAAAGTATTTAATTTAATCTCAATTTCATCAATTTTTTTTATTATTTTTTTAGTATCAATCAAATCTTCTAGTTCAATATTTGTTTTTTCCAATGAAGATAAATATTGTGTTAATTTATCTTTTTCATTCTTTTTTTCTTCATTTATTATTTCATAATTAGTAATCATTACTTCATCTCCTGTATTTTTTCTTTTATTACCTTTTGAATTGATATTGCGATTTGTTGTTATTGGTTTAATATAAAAATCTTGATATAAGTTTCTAATTAATTGGGTATTATGATTTGTCAACATCCATAGAACACCTTTTTCATTCAATTTTTTTAATTGGTTGGCTAATCGGATTTGATCTTCTTTATTAAAACCATCTTGAGTATAAGAAGTAAAACCATTATCAACATTAACTTCATAATCATAGGGAGGATCACAAAAA
The DNA here is from genome assembly GCF_045276915.1 of Mesomycoplasma moatsii. Lineage (GTDB taxonomy): Bacteria > Bacillota_I > Bacilli_A > Mycoplasmatales > Metamycoplasmataceae > UBA710. The sequence continues at coordinate 166,573 of NZ_CP174166.1, read as the reverse complement.
ACAAAATCACCTTTTTTAGTTTGTTTTAATATTTCTTCAAAATCTTGATTAAAAAAATTAATTTGATTATTTTGAAAATATTTATTTAAATTAATTAAATTTTCTTTGTTGTATAAAACTAATTTTTCTCTTGTTTTATTGCTAAATGGAACATTAAATTCATTATTTTTATTAACACGATATAAACCATTAAATCCAGTTTTATTTAAATAAATAAAACGAGCAGCTATTTCAACATCATTTTTCTTTTTCTCTTTTCTTAACTTAAGAAAAAAATCTTTTGAATGATTTAAATGATATTCATCTAATTTATTAATTAATTCATTTACATTATTTCTAATAACTTTATATGTTGTTATTAATTCAAAATTCAAATCATTAATATTTGCTTTATTTGGTTGCAAATAAAAAAGAACAGCACCACCTCCAACAAAAGGTTCAAAATAATTTCTAAATTTATCCGGAAAATAATTAGCTAAATAATTGTTAATAACTTCTCTTTTACCACCAACTCATTTTACAAATGGAGATAGTTTTGTTCTGTTAATATTCATTATCTAACCTAAATACTCCAAATTTTTAATAAATTATAAATTATTTTTATCCATTTTTGGTTGATTGCCAAAAAAATAGTGCAAAAAACAAAAAATAAAACATAGTTATTACCCAAAAAAGTTCTGATAATGAATATTAAAGGAGATAACTTTGAAATTAATTGGTAATAGAAAAATTCAAAAAATCTACAAAACTAAATTATCTTTGTTTGAAAAATATGATGAAGAGAATAGAGAATACATTTTTTTAGGAAATTTAATCCTAGATGATGGTTCTGAAACAAATGAAATTATCGAAAATAATGTAATTAAAGAAACATATTCAGATATTATTTGAATTGATAAAACTATAGATGAAAACAATTATTCATTTATTAAGTTTCTTGAAAGAGATAAAATTATAGAAAATGATTTTTTGCTAAACATTATTAAAAAAATTAAAAAAGATATAATTCAATCCAAAAATCATTCATTATTTGAACCAATAAAAGAAGAATTTGAAAATGATACAAATATTATTAATAAATTTATTTTTGTTAATATAAGTGACAAAGAAATAAAAAATAAAAGTAATATCATTAAGAATATCAAAGATGATTTTGATTGAAATAATGATGATATTATTCAAATCCTAGAATTAAATGATTTAGTAAAACTATATGAGAATAAGTTTTCTACAAAATTATCTGTGGATAAAGCAACATTAAATATATTGAGTGGAAAAAATAATTTTTTAGAATTCGAAAACCCTTTTGCGACTAATACAATTGTCAACAAAGCATATATTTTTAATTTATCAGCTAAATCAGTTAAAGAATTATATGAAACATATGGAAATCAAATTTTAAATTTAAATTTAAGGTATTTTAAAAAGAAAAAAAATGTTGATGAATATATCAAAGAATCAATAAATAATCCTGAAAATTTTTGATACTTAAACAATGGAATGGTTATTATTTGTGATGATTTAGAAATTAGAAAAAAAGAAATTGTTTTAAAAAATTTTTCAATAATAAATGGTGGACAAACAACATATAATATTTCACACACAGATTTTGAAAAAGATTTTTTTATATTATCTAAAATTATTTGTATCAAAAATTGATCTTCAAAAGAAAATAACAAAGAAGCCTATGAGCTTGCTAATAAAATTGCTATTGCTTCTAATAGACAAAAGCCAATTGATAATAAAGACTTAATATCTAATCTGCCATTAGCAACTTTAATCAAAACCACTTTTGCTCAAAATAATGAAAAACTTAATTTCAAAACTTATATAGAAACAAAAGTAGGATCTTTTAAGTTTGATGAAACTGCACAAACTATTTATAAACCCGAACATGTTTTTTCACTAGAAAATCTTTTACAACTAAATTGAACATGAGAAAAAATCATGCCAGGAACAGCAAAAAACGCAAAATCAAAAATTTATAAAGATGAAAAAAGTTTAGAAAAAAGTTTAGATGAAATTTACAATGACTATCAATTATATTCTGAACTATGTTATTTGTTTAGAACTTTTGATTCATTCAAGAAAAAAGATTACATCACTCATCCGTATGTCAAAAAAGATGATTGAAGAAGAAATGTTATAAAAAATTGTTTAATGTACAACATTGTAATAATTAAATTTATTTTTATTTATTTTAAATTAAAAGAAAGTGGCGATGACATTTTAAGTCATTTCAATGATTATGAAAGTATGATTGAATTTCTTGAAAGCAAAAAAATAAAAATTAAAAAATTATTTAGCGAAACATTCATTAATTCACCTCCTAAAGAAAAAAGAGAAAATCTATTTAATGTATTGGTTTCAATAGAACCTGGATCTCCATTTTCAGATGCTTTAATGGCAACTACAGAAAAATTAGGAATTAACCCATCAGAAATCCATAATATGGTTAAAAAAGACCCAAACATATTTGAATATGTTTTCAGCTTTATTCGTTATTTAAAAAATAACACTGACTATCAAAAAATGTTAAAAGAAATTTTTGCTATATAGGTGGTTGAAAACAATGTTTAAAAAATATTTTTATAAAAATAATTACTTTGGTATTGCGATTGAAAGAAAACAAATTCAATTAGGAAACAAAGAATATTTTGATGGATTTAAATGAATAAAATTAGATAATGAAGATGAAAAATTTTGAATATTATCTTTAAAAAATGTAAGAGATGAACATGAATTAGAAAATATTATTGATTTCTTAAATTATCAAATAAATAAAACAAAAGATATCACTTTATCAAATATTTTTGAAAAATTTCTTGCTACTTTTGAACGTTTTAATAAGAATCAACTAATTAATGAATATTTAGGTTTGTTAACTGAAATGGTATTTATTGCCTCTTGCTTAAAACAAAATATTGATCTAAGAAATAATTATCAAAAAAACAATGATCATTTTGATTTTAGACTTAAAAATGAAAAATTTATTGAAATAAAAAAAGTAAACAAAGAATCTAAAAGTATAACATTATCTTATAAACAATTAAATAAATTATCTGAAAATGATTTAGTTGTAGGAGTGGATATTTTTTTAGATTCATCTGATAGTTCTATGGATTTATTAAAAATAATCGAAGAAATAGATTTTGACGAAGAAAGAAAACAATATTTAAACAAAAAAATTTATAATCTCATTAATCAATACAATGAATTGTCTAATTGAAAAGTTTGTTTAGACAAAAGTAATTTTTATATTATTGAAAAAAAATATCTTCCCAAAATTGAAAGTAATTTCAATAATTTATTAATCGATGCCCAATTAAAAATATATGCTTTAGCAATAAATAAAACTAATGAAGAATTTTTTGAAAAAATTAAGAAAGAAATAGAATAGTATGATTAAAAACCCTTTAAGATTTTCGCCATTTGATTTAGATGCCCAGAATGATTTATGGGAATCATTTTTAGATAAGAAAAAAGAAAAAATGGAATTATTTAGCAAAAATAATTATGAAATAGATTTACAAAATTATAAAGAAACTGTACTTAATGTTTATAAAAAAATGAAAGAAAATAACAAAAAAAAATTTTTGATTTATGGAATGATTCAATCAGGAAAAACTGATTTTATAATTGGGTCTATTACAAAAATTTTTTCTGAAAGTAATTCAAATTTAGTTTTTTGATTTAACCAATCAAATAGGAATTTATTAGATCAAAGTTTTAAACGTTTAGAAAAAAATATAAATTCAAATTTGTATACATACCAAACATTGAAAGATAATCTTGATGAAGTTATTAATAAATTAAAAAATAATGAAAATGTTATCATTCTTTCTTTAAAAGAAATTAGACATTTGCAATTTAATAATTTATTAACAGAAAAATTGAATCAACAAAGTATTAGTTATAATTCATATATCTTTGATGATGAAGGAGATGTTGCTTCTTTTAATGATAAAAATAAAGAAGAAGGAAGTCAAATTTTCAATAATTTAAAAACACTTTTTAATAATTCAAAAAGAATAAATGTTGTTTCTATAACAGCAACACCATATGCTCATTTTATTGTAGAAAAAAACAACTTTATGAATCCTAATTTTATTTTCTTTCTGCCACCATCTATAGGATATGTAGATATTAATTTTTTTGTAAATAATTTCCATAATGAAGGGAAAATTTTTCATCAAATAAATTCAATTGATAAAGATGAAATTGACGAAATTCAATATAATAATGAATTAGAATATTCATTACATGTTTTTATAATCCAATGCTTTTGATGAAAAAATATCCAAAAATACAATTCTAAGCCTCGAATGTTAATAAACATTGATAGATTAAAACAAAATCATGAACAAATTGAAATTGCAATTAATAATATTCTTTTAAAAATAAAAAATAGAATTAATATTAAAAATTTAAGTCATATTTGTCAAAATGAATCATTTACTTTTTCTTTCAAAGAAAAAGATAGAGAAGCTTTAATAAAAATAATTGATGAAATTAAAACTATTATTTTTAATGGAAATATAAATATGTCTTTTGATCAATCTGAGAATAATTATTATCATATTATTATTGGAAACAAAAAATTAGATCGTGGTTTAACCATTATTGATTTAATAAATTCATTCATTTCCTTTAGATCTAGAATTCATGCAAATGCTGATTATGTGCTTCAACAAGCGAGATTTTTAGGTTATCGAGAAGAATATAAAAATATGATAAGGATTTTTTTAACTAGAGAACTAATCTCTGACTATATACAAATTAATGATAATATTATTAATTTCATTCAAATTATTGAAAACTCAAATAATGATTTTTCAAAAATAGAAAAATTTATTCCTTTATCAAATGAAAATGATCTATATGATTACAAGTTGTTCCCAACTAGAGATTCAATATCAAATTATGAATATGTATCAAATAATGGAAAAATAGACTTTATTAAAAATAAATATTTTGATAATGATGATGAATTAGATAAAAATAATTTTATTTTTTATGAAAAATTTAAAAAAGTCAAAAATAAAAAATTTGATACAAAAAATAATGAATATATTGATTTTCCTTCATGAACTAATTTTTCAAATGAACTATTTGATACTACAAATAAAGAAAAATTAAAAAATAAATTATTTGAAATATGTTTTGATAAAAATAATCTTTATGATTTAAATGTTTTAAATAAAATAATAAATGATAATTCATTGTCAATTGTTGTGAGAAAATTACAAGAAAATAAACGTCAAATTAATAAATCAAAAACATTAAATTATTTTTGAATAGGTAAAGGAAATTATGCTCAAAATGAAAAAGAGTTTTATTTAAAAGGTAAAACAATATCTATTGACATTATCCCAATTCATATCAAAAATGAAGAAGAAAAAATAAACAAATTAATCTATAGAACAAGAATTTTTATAAATAAAGAAATAGAAAAAGATTTTGTGAGTGGATATAAAATTAAAAATTAATCAATATTTAGAATAACATTTACATTCAATTTTATTTAAATTTAAAAATGGTATCCTTCACAACATTCGGGTTTTTCTATACCATAATAATATTTTTCATCACATGTTTCACAAGAACTATTTTCACAATGATCTAAACAAAATTCCATAACTATCTATCCTCCAAATTTTAATTATTAGTTTTAAATTATTACAAATCACTAAATATATTTATGATTAAATATTTTTAACTTTAATTTATTTCTCAACATTCAATTCATTATGCTCATTAATAAATTCTTGAAATAAATCAATAAGATGTAAGTAAACTTTATTTTCTTCTTGATCATCAAACTTTAATTCAATTTTTTCTTTCACTGGTGTTTTAGATGCCAATTTGATTAAAAATTTATTAATTCCTTCAATATTTCAATCTTGTGATTGTTCACTTATTTCTAATTCTTCATTTGCAAATTTAGCAATAAATTTATTTTCATCGATTTTTTTAATTTCTAATAACATTATTTATCTCCTTTTTGATTAATGATTTTGTAATATCTTTGTTTTAAATATTCTTTTCCACCTTCAAGATAATGAGCGCTATTTTCATTGATTACTTCTTCAAGTTTAGCAATTTTATATGGTTCATTTTGGTTGTTTAAATCAGCAATAATTACTCTTTGGGGATTAGATAAAATTCCAATATTTGCATTGTGAGTAACAACAATAACTTGGTTATTATCTTTTTGATTTAACATTGGTAAAATCTCTTCTGCAATAGTATGATTATCTAAATTATCTTCAGGTTGATCTAGATATAAATCTTCATTAATTGATTTATTAAATTTGTATTTAAGACCATAAATTGATTTTTGACCTAATGATAGAGCTTCATATTCTTTTTTTTCATTACCAAAATCAACTAAAACTTTAACTTCATTTTTTATTTCTCTTGCAAGACAATTTTTAATGGTTTCTTCCTTAAAATCTTTAATCCCTTTTTCAGTTAAAGATTTTAATCATTTAGTTACATCTTCTTTTGAATTGCCCGGCGAATGAAAAACGGTTTTTAATATTTCAATTTTAGTTTCATCATCGAGTACTAAGTTTTGTGGAATTTGATAGTATAAAACATTTTTTTGGTTTGAATCATTTTCAATATTTAAAATTGTTTCTTGTGCATTTAAGTTTTCAAAATATTTAATTACATTAAATAAATCGTGAGCCAAATTTTTAAAATGATTCTTTGCTTGGATTTCATAACTTTTTAATCCTCCAGAAGCATAATTTTCTGTTTTTATTTTTTCAATTGTTTTTCGATAAGCTTTGTAGAAAGAATTTGAAAACATATTAATTCTTTTTAAAAATAACTCTCTTTGTTTGATTAAGTTAATTAAATCTTTATTATCCTTAATGATTTCTTCAATCATTTCATTAATTGAAATTGCAAAATTTTGATCATTAATTATTTTGGTTTTATCTAATAATTTTAGTTTTTTAATTTTATTTTCATACTCTTCATTGGCAATGAAAAAATTTTGATATTCTTTTAATTCTTCTTCAATTAATTTTGATAAATTAATTGGTTTATAATCTAATTTAGTTATTAAATCTAGTTGATTGTTATTCACTAAATCTTTCATTTTAAAAGTATTTGTTCAATTAATGTTTACTAATTCGTTTTTAAAATAATCATTTACTTTATTCATTGATAAATAAAGATTTCGAATTTCTAAAATTAATTTATTAACATCTTCAGAAATTTCAATTTGTTTTTTAGCATAAGTAAATTTTTGATCCTCAATTTCTTTAGTACTAGTTAAATCTTTTTTAATCTTATCATCTTGATAAATAACATCATTTCGATTGTTATAATCTTCTTCTTTTTCTTTCTTTTTCTTTTTAGATAATTGTGAAAATAAAATTTCTTCATTACTATATTTAATTGCCTTTTCAAATTTTAAGTGATAACTTTCTAATGCTTTAATCACATTTTCAGAAATATAGTTATTTTTTAAACCGGCAATTAAATCAAACAAAGTTGATTTACCTCCGCCTTTAGGGCCAATAATTACATTAACATTAGGCGCTAAAGATAAAGATATTGATTTAGCAGAAAAATCTTTTGTATTTTTAAAAACAATTTCTTTAATCATCTATTCTCCTTTTAAAATAATTTTTGTTTTTATTTAATTGATTTTTTAATTCTTTAAATGAAATTTCTTCCATATCATCAATAATAGTTATTAATCGATTTAATTGCGGATAATTATCTCATTGATGAGTATCAGAAAAAGCAACAACTGAAGAATTGATTCCTTTCTTTATTACAGATAAATAGTTTTTATCGTTTTCGTTAGAAATTTCAATTGCATCATAATCAATTTTTAATAGGTCTTCATATTTAAAATGATCACTTTTCCCCACATGAGGGATGACAATTTTTTCAAAATTTTTAAAAAGTTCTTTGCATTTAGTTAAGGAAATACCGCGTTTAGGAGTTTCTTTAATAGTTATTGTGCGAATTTTTGTTAGTTCATCTTTAGTTAAATGATTATCAAATACAAAAATAACATTTGCTATTTTCCCATCTAAACGAACAACATTAACTTCAATAGCGGGTAATAACAAAATATTAGCAGTCTGAGCTAGTTCTCTTGCTTCTAAATAAAAATCAACATCAAAAATATTGTGATCAGAAAAGGCGCAAATTTGAACTTTTTCTTTTATCAATTGACTAATTGAATCATATAAAGAATTTCACTTAATAGCATCTCCATTTTTTCTAGAAACAAATGAATGAAGATGTAAATCAATTTTTACTCTCATACAAGTACAAAAATTTATCATTCTTGATAAGCGAGTATTTTGTCAACCTTAAAATTTCAAATTAATCTCTAATAATAAACTAATTTGAATCTTAAAAATACTATTCAAAATACAACAAAATTATATTAAAGTTTACATTGATTTTAAAATCTAATTTTTGATCAAACATATCTATGATCAGAAGAGACTGTTTTTGAAGAAACTTCTTTATTAAATCAAACATCATTAAATAATTTTCTTCCTTGCTCATTTACACCGGCTCAATATACTCCAGTTTCAATTAAATTACTATTATGAGAAGGAATTGAATAATCGGCTCTTTTCCCAAAAGTTGAAGTTCTAGATTCAAAAAATGGATGATTATTTGAATTTTTTTCTATAGCTGCACCAATAGATGTTGGTACAAATTCTTTATTTATTTTTTGATTAATTAGTTGTGAAGATAAAAGTTCACTAATACCAATATGAGAATCTTCGTTTTTTGTAAATGGATCAGAATTTAGATCTCCTAAAATTACAAATTTTTCATTTTTTCCATCTAAACCACCATAAGAACCATTATCATCATAAATAAACGAAGCATTTTCTATGTAATATTTTCAAAAAATTACTTCATAATAGTTACGAATCAAATTTGCTTTAGTTACTATATCAAAAGCAGGAGGAGTTGGATGGGATAATAATAAATGAATTTTTTCATTATTAATTTTAACTGGAATATCAACATGATTTTTTGAAGATAATCTTAAACGATTTCACTCCTCATCACTATACCAATTATCACCCGTTTTCATACCTTGAGGTATTTTGTCAAAGTTTGGGTCTCCTTCTTTAACTGTAATTTTTGGTATTTCTATATTTGGCATATCTTTGATTAAAAAATTTTGAAATGTTCTTTTTTCTTTTGATATTAACTCATATTTAGATAATAAAGCAAAAGCATAATGTCCATGGTAATAACCAAAACCATAAGCATCATTTGGAGAACTATTAATAATTCCATCATTATCTAAATCCATATTTGATTCTAATCCTGTATTTGTTGCAAATGAATCATAAAAAGGATAAAAAATAGGTTCTAACATAATTGAAGTGTCACTAAAAGAATTAAGACTTTGAGAAAAAGATAAATAATTTTTTTGAAACAATTCTATTGTTTCTTTTGAACCGTTTCCATCATTATTAAATTCATTTAATAATAAAATATCTGGTCTTTTGTATTGAATAATTGCGGCTATATTACGAATTTGAATAATTCTTTCAGCATTTTCTTTTTCTTCTTTTGTTAATAAACTAGCATCATTTTTATCGCTTGCACTTTTATATTTTTCAATTAGAGTATTTTGTTCTTCATTGGTAAAAGAGAAAAACTTAACTCAACGATCATATGTCTCATTTTTATCATTATCAACTGCAAAAGAAACGTTAAAAGTAGAAACAGTAACTTCGTTTGTTTCTTTTAAATTATTTTTTTGACATGATGTTAAAAAAATAGGTGGTAATAACAAAATGGGCGATGATAATAATGTTAATTTTAATTTTGAAAATTTCATATTTTTCCTTTCTACAACAACTTCACAATTTCAATTTTAAAGGTAAATATTTGTGCAAATTTTTACTACTGTTAAAGATTTATAACAATAGTAGATATAATTAATAGTAATTTAAATATAATTTGCAAAACGGAGGAAATATGACACCACATATTAATGCAAAAAAAGAAGAAATAGCTAAAGTTGTTTTGATGCCAGGAGACCCACTTAGAGCAAAATTTATTGCTGAAAAATATTTAAAAAATGTAAAGCAAGTTAATAACGTAAGAAATATGTTAATGTTTACAGGAACATATAAAGACAAAGAAGTAACAATTGCAGGTTCAGGGATGGGACAACCATCAATTGGAATTTATTCTTTTGAATTATTTAAATTTTATGATGTTGACAAAATTATTAGAATTGGTTCAGCAGGTTCATATAAAGAAAACTTAGATTTATATGAAGTGTTTTTAGTAGAAAGCTCTTTCTCTGATTCAAGTGCTTATAGCGAATTAGTTTTAGGTGAAAAAACTAATATTCATTATCCTTCAAAAGAATTAAACAAAGAAATAGAAAAATCTGCAAAAGATTTAGAGATCAATTTAAATAAAGGAAGAGTTCATTCTTCTGATGTTTTTTATGCTTCAAGGCCATTATCTGAAACATTGGCAATAACACAAGCTGATTGTGTTGAAATGGAATCATACGCTTTATTTGTTAATGCTAAAAAATTAAATAAACAAGCTGCAACATTATTAACAATTTCAGATAACTTAATCACAAAAAAAGAAACTTCACCTGAAGAAAGAGAAAAGAAATTTTTAAAAATGGTTGAAGTTGCTCTAAACATTCTCTAAAAAAATAAATTATGAATATATTAGAAATTATTGAAAAGAAAAAAAATAAAGAAGCATTATCTCAAAAAGAAATTGAGTTTTTTGTTGATGGATATACTAAAAATAAAATTCCCGATTACCAAATGTCAGCCTTATTAATGACTATTGTTATTAATGGAATGAATGATGTTGAAACTGCTTATTTAACTGAAGCAATGATGAATTCAGGTAAAAAAATAAACTTAAGTTCAATAAAAGGAATAAAGGTTGATAAGCATTCAACAGGGGGAGTAGGCGATAAAGTTTCTCTTGTTTTAGGTCCTATTGTTGCTGCTTGTGGTGCTGTGTTTGCAAAAATGTCAGGAAGAGGTTTAGGTTATACTGGAGGAACAATTGACAAACTTGAATCAATTGAAGGATTTAATTGTTTTCTAAATGAACAACAATTTAAATTTTTATTGAAAAAATCAAATATTGCAATTATTGGTCAAACTGATAATCTAGTACCAGCAGATAAAAAAATATATGCATTAAGAGATGTGAGCGGAACAGTAAATTCTCTACCTTTGATTACATCATCGATTATGTCTAAAAAATTATCAACAGGATCTGATGCCATTTTGCTAGATGTCAAATGTGGTTCAGGAGCTTTTATGAAAAATATTAATGAAGCTAAACAATTAGCTCGTTGAATGATTAATATTGGAAAAAAATTAAAAAAAGATGTAAGAGCTGAAATTACTAATATGGAACAACCATTAGGGAGAATGATTGGTAATAAAAACGAAATTATTGAAGTAATTGAATCATTAAAAGGTAACGGAGATAAAAAATTTATGGAATTAATTTATTCATCTGCTACAACTCTTTTAATCCAAGCCAAAATTGTAAAAAATGAAAAAGAAGCTTGTAAATTGATTGAAGAAGTTATTAAATCTGGAAAAGCATTTAATAAATTTTTAGAATTAATTGAAAATCAAGGAGGAAATATTGAACTAATTCAAAAAACTAATTGATGAAAACCAAAATATAAATTAGAAATAAATGCAACTAAATCAGGATATTTGTATTTAAAAAATTCAGTTATTTTAGGGTTAGTTGCTGTTAAATTAGGTGCTGGAAGAAATAAAAAAGAAGATATTATTGATAACGAAGCAGGAATCGAATTAAAAAAAGTTACAAATGAAAAAGTTCAAAAGAATGAAATATTAATGGTTTTATATTCATCCAAACCAATTGATAAAAATTTATCCAATGAAGTTAAAAAAACATTTGAAATTAATCAAAAACCAAAAAATAATAAGATAATACTTGCTAAAATGGAATAGATAAAAATATGAAAATTTGTTTGTTTGGTGGTTCATTTAATCCTATTCATAAAGGACATATAAAAATAGCAAAAGAAGCTATTAATTTTTTGAATTTAGATAAGTTAATTTTTATTCCTTGTCAAAAAAATCCGTTTAAAAAAAATAATTATTATGTAAGCGGAGAACAAAGAATAGAAATGATTAATTTAGTCCTAGAAAATAAAATGGAAATTTCTGATTTTGAAATTAAACGTCAAGGATTTAGTTATACAATCGATACTATTAAATACTTTAAAAATAAATATCCAAATGACGAACTTTTTTTTATTATTGGTAGTGATAATTTAACTAAATTATCAAAATGAAAAAATATAGATCAAATTGTTAGAATGGTTAAATTTGTTGTTTTTAAAAGAAGTAATAAAATCAATAAAACAAATATTAAAAAATATAATTGTTTACTAATAAATAATCAAATTTACAATGAATCTTCTACAGAATTTTTAAATGGAAATTTTGAAGTTCTGAGTGAAAAAATATTGCATTACATTGGAAAAGAAAAAATTTACTTTGAAAATATTCTTAAAAATATTTTGGATGAAAAAAGATACTTGCACTCTTTGCATGCACGTAACTTTGCAATTGAATTAGCTAAAGTAAATAATTATGATGTTAATAAAGCAGCTTTCGCGGCATTAGTTCACGATATTGCAAAAAATATTGCAAACAATAACAAAGAAAAAGCAAGAAATATTATTAAAAAATATGAACCTCAAAGATCACAAATTGAAGATTATAAATTACACCAAGAAATTGGTTATATCATTTTAAAACACATCTTCAATGTTGAAGAAGAAATAGCTCATGCTGTTAGAGTTCATACATCATTAGACATAAATTTAAACATTCTAGATAAAATTGTCTATCTTGCTGATAAGTTGTGTCAAGGAAGAAAATATCCTGGGATTCAAAAAACAAGAGAAATTGCTTTAAAAAACATTGATCAAGGTTTAAAACTAGTTATTAATCAAACAATTCTTTTCAATAAAGAAAAAGGAATAATTTTTACAAAAGAACAAGAAGAAATTTATGAAAAATGAACAAAATAAAATTGGTTTAGTTGTTGCAGATGATAATGAAATTCAAAATATGAACGAATTTAAATTTGTTAAATCATTTAACAACAATTTGAATGTTAATTTATATAGATTTAATAATAAATTAATTTATGTTATTCATTCTAGAATTGGTCTGGTAAATGCAGCATTAGCTACTCAATATTTAATTGATTGTTTTAAAGTAAATGCAATATGAAATTATGGAGCAGTTGGTTCAACAAAAAAATGCAAATTATATGAAGTTGTTATCCCACAAAAATTTTATTACTTTGATGCTTCAAGTCCTTGATACAAAGAGGGACAAATTCCTGGAGAAAAAAAATTTTATTTAAATTCATTAAAATCTTCTAAAAAAATAAATATAGCTTCAGGCAATTCTTTTATTAATGATATAAAAATTATCAATAGTTTAAAAGAAAAAATTAATTTTGATTTAATTGATATGGAATCTTGCGCTATAGCACAAGTTTGTGACAAAAACAATATAAATTTTTATTGTATAAAAGGCATCAGTGATGTGATTGGTGAAAATAATATATCGACAACAAAAAAAGATATTAATATTTCAATTACTAAAGCTTCAAAATTAGCTTTCAAAAAAATGATTGAGTTAATGTAATTTTATTTATCAACAGGATATATATCTTCAACATTAGAAAAAAAATCTTCAGGATAGTCAACTTCAAAAGTTAAATTTTTTCCATTGATATGAGTAAATGATAATTTATAAGCATGCAATCTTTGTCTAAAATCATCTAAATATTTACCATATAAATCATCACCTAAAACAGGATGTTTAATATAACTTAAATGAACACGTATTTGATGTGTTCTTCCTGTTTTTAAAACGCATTTAATTAAGGTGTGGTTTTTATAATGATAAAGTGGATAAACATCTGTGTAAGCATTTTTTGAATTATTTTTAGTTACCATCATTTTTTGTCGATCATTAGGATATCTACCAATTGGTAAATCAATATGGAGTATATCATTTGTAATTAAACCTTTTACAATTGCTTTATATTCACGATTAATTTTATGTTCTTTAATTAAATTAGCAAAATAACGATGAGCTTCATTAGTTTTTGCAACAATTAATAAACCTGAAGTATATTTATCAATTCGATGAATAATTCCTGGTCTTATTGAACCGTTTAAATCTGAAAGATTACGAAAATGATATAAAAGTGCATTTACCAAAGTATTATCATAGTTCCCTGGTGCAGGATGTACAACCATTCCAGATGGTTTATTAATAATAATGATATGTTCATCTTCAAAAATAATATCAAGAGGAATATTTTGTGGTTCAATTTTGTATTCTTTATTATTTACTTTTTTAGTTATTTTAATTATATGGTTTGGTTTAACAGTAAAATTTGGTTTACGAACTTCTACTATTTCATCAACAAAAACACCATAATCAATAATAATATTTTTAACTTCATTTCTTGAAATATCTGTATGATCTGAAATATATTTATCAATACGATCTTGATAATCCACTTTTAATATTATTTCTTCTTTTAAAATCATAAATCTATTTTACCAATGGATTTGATGTTATAAGAACATCGTAAGATAATACATCATCCTTTAGGTTATGAAATATAAATCCTTGATTTATACCTTCTTGATCTATTTTTAAACTTATTTGATAATTTGAGTTTTTACTTATTTTAAAATTCTTTGTAAAATCTTTAGTTACAATTTTTTCTAATTCAATATCTTCAAAATCAAAAGCATTTTTTAACATTGTTTTTAAAACTACTAAATCTATTTCTTTAGCTGTTATTTTATTTCAATCTTTTGTAAAATCTTCTGCTTTTGGGTAGGGAATTGTGTTAATAATTGCCTTGACATTTATTTCATTTGCATAAGCAAAATTCGTATTTAATGCCTCGGTTATTTCTTTGGTTACAATATCTTTATCATTCAACGAACTATCTAAATAGAAAATAATAGTTAATGTTTTTGAATTAACTTGCGGCTGAATTGATACTCTTCTTATTTTTTTATAAATTCCTTTTTCATTTAAAAAATTTTTAAAATTTTCATTAGTTTTAAAATATTTACCAATAAAATTAACTGACAAAAGATCATCTAAATTCTTTCAACCTTGCAAATTAACAAAATTATTAATTGTTGGTTTTTCATCTAAGGGAGAAATTGCATCAGGATTATCATTTAAAAATTGAATTAAATCTAGTTTTTCTTGAATATAATTATTAGTTTGTTTTGCAGAAGAACCACAAGAAATAGCAAAAAAAGTTGGACTTATACTTGAAATAATTAATGAAGATAAAAATATTTTCTTATAAGACATAGTTCATATATTATAGTACACTACACATTTTTAGCCAAAAAGAATTGATGTTTAATTTAATTAAATATTTTTTTAATTTTATTCATCATCAGACATATTTAAATTAGAAGTATACATTTTTGCATAAAAACCATTTTTATCTATTAATTGTTGATGATTACCTTGTTCTAAAATTTCACCATCTTTAAGAACAACAATTAAATCAGCATCTTTAATAGTTGAAAGACGATGAGCAATAACAAATGAAGTTTTTTCTTTCATTAATTTATTCATTCCAATCTGAATATCTTGTTCTGTTTTAGAATCAATTGATGAAGTAGCTTCATCTAAAATCATAATTGAAGATGGAGAATAATATGCTCTTGTTAAAGCCAATAATTGTGCCTCTCCTTGAGAAATAGAAATTCGATCATCAATAATAGTTTCATAACTGTTAGGCAATACATTAATAAAGTGCTCTGATCCAATTTGATGAGCAGCATAATGAATTTTTTCTTTATCAAAAATATTTTCATGATGACCATAAGAAATATTTGTATAAATTGACTCATTAAATAAATTGGTTTCTTGTAATACAATAGAAATATGTTTTCTTAATTCATCTTTCTTAATCTCTTTAATATCAATTCCATCAATGGTTATTTTTCCTGAATCTAATTCATAAAATCTCATTAATAAATTCATAATTGTCGATTTCCCTGAACCTGTAGGGCCAACAATACCTATAGTTTGACCGGCTTTAACATTAAGATTAAAATTTTTGATTATCGGTTTATCTTTGATATAAGAAAATGAAACATTCTCGAATTTGATATCACCTTTGATAATATCTAAACTTTTTGTTCCTTGGTCTATATCATCAACTTCATTTAAAATTTCCATAATTCTCTTAGCACAAACAAATAATTTTTCATACAAAGAAGCAAAACGAGAAATAAAACCAATTTCTCCTAATAACATCCTATTTAATAAAACAAATGTTGTTATTGTTCCTCAAGACAATTTAATAACGCCACCATGTGGAACGTTAAAAGTAAAAAATATTATTCCAATTGCAATCAACGAAGCGTAAGTAATATTTTCTAAAATATCCAAAGAAGGATAAACTAATCCTATTTTGTATTCTGCTTTATATGAAGATTCTTTATGTTGATTATTAATCTTATAATAATTATTTTTAATATCTTTTTGTTTCCCAAAAACATAAATTGGTAATTTATTGAAAATATATTCTTTATTTAAAGAATTTAATTGACCAACCTTTTTTTGCATTTCATCAAAATTTGGTGAAGATTTTTTTGCAATTATTCCTGTTACAAGCAATATTAGTAGTATAAAAAAAAGAGCAACAACCGATAAAAGTGGCGAAATTATAAAATTAGTAACTAAAATAGAAAAAATAATAATAGGCGAAGTAAAGAAACCAAAAACAACTTGAACCATGTTAGCTATCATCATATCTACATCATTAGTAGTTCTGGACATTAATTCACCTAATTTTGATTTGTCAATATAAGAAATAGGAATATTTAATAATTTTGTAAAAATTGCATATCTGATTCTTGAACCAGAACGATATGAAAGTTTAATAGTTCAAATCAAAAGTTTGGTATTTAATAATCAATAAGTTGTGTATAGAGAAATAATTATCAAAGAAGCATACAAAATTTTTAAAAATTCTTTTGTATTTAAATTAATTGAAGTTGTAGCTAAATTTATTGTTTCACCAACAAAATAAGAAGATACAATGACTAAAGCCGAACATAAGAAACCAACAAATATATGAAAAATTAAAATTAAAGGATCTTCTTTAAAAAATTTAATTATTTTTATTGTTTCTTTAAAATTATCTTTTTTAGACATTTAATATTCCTTTCTATTTTGCAAGTTATAAATCTCTTGGTATATCTTATCTTTTTTTAATAATTCTTCATGTGTTCCAATTGAAGAGATATTTCCTTTATCCAGAACAATTATTTGATCCATATTTTCAACTGAAGATATTTTTTGTGAACTCATTATAATTGATGAATTTTGAATATTTTCATTCAATTCCTCTAACAATTTTTTTTCAGTTAAATTGTCTAGAGCTGAGGTTACATCATCAAAAAGATAGATATAAGCTTCTCTTGCAATTGCTCTTGCTATATTTATCCTTTGTTTTTGACCACCTGACAAATTTTGACCAAATTCTTCTAATTGATATTTGATTCCTTGAGGATGAGAACTTACAAAATCTTCAAGTTGAGCTATCTTGATTGCTTTATTTATCCTACTCTCATCTATGTTTGGGTTTGAAAACTTAACATTATCTTCTATTGTTCCTGAAAATAACATTTTTTTATCTTGAAAGGCGTAAGAAAGATTTTCTAATAATGAAGAGGTTTTTAAATCTTTGATATTAATTCCGTTGATTAATATCTCTCCTTCACTAATATCTCACATTCTAGTAATTAAATTCAATAATGTAGTTTTACCTGATCCCGTTTGTCCTACAATACCAAATTTTGAATTTTTAGGAATTTTAAAAGAAATATTTTTTAAAACATAATCATTAGAATTTTTGAAATATTTAAAGGAAACGTTTCTAAATTCAATATCACCATGAACAAAAGTTTTTCCTTCATAATTGACATTATGTGTTTGTAATTTTTGTATTTCAATAATTCTTTCTCTTGATACCAACGAGCGAGTATAAAAAATGTATAAAAATGTCGCATCATAAACCGACCATAAAACTAAATACGAATATGAAACAATTGCAAGAATATCCCCTATGCTAATTTTAGATCCTAAAAATTAATATTTTCTCAATTAACAATAGATGCAAATAAAACTACTATAATGGCACAAGCATTGATAAATGCTAATGAAAATGGAAATGACAAAAATGTTTTAATTTCTGCTTTCGAAGAATTTTTATAAATTTTTTCATTAACTATTGAAAATCTTCTAATTTGTCTTTCGAATAAATTAAAAGATCTCACAACTCTAGATCCTACAACATTTTCTTCAATTATCTTATTAATCTTATCTACATTATTAATCGATTTTTCATAATAATATGAAGATTTTCTTGCAAACAAAATTGCTACAATAAATAAAACAATACTTAAAAAAATAATTAATAAACAAATAATATAGTTTACAATAGCAATCATGATTGAAAAAATTATTCATCTTATAAGTGAAGGAATAACATTAATTAAAAATCAATTGTAATACATTGAATAATTGAAAATATCTAATGATAATCTTGTCATCAAAGAATTGGAACTATATTCTTGCAAATCTTGTGGCGATAGATCTTGCGTCTTATCAAAAATAATGTTTCTTATTTGAGCTATTTTAGTGGCACTTAATTTTGATAAATATATTTTAGAAATAAAAGCAAAAATTAACGAAAATAATCCAACTCCTATCATTAATAAAATTGAATATCAAATATTGTTAATATTACTTATGTGTCCTTCTTGTCCGTTATTAGTAATATATTTAACAATAAATATAATAAATGCTGATAAACCTGAACTTATACATCCTGTTGTAAAACCTAAAAAAAAATTAATTCAATCTTTTTTATCTCATTTAATAATTCTTTTATTTTTGATCATTAAAAATAAATGAATAATAAAGGCTTAAATTCAGGCTTAGTTTATTTTTATAAAGCATTAATTTTATCCTTTCTTAGGTTTTTATAATTCATCATTTTTAAATTATAAATGAACTATAATGATAAAACATAATTTGATATTTTTAAGTTTAAAATAATAGCAAAAATTAAAACTTAGTTTAATAAATGATATTATTGAATTGTCAGGAAAATTAATAATGTCAAAGGTAATTGCAAAAAATAAATTTGCTACCTCTGATTATGAAATATTAGACAAATATATTGCTGGTATGGAACTTCAGGGGTGAGAAGTAAAATCTATTAGAGCAGGAAATGTAAATTTAAAAAATTCATTTTGTTCTTTCAAAAAAAATGAACTGTTTGCTTCAAACATTCATATCTCATCTTGAATGCTTGAAAAAAATGAAGAATTTCGTGCAAGAAAATTACTTCTGCATAAAAATGAGTTATTAAAAATTCTGACAAAAATAGAAAAGTATAGATGTACCATTATACCTTTAGTTCTTCTTTGAGAAAATAACAAAATAAAATTGGAAATTGCTTTAGCAAAAAGAAGAAATAAAGTCGATAAAAGACAAGCTATAAAAGAAGCTGAAATTAAAAAAAGACTTCATAAAATTTGTTAATTATGGGGATGTAATGGCTTCGACATAACTTGGGATTATTATTTTGCAGTGGTGTAGTAGACCATAATTACTTAGGCTTTTCAATAAACGGAAAAGAAAAACAAACAGAAGATAATATTAACCTATTATCTTCACAACAATCAAACCTAGTTTTTGCTTAAAGATAGCAACTAGTTACTTCTAATATTCCCTTAATATTAGCAAGTATCGGTTAAAGGGTATGTAAGCGGATTCGATTAAAGCTTAACGAAATTTCAATCGACATTCTCTTTATTGTCTTGTTTGTTCTAGTAAAGAAGAATTGCAACAAAGAATAATCTAAACTGTAGAAAAATAATATCACTCATTTTATGGACCGGGGTTCGACTCCCCGCATCTCCACCATATGTATTTCAAATACCTCATTTTGCTACTAGATTACTAGTAGTATTTTTTTATTTTTGGCATTGCGGACAATAAAAAGTACTCCTTGATTGTTGTTTTATTCTAACAATATTAGTTGAACAAATATAACATTTTTTATTTGCTCGATTCATAACTTTTAATAACTTATTAAATTCACCAGTTTTATTTTCTCCAAAAGAAAAAGTATGAATTGTAGTTCCATTATATTTAAGAGCTAACTTTAAAATTTTTTTAGACGAAACAACTATTCTTTCCAATTCATCCATTGATAATTCATTAGCTTTTTTAAAAGGCAATATTTTTGCATCAAATAAAATTTCTGAAGCATAAATATTGCCAATACCACTTACTATTGTTTGATCTAATAAAAGAACCTTGATTTCTTTGCGTAATTTATCTAATTTATTTTTTAAATAATTTACATCAAATTTATCATCCAAAGGATCAATAGCAACTTTTTTCAATTCTTTTAATTCTTCAATATTATCTGTTAGATGAAATGTACCAAATTGTCTTGAATCATTATAAGCAAGAAACTTTTCAGTTAAATCAAAAATTAAATAATCGTGCTTTCGATTAATCTTTTTTTGATCAACAAAAAATTTTCCTTCCATTCTCAAATGAACAACCATGAAAAGAGAATTATCAAGTTCAAAAATTAAATATTTTCCTTTTCTTTTAATATCAACAATTTTTTTATTAATTAATTTTTCTTTAAATATTCCAATAACTGTATTTTTTAAAAATTTTTCATTTTTAATTTCAATTTGTTTTATTTTCAAACCAATTATTTCCTTTTTTAAATAATCAATTACTGTTTGTACTTCTGGTAGTTCTGGAATTTTATTCTCCTTTAATTAATTTTATTTCTTCCTTATATGGAGATTTGTTTTCTATATATGGAGTTTCTAAAATAATAGGAATATTTTTAAATCTAGAATGATTTGCAAAATTTCTTAATGCTTTTAAACCAATAAAGCCTTGACCAATGTTTGCATGACGATCTTTATGAGAACCTAATTCATTTTTTGAATCATTTAAATGAATGACTTTAACTTTTTTTAATAAATCCATTTTTTCTAATTGGGTGATAAAACACTTTCCTTCATTAGATTCAAAATCATTTTTAATATCATAACCACCATCTCATAAATGACACGTATCTAAACATATTCCTATTCGATCACTATCTATTTTATCTATTAATATTTTTAATTCTTCTAATGTTTTTCCTATCTCAGATCCTTTACCTGCCATTGTTTCTAAAATAATAGATACATTAGTTGTTTTTTCTAAAATATCTTTAATATTTTTTGCAAGATGATCTAATGTCCATTCTAAATTTTGGTCTAATTTTGCTCCAGGATGTAAAACTAGATATTTAGCACCAATTAAATTCATTTTTTTAATTTCAGATATTAAAAATTCTTTTGCAAAAGTCGATTTATTTCTATTTGCTAAATTAATAATATAAGGGGCGTGAATAATAATATCTTCAGGCTTTATTACACTTTGATATTTTTTTTGATATTCTTCTATTTTAAATTTAGAAGGATCAACTCTTTTAGTACTCTGTGGTGGACCTAAATAAATCATCATAGTATTTGCATTATTTTCAATACTTTCACTAATGCTATCTATTAAATAATTTGGAGATTTAAAAGAAATGTGAGAACCGATTTTTAACATATTTAATATCCTTTAATAAAATCATTTTGAATAAACTTAACAATTTTTAAATTTGGAAATTTTTCCTTGATAATTTCAAACATTCCTTCAACAAAAACATCTTCGGTTTTATGTGAAATTTGAATAAAATCAATATTATTTGAATTTAGAACTTGTTGTTCATTTCATTTAATATCAGAAGTAATTAAAATATCAACTTTGTCTTTTTTATTCTTTTTAATAAATTCATATATATCCCCTGCACCTGGACATAAATAAATCTTATTAATTATTTTATTCTTACTTAGTGAATAATTTGATAAAATAAAATTTAAATTTAATTTATTTTTTAAAAGATCAACTAAATCTCCAAAAGATTTTTCAAATAGTAAAATTGAAGCAAATTTATAATTTTTAATTATCTTATTATCTAAACCTAATTTTTTAATAAATCAATATTTAGTTCCTTTTTTATCTTGATCAAAATTTGTGTGAATTGAATAAACGGATATTTTATTTTTTTCTAACATTTTAATTAATTCTTTCTTTGTTAAATCATATTTAAATATATCTTCTCAATTTGAAGCAAAACAAAAAGGATGAAATGAAATAATTAGATTCACTTTTTCAGTAATTGCTTTATTAATAGAAAATTTATTAACATCTAAACATAAAAGAATTTTATTTAACTTATCATTTTTAATTTTTCTTTTTAACGAGTAACCAACAAAATCTCACTTTTCTGCTTTTTGATATGGATATTTTTTTTCTAAAAAACTTATTAATTGTTTTTCATTTATTTCTAACATAAGAGAATTATAAAAGTTTTATTTATCTATATCTATAAATATGTGAAACTTTTCATTTCATAATAAATAAGGTAATAAAACTTATCAGAGGAATAATAGATAAAATTGCTCAAATTAAAACCTTTTTTCTAACTTCGACGATTGAACATGTTAATACTTGAAATAAAAGTAGTAATGTAAGAACAAAAGAAACAATAACAAGAACTCCTGAAACTATACTAAAAACTCATATTATTATTTCTTTGTATTCATATAAATTTGAATTTTTTAATGATGTTGCTAAAACGATGAGCAAAATTGAAACAACAAACATAATTATGTTGCTAATAAAAATATTTGATAAACTAACAACCTTTTTGTATATTGGGATTAAACTATTTATTTCTGTAGAACTAAATTTTTTATTTTTTAATTTAGTTTCAAAATTATTTAACTTTTTTTCTTTACGTTTTTTTAAAAAACTCATACTTTATCTTTCCTAATTATATCATTTAGACATGGACATATCATTAAAGTGCAATATTATCTTGATTTTTTGGTTTTATTAAAGATATTTTGAAATTTTGGATTCAATTTTTTATTTTTTTTCTATTTGGAATTAGAACATAACCAACTAATATCAAACAAAGAATGAAGATAATTGTCATAAATGCTGCTTGATATTGGATATCTATGGCATTAGAATTTGGAGAAAAAATTTGCGCATAAATTTGCGTTGTTAACGTGGTCCCAGGGCGATTCAACATTGAATATTTCGATGATGAAAGACCAGCAGTTAAGTACAATGGAGCGGTCTCAGAAAAAATTCTTCCTATTGTTGAAATAATTGAAGTAGTAATTGAAATTAAAGCCATTGGTAATACTAATTTTCAAATTGTTTGTAATCTTGTGTTACCTAAAGCGAAAGAATTTAATCTAATTTCTTTAGGAACATTTTTTAATGATTGTTCTAACAATCTTGTGAACGAAGGAATAATGACAATGATTAATGTTAAAGCTCCGGCTATTAAAGAATTGCCATAAACACCATTAGAAGATCAACCAAATGTTTGGATGAACAATAACAATCCAAACATACCAAAAATAATAGAAGGAGTTGTTCCTAAAGAATCTAAAAAGAATAAAATAACTTTTTTAAATGTTTTATTGATTGAAAATTCATTTAGATAAATTGCAACAAGTAGTGACAATGGGAAACCAATAACTAAACAGATAAAAATAATTAAGAATGTGTTGATTAAAGATTGTGTTGTTGAATTTTTTGAATATAAGAAAAATAATTTTGGTTCTTCATTTATTCCTAATATTCCATTAAAAATAATGTCTCCAACAATTCAACATACAAAAGAAAAGCAAATTAAAGTGAAAAAAATTTCTCAAAAAATCTTTCAAATCGGATAAACGTTTTGAAATTTATAATTTATATTTCGATCTCTAATATATTTTGGTACTTCGTCTACATTATTAACTGAAATAACATTTTTAGATTTAAAAATTATTCTTTCTCAAATAATTTTAAATTGCAAAGGTATTCATGATACATACTCATAAAGATTTTGTTCAAATCTGTAAAATCAAGATTTATTTTTTTTGTTTCTTTTTCTTGAAAACGAAAGAATAAATAAATTTAAAATCATTGAAGTTAAAAGCATTAAAAAACCAAATGTATATAGAAGGGGTCTTATTTTTTCGGGATCTTTATCTGCAAACATTGCTGTAGAAATAAACGCTCCTAGTGTTTGTGATGAAGAGTTTAGAAATGATCCAAAACCATTTGTGTAGATAGCTGAAGAAGGTTGGGCTTGTAAAATCATTGATACAGCCATTGATTCTCCAATAGCTCTAGATATAGCAAGAATAACAGCAACTACAATTTCTGGTTTTGCTGCTTTTTTTGCTACTTTATAAATTGCTCTTGTTTTTGTATTTCCTAAAGCTAATGGATTATTGATTAAAGTATCTTCAATATTGTTTAAAGCATCTAAAGTCATTGTTACAATTGTTGGGATAACCATAAAACAAAGCATAATAGAACCATTAAAAATTGAATTTGGACTAATTCCAAATAAAGTATTTCATATCTTTCCTAATGATTGTTCGGCAAATAAACCAAAAATAACAGATGGTATTCCACTAAGAACTTGAAAAATTACCAAAACTGATTTTCGATAATTTTTTGGTAAACGATATTTAGTAAATAATGCTACTCTAATCCCAATTGGTACTGCAATTATTAGTGCGATAAGTGAAGTTAGAATAGTTATACTAAATGGAATTCAAAATGAATATTGATCCTTACTTGCATCAAATTTGCCACTAAATAAAATATTAACAATACCAAAATTAACAAAACCTTGAATTGCAAAAATAAAAATAAAAATAACTAAAACAACAAATAACAAAATCATGAATAATGAAAAAGTTAAAGAAGTTCACTTGGCAATTTTATTTAATTTATACTGATTTTCAATTTTTTTCATAATTAACTTTTAGGGGCTTCTCCTGCTCCACAATAACCAAGTCTAATATCAGCATTTAATGGATCCACCATTCATTCATCTTTTAATGAGGCTCCTTCTTTTGTATTAATCATCATTTCTAATTGTTCTTTTTTTAGTGGAATATATCCTTCTTCAAGAATAATTTTAGTTGCAACACCATCATTTGTATTGTTTTCTATTCCATCAAATATCCAAGTTAACATATTTTTTATTTTCTTATTATTTTTAATTTGGTTAATTGAATAAATTAAATTAAAAGGACGATATCAGTCGTATCCTTCTGTAATTTTAATTTGTCCTTGATCATCTTTCATTTTTATTCCATTGTAAGTTGCAACTTTAAAACCTTTTTTTTCAATTTCAGATAAATTATTCAATATAAAACCTGCAGATAAATAAATCATCGATCCTTCTGGTCCATCTTTTACTCTATTTCAAGCTTGCGAATTAGCTTCAGCTGTTTGGATTACATTGCTTTTATAAGCACCATTTTTTAAAATGTCTTTTACTTCTTTTTCATCTATGTCATTTCAATTAATTTTTAAATGAGAATCATTTAAAAAAGCATCAGCAGTTCCTGAAACATTTGAGCCACCATTTCTAGCGAAAGGAGTTATTTTTGTCTTATTTTCATTATTTGCAATTTCGCCCAATGTATATGTTTTTAATCCACTAAAAGCATGATAAATTTTAGCTATATTATTTTCGTTAATATCAATAGAAATATTGTCTTTTGATTTATAAATTATTCCAATACCATCTCAAGCTATTGTTAAAGTTTTAATATTTTTATCTTTTCATGCCTTTGATTTTTTATCTTTTTTTACAGCATCTTCTGATAAATTAATTCCTGGATTTTTAGAAGCCATACCTATTTCTTTTGTTCCATCAACAATAGCATTAATACCTGCACCCGAACCACCAGCTGAAGTAACAATATCAATATCGTTATAAACATTAGCCAAGGAATTAATTAAAGGTAAAACAGCTGTAGATCCTCCCATACTTACAATTGGCATACTTACCAACGCGCCACTTACACATGTAATTATTGTTGCAAAAGTAGCAACTCCAATAATTGGTAATCCAATTTTTAAAATTTTTTTATTTAGTGATCTCATAAATAAAATTTGTAAATAAAATTTTACCTAATATTTTACTTTAGATAAAGCAAAATTTTCCGCTCTTTTTTTTTTTTTTTTATTTCAAGATATATAATTTAAGTCTTATGAAAAAGAGAACAAAAATTGCGTTGGCTAATACTTTATTATCGCTAGTGATAACTTCTACTTCAATAGTTATTATTTCTCAAATTGTAGCTAATAACAACAAACATATTTTTTCAAATTTACAAAAATTAACTAATAGCAATACATGAAATTTAACAAATAGATCGACTTTTTTAGTTAATGGTAAAAATAATTCAAACACAGTAAGTCTAAATAATCAAAATAATTTTAAAGCTGTACCAAATGGTTATGTTTTTATTGATAATAATGGCTCATTAGTTTGTGTTGATAAAGACGATCCAACTAATCAACTTTGATGATCAAGTGAGAACTATAACGTTGCTGCTATTGAGTATACTCCATACAATGATTCTTTAGTTGTTCTTCAAGTTGAACAAGATCCTAATGCCTCAGATGCTTATCTTGTTTTTGTAAAAGCATACAATAATATTTCAACTATTGAAACTGGCGAGAAAATTGGACCAAGTACACCAAAATATCAAATTTATCGCTACAACGGTAGTTTGTGATATAGAAATATAAAACCGCTTTCGTGATCGCTTGCACCAATTTACAAAGAAACAGGAGTTGTAACTGATTTTCTAGTTTATAGCAGAGGTTTTTCAACTTTTAATAACAATGTAAGAATGCTTAGAATCAAGTTAAATCAAGATAACACTATTACTTCAACATCTTTAGATAAAACAGGTTCTGGAACAAACAAAGATTTTACCGGTCAAAATGTTGTAACTTATCCAGGAGAATGACATATAACACAAGCTATTGCTGCTTTTGATTATAGAAATCAGTTACATACTCTTCATTTTACAAAAAGACATTCATCAGTTTATAAAGATAAACCAACATGAGTAGGTGTAGAACATTATGTAGATGCCTGAAAATGAGAAGGTAACAAAATGTTCCAACAATTATCATCTGATGCCGGAATTTTTGGTGATGGATTTTTAGGTGAAACAGATGATGATAGCATCAGTTTCATTTCTAACGCTATACAAAGTTCTATTACTAGTGTAAGTACAAGTTATGATCAAAACACAAAAGAAGTGCAAGTAGCTTTTGCTGATAATTTGGGAGGAAATAAAACAAAAGGCATACACCGAGCTTCAGGTTTTTTTATAACAGGTTTAAATTTTAATCAATCTGCTCTTACAGAAAATAGATATGTTCCACTATGGAGAAATTGAAAAATAGATGGACAAAATTGACCTAGCATTGCTACAGAAGTATGATCTGGTAATTTTTTTACTTCTCCCACCATTGCAAAAGGGTTGACTGTTAATACAAATTGATCAAACCCATTTATTGCTAAAGGCTGAGATAGTAGTTGAGATTCATCATATAATTCAGAAGCAGGTAATGGTGGCTTTATAGGTGTAATTACACAACCAATTGATTATAATAGACAATATGATTTGAGCCCTACATCAAACGAAAGTTTTGCAAGAATTTACATGCAAGCTTATAACAAAAGTTTTGACAGATCAAATTCTAATATTTACACAACTTTAAAAGGCGGAAATTATAATGACCAAAATGGTACAGGTTGATATCAAAATGCTTATGATGTTCCAGTAATTCAATATGATGATAGTAGTTTAAGTACATCAATTTTTGATAAAAACATTTTCGTTTTAAGAAACGGAACACAAGAAGGTTTATTTATTAATCAAAAAAACAGAGGAACAATTGCTGCTACTTCTGTTGCATCATACGGTTACTTTACAAAAACAAAAAGTGAAACTATCGAAATTGATATTAGTAACGAAGGAAAATTTATTAATGAAATTAACCATCAATATTTAACAGAAAAATATGCAATAGAATCTACACCTTGAAATAATTCATCATTCTTATCTAATGATTTAGGAATGTCAAATGTAAGAGATGACGCTTTATTTTACATAAATCCTAATATAAATATAGATGCAAGAAGGGGTCAAGCTACTTTTGATCTATATGTAACTATTAAGTATAATGAAACTGGTAATTTAAGAACAATTTCTTCAGAAGACTTAAAAAATAATTGAAATTCAGAATTTAGAGTTTGCTCAGTAACACTTACAGGTTTAAAAGTTGCTAATCCTACTTCTGCAATTATTCAAACAAATTTAGGAATGTCTAATATAAGTGCTCTTGATTTTTCTTTATCAAAAAACAATGATGAAATAAAAAGAATAATTTTTGATAAAAGAAATGAAATATTTAATAATACATTGCCTACAGATTTTGAACTTTCAAATATTGTCTCTATTATAGAAAAAAATGTTGCTAATTCTGAAGGAACAATAACTATAACTTTTTCAATTGATAAATACTACAACGATAAAGGACTATTAGAAGAAGTAGAACCTAAAAATTTTACAATTAAGTTTATTGGTTTTAAAGCAGATGATAGAACTACATCAATTAATCCACAACTAACTAATGTAGAAAATATTTTGCCTTCACAATATGAAAATAATTTAGAACTTATAAAAAATTCAATAATAAATAATATTGAAAATGTTTATTCTCCATTAGATATTAATGATATTGAGGTTACATTCAATGAACCAAATGATTTAATAGGAACAATTAATGCTAATATAAAAATCATAAATTCTAAAGCGTTACAAAATGGAAATATACAACAAGAATTTTCATTAAACAACGTTGTTCTATCAGGTTTTAAAATAAAAAAAGAAACAACTAACATTATTCCAAATATTAAAGCTATTCAATTAGGATTATTTGATTTAAATATTAATAAAGCAAAAGAAAAAATTAATGAAGAGTTTATAGTTATGAATAAAGATAAATTCTTTAATGGAGATATACAACTAAATAATGCTAATGAAATTTTAAACTTAGAAGTTTCAATTCAAAATAATAGTTTGGTTGTATCATTCAAGTTAAAAGCTAATACTTGATATGATGAAAATGGACAACTTGGTTCAATCGAAAAAGATTTTAAAACTAATATAAGTGGGTTTAAAGAAGAAAATAAAAAAACATCTAATTTAGCACAAATTATTGGAGGAATTTTGTTGGTTATTGGAGGGGTTTTAACTATAGGTATTGTTACTTTTATGTTTATAAAATCTAAGAAAAATAAAAAAAATAATTAATTTAATATTTCTTCTAATTTTTCAATTGCAAAATCAACTGATTTTTGTCTAATTAAATTACGCTCTATTGCTCCAAAATTTAATTCATAAACCTTGTCATTAATCGCAATAAAAACTAATCCTATTGGTTTATTTTCCATTGCTTCTGGTCCTGCATTGCCACTAAAAGCAATACAATAATCAACATCAAAAAAATCTTTTCCTTTAATAGCCATTTCTAAAACAACCTTTTTATTAATTACACCTTTAGAAGTATCAATACCTAATTTTTCTTTTATTTCATTTCAATATGTAACTAATGCTCCTTTAAAATATTTGCTTGCTCCTGGAGTTTTAATAATTTCTGATGCAAATAAACCACCTGTAAATGATTCGACTGAGGCTATTGTAATTTTTTTTTGACTAATCTTCATAAAAACTTATTTTTATTTTATAAAAAATAGTTAATATTTTGTAATATAAAAACAAAGAGAAGGTAGGTAGCACTATTATGAAGCTTAAAGGATTATTTACTTCTGAGTCAGTTGGAAGAGGGCACCCAGATAAAATCTGTGATCAAATTTCAGACAAAATTCTTGATGCTGTTTTGGAAAAAGATCCAAACGCTAGAGTTGCTATTGAAGTAATGGCAACCAACCGTTTAATTATTGTTGGAGGAGAATTAACAACCAAAACTTATGTTGATATAGTAAAACTTGCTTGAGAAGTTATATTAAAACTTGGTTACTCTGAAAATGATTTTTCAATTCTTTCAAATGTTCACTCTCAATCTCTTGATATTAATCAAGCTGTTGATAAAAAAAACTCAAAAGAAATAGGGGCTGGTGATCAAGGGATTATGTTTGGTTACGCGACAAATGAAACAAAAAATTATATGCCCTTACCAATCACTATTGCTCATGAATTAGTTAAAAAATGTGAAGAACTTAGAAAAAAAGATCATGAAATAAAATCGGATATGAAATCTCAAGTAACTATTGATTATACTAATCCTAAAGAAATAAAAATACATACAGTATTAATGTCAATTCAACACGATAAAAATATTGATTCTAAAAAATTTGAATCTAAAATAAAAGAAAAAGTTGTTCAACCAACAATTAAAAAATTTTTTCCAAAAATAAATTACCAATACAAAACATTCATAAATCCTTCTGGCAAATTTTTAATTGGCGGTCCTATAGGAGATACTGGATTAACAGGCAGAAAAATAATTGTTGATACTTATGGTGGAGCAGCAAGACATGGTGGGGGCGCTTTTAGTGGTAAAGATTATACAAAAGTAGACCGTTCAGCTGCTTATGCTGCAAGATGAGTTGCTAAAAACTTAGTTGCTGCTGGCATTGCAGATCAAATAGAAATTCAATTATCATATGGAATTGGTTTAACAAAACCAATTTCAATTGATGTTGAAACATTCAATACTTCTAAATTTTCTAATAAAGAAATAATTAATATTATTAATAATGTTTTTGATTTATCACCTTATGGAATTATCAAATCTTTAGATCTAAAAAAACCAATTTATTATCAAACATCATTTTATGGTCATTTTGGAAGAGAAGATTTAGATTTGCCTTGAGAAAAATTAAATAAAGTTGCATCAATTAAAAAATTATTAAAAAAATAATTTTGTATATTTGTATTTTTAATTATTTTAAAAATATTTTTTATTAATAATATTTTGGTTGATTAGACAATTTTTAATCAAATATATAAAGCAATCTTGTGCTTTTTTTTTTTTTTTATTTTGAGATATATAATTAGTTTTTATAAAACAACAAACAAAATTTTTATACATTAAAATCAATTTAACTTTTACTTGAATAATCAAATGAACATTCAACTAAAACAAATAAAACTATCAGCTAGACCGGTATTAAAATGATTATTAATTTCAGGAATTATTCTAGGTTTAACTGTAGCAACATTAGCAATTTTATTTGGAGTTGTTTTATAAAAATTTACTTAAGAGTTTAATTAAGAAAGAGGTTTGTTATGAAAAAAAGCACTAAAAAGTTATTGGGTTTAGGAACTTCGCTTTTAATTGGTTCTGCTGGTGTAATTGCAGGAATTGGTGCTCTAAAATTAGATCAATCAGGATCATCCATTAATCAAAATAATGCTAGTCGTGCTGTTCAAAACGATGGTTTTGGACTAACTAGTCACGATTCTTTTATTATTGGAAAAAATTTAAATCAAACTGAAATTTACAATAGCACTCCAAACGTAACTAAACCAGTTCCTAATGGATATGTCACAATAAATAAAAATAATCAACTAATTTGTATTGATAAAAACGATCCAAATAAAGTGTTGTGATATTCTAATTATGGTAGTGGCTATAATGTTTTAGCTACAGAATACACTCCTTATGAAGATACATTAGTAGTTTTATACACTGATGAAAAAAGAAATGCAGGAGACAGTGTAAGGATTAAAGTTTGTAAGTATCCAAATATTTCATCAAAAACAGATGGACGAGAATTTACAACATGAGAAGATAAAGTTGTTAACACTTATACTTATGATGGTAATACTTTTAGAAATGATACGTGAGGATTATCACCAATTTATAAAACATCAACATCTGATGGCGATAA
This sequence comes from Mesomycoplasma moatsii, assembly GCF_045276915.1. GTDB lineage: Bacteria > Bacillota_I > Bacilli_A > Mycoplasmatales > Metamycoplasmataceae > UBA710. The sequence continues at coordinate 134,548 of NZ_CP174166.1, read as the reverse complement.
TGCTTAAGTTACTAGTTATCTAATTTATCCAAAGTTACATACAGATAATAATAATCTTGGTAGTTAAGGTTCTGATAAGATTTTTGAATATTCTGTAAAAGATAAATCAGTACAAAATAGAAAATTTAAATACCATTATACCGATAGATATCAAGCTATTATGGGAATGGGTTCATGAATTTATGGTGATAAAATTCATGCAGTTTTACTGATGCTAAGAAAAGGAAGTACGGGTTCATGAATTGAAGTAGAATATTTAGTTCAAGAAGATAACAAAGAATATTTTGCTTCAAAAGGTATTAAAAATCCTGGGAGTAGTGCTGATGGAAATTTCTGATCTGGAAGTTCTTCAGCTATTATATCCGAAGCAGTAAGATCGAATATTTCTGGTGCTGCATTTAGTTACAATTATGATACTTCTGATATGAAAGTTACATTTGCGCTTAATGCATTTGGTGGTTATGATGCATTTGGAAATTCAAATAATTTTCATAAAAATGGTCAATTAATTACCACTTCAGTTTGGTGTGGAGGACAACAATTTTCGGGAACTTCAGGTCCTTGAAGAAATAATTTATGAACTGAAACTTGAGGTGGATATTTTGATAATAGCGTAATTGCTGCAAAAGGAATTAAAAATACTACTGCATCGCCCTTACTTTTAGAAGGATATGATCAAAGAATTCAAGATGCATCTAAAGGTTATGATGGCCGTTTTACCGCAGTAATTAATAACCCTACATCTTGAGGTAATGATACTTTTAATCCCACAAAAACTCTAAATAATAGTCGCTGAAGAATATATATGCAAACTGATGATGAAGCAGTAAATGCATCAAATTCAACCTACTATAGTAACTTTAGTACTAGTGTTGATATTTCACAAAATTATCGTTTAGGACTTAACCAAGGAGCTTTTGGAATTCCTGTTTTAGAGTATCATAATGACAATAATAACGATAGTACAATATTTAACTTAAACGTCATGTTTATGAAAAATGGTTCAAATAATGGAATTATTATTAACCAAAAAGATCGTGGATTAAATACGCAAAATCCATCAACTTATGGATATTATACAGAAGCAAAAAATAAAAATATTGAAATTGATATGAGCAATGAAGAAAAACCTATTGATGAAATCAATGAACAATATTTAACGGAAAAATATAAAATAAATTCTAATCCTTGATATTATTCATCATTTCTAGTACAAAATTTAAAAATGGTAAATGTAAGAGATGATGCGTTATTTTACATTAACCCTAATATAGAAAATCTAAAACAAGATCAAGCTACTTTTGATCTATATGTAACTATTAAGTATAATGAAACTGGTAATTTAAGAACAATTTCTTCAGAAGAATTAAAAAATAATTGAAATTCAGAATTTAGAGTTTGCTCAGTAACACTTACAGGTTTAAAAGTTGCTAATCCTACTTCTGCAATTATTCAAACAAATTTAGGAATGTCTAATATAAGTGCTCTTGATTTTTCTTTATCAAAAAACAATGATGAAATAAAAAGAATAATTTTTGATAAAAGAAATGAAATATTTAATAATACATTGCCTACAGATTTTGAACTTTCAAATATTGTCTCTATTATAGAAAAAAATGTTGCTAATTCTGAAGGAACAATAACTATAACTTTTTCAATTGATAAATACTACAACGATAAAGGACTATTAGAAGAAGTAGAACCTAAAAATTTTACAATTAAATTTATTGGCTTTAAAGCAGATGATAGAACTACATCAATTAATCCACAACTAACTAATGTAGAAAATATTTTGCCTTCACAATATGAAAATAATTTAGAACTTATAAAAAATTCAATAATAAATAATATTGAAAATGTTTATTCTCCATTAGATATTAACGATATTGAGATTGTATTTAATGAACCAAATAATTTAATAGGAACAATTAATGCTAATATAAAAATCATAAATTCTAAAGCGTTACAAAATGGAAATATACAACAAGAATTTTCATTGAACAACGTTGTTCTATCAGGTTTTAAAACTGCAATTCAAACCAAAATAGTTAATCCAATTAATGCAATTACAATTGATCTTAACAACAAAACAATTAATGAATCAATTGATTTAATTGATGAATTATTCATTTTTAATAATTTAAATAATTTTTTTAGTGGAAACTATGAAATTAATAATGTTTCAAAAATTAAAATAAGCAAAAAAGAAATTGATAAAGTTCAAAAAAGAATTAATTTAGAAATTGAATTAAGCGAAAATTCTGCTTATGATGTAAAAGGTAATTTAATTAATAAAAAAGTAAAATTTGAAACTTATATTTTTAATTTTAAACAAGAAATTCAAAACGAAGAAACTAAGATAATTAGTCCAATCCAAGCTTTAAGTTTAGGACTAAATAATCTTAGTATTCAAGAAGCACAAAATAGAATTACAAATCAATTTATTTTAAATAATAAAAATAAATTCTTTACTGGTTATTTAAATTTACAAAATATAAATGAAATTATTGATTTAAATATATTAATTTCTAACAACAGTTTAATTGTTACTTTTAAATTAAAAGTTAATACTTGAGCAGACAAAAATGGACAACTTGGTTCAACTGAAAAAGATTTTAAAACTAATATAAATGGATTTAAAAAAGAAAATAACAAAACATCTAATTTAGCACAAATTATTGGTGGAATTTTGTTAGTTATTGGTGGAGTTTTAACTATTGGTATTATTACTTTTATGTTCATAAAATCTAAAAATAAAAAATTAAAACATTAATTCAATTAATATTTTTTTGTTAAATAAAAATTTCAAAAATTAATAATTTGTTATAAAAATATAACCTTTAAATACAATTTCAAAAAGCACGAGTTTTTAGAATGTTAGTTGAAGAGGTGATGATTATGAAATTTAGACTAAAAAGCATGTTAATTTTTTCTATTTTTTCATTAACAATTCCGTTATTAGCTTTATCTTGCTCTCAAAAACCATTAATAAATACAAAAAATAGTCAAATAACTTTGTTTTCTACAAACGATATTCATGGAAGATTAATTGAAGATAAAAAACAAAAAACTGCAGGAATTCAAAATGTTGCTGCTTATTTAAAAAAGCAAAATTACGATTTATTATTAGATGCAGGAGATTTAATTCAAGGAACTTCATTAAATGATTTTGACCAAGGAAATACTATTGCAAAAATTGCTAAAGAAATGAAATATGATGCTATTGCGGTAGGTAATCATGAATTTGATTTTGGCTTAAACAATCTGTTAAATATTAATCAAAATATTATTCCATTTCTTAGTTCTAACATTATGAATAGTTCTAATAATCAAAAAATATTTGAATCTTCCAGAATAAAAATTTTAAAAGACGATTTAAAAGTGGGACTAATAGGGGTAACCACACCAGAAACATCAACAACTACTTTTATCGACAATATTCATGGATTACAATTTAATGATATTGTTAGCGAAGTTAGAAAAGAAATAAACTATTTTAAAAAACAAGGAATTAATTTTATTGTTATAGTTGGTCATTTAGGCGAAAATGATGCAATTAACTTAGCAAAAAACTTTAAAGATGATATCGATTTAATTGTTGATGGTCATTCCCACACAGAATATTACGCAAAAGTTTATAACACTTACATTGTTCAAACAGGAGAATATTTAAAAACGATTAGAAAATCAACATTTGATTTTAATAAAGAAACAGGATTTATCGAAAATTTTAATACTCAATTAATTGACTATGAAGAATTAACAAATCCAAACTATTTAGTTCCATCTTTGATTGAAAATCTAATAAATGATTTAAAAATTAAAGAAGAAAATGAATTTGGAAAATATATTGTTGATATTCCTTTTGTACTAAATGGAGAACGGAGTAATATTCGTTTTAAAGAAACTAATTTAGGTGATTTTATTGCTGATGCGTTCTATTATTTTTCCAAACAAATAGTAGCTGATTTAGATTTTGCTATAGTGAATTCGGGTTGTATAAGAACATCGTTAAATTCTGGAACAATAACTAAAAGAGACGTTTATAATGTTTTACCTTTTTTAAATAGATTAAAAGTTGCAGAAACTACAGGAGAAAACATTATAAATTCATTTAAATATTCTTTATCCAAAATAGGACAAGGATCTATGCTACAAGTTTCATCACAAATTATTATCAATAAACTTACAAATCAATTTTTGATTTTTAATTATCAAACAAACAAATACGAAGAAATTAATCCATCTAAAAAATACAAATTTACTACAACAGACTTTATTTTAGAAGGAGGAGGAGATGGTTACAATTGATTAGATGTCCGTCAGTCAAATTCAGGAACAACTCTAGTTAAAACAGAAAAGTCAAATTGAATAAAAGAATATGCTGAAGAATATCTAAAAATTGTTTTTAATGATAAATCTTTAAAAGAAAAATATTCGATAGAATTTCCTAATAAGAGATTAATTTATTAACAAATAATAAATTAGACAGAAAAATATTCGATAGTTTTTTTGATATCATTTTCATCTATTTTATCAAATCGATTATTTGTAATAATTCTTTCAATATTTAAAATTTTTATTTTAGATTTTTGATTAAATATTTCTTTATTTTTATCATAATTTACTAAGTAATAATTAATATCGTTATTAATTGAAAAATTTATTAATCCATGATATCAATAATCATCGATTAATATTTGAAAATAATAATTACCAAAATGGGGTTTAACTATTTTATCGTCTCATTTAATGGCCTTATTATCTATTTCAACATCAAAAACTAAAGGATTAATAACCAAATTAGAAATTAAATTATATTCACCAAATTCATGCATTTGCTTTATATCACTAGAAGATATTTTTATTTCATTAATTTTTAAAATATCAACAATTTCTACATTTGATTTTGTAATTTTTTTTAAATCCACAGCTGAAAATTTTCGATCTTTACCAAATTTAAAATCGCTACCTACAACATAATTTTTGACATTAAAATTTTCATCTAAATAACGAATAAATATATTGCCTTCAATTGATTTAAATTCAAAATTAAATTGAGCAATAATTACAAAATCAAAATTTAAATTTGCTAAATTATCTAACTTATTTTCTAAAGTTTGTAATATTTTTTTTTCATAATTTTCAATTAACAAAATTCCTATTTTTTCATTTTTACTAATATCTCTAGCTTTTTTAAGTAATTCATTATGACCTTTATGAAAAACCTCAAATTCACCTAATAATAATGTTGACCCTTTTTTAAAATCATTTAAATTACTTTTGTTATTAATGCTAAATTTATAAACATCCATTTTTTAATTTTCCTGCTTGATTTATATTTTAATAATTTTTACTATTTAAATTTTATCTTTTATTAATAAAGTAGTTATTTAGCAATAATAGTTTTATCAATTATTTCTGTACCTTCATTTGAGTTATTTTTATACAAAATATTAGTATCAATTTTTAAAATTATTTTATTATCTAAAAAACTAAATTCTTTTTTAATTTCATCATCTTTATATAAATAATTTTTTGACAAAGTTAATTCAAATTCTAAAATATATTTGTTCTTATCAATATGAATATATGTGAGTTTTGTATTTAAAAAAATCTGATTATCTTTTTTATCCTTAATTGATTCTTTGACTAAAGAATAAATTTTTTCACTAAATTTATTATCATAAAAATAATTGCTATAAGGTATTAATATAACACCTAGTTTTTCAGTAAATTCTTTTTCAGTCAATTCTTTTTTACCATCCAAAAATTTTTTATTAATTTCTTCATTAATTGTATTTTTTATCAAATTAAGAGTATCTAAAGAAATATTAATTGTTTTTCGATAATAAGTTAAAGAAAAACTAATAGGAATTGCCGCTAAGGCAATTGAGACCGCAGATATAGAAACAATGGATATTACTAATGTTTTTTTCTTCATACTATTTCTCTCTTTATACTTATAATGGTAAATCTCTTTTAGAAAATGTAAAATTACCTATCCCATAACCAATAATTGCTATTAAAATTAAAATAATGAATTGATAAATAATATTTGAATTTAAATCTTTTACTTCCAATGGAATAAATAAACTATTTAAAGATAAATATTGAAATATTTTTAATCATTCTAATGAAGCAATTGAACCTTGTTCTGACATATAACCTAACATAAAAAAAACGTAGCAAAGGATAGCAAATCCTGCTCCAAATGCGAATGATTTACCGCTTGTATTAAAAGTACAAGAAAACATAAATAAAATTGATGAAAGGGCAACATTAAATAAAAACGAGCCTAAACTTATAACAGAAATTTGTGCTATTTGTTTAGAACTTGTTTCGCCAACAATACCTAAAGAGATAAAACTTGAACACATCATAATTAAATTAATAAACAAAATGGCAAAAACGAAGTAAAAAGTCTGTGTTAAAGATATTTCTTTTCTTGAAATTGGTGTAGATAAAGTATAAGCCATTGAACCTTTATCAACTTGATTAGCAATTAAAGAATTTGATGTAATGATAATATAAACCATAATCAAAATTGAAAATAACATCGGGAACATTGAACAAATCATATATACTAACATTGAAGAATTTTGGTGCTTTATATCATCAATTTTAGATATATCTATTGCTCCTATTGAATTAGAATTATCTGAGGAAGAATTATTATTTGAATTATTGCTAATCGCAATTTTAAAAGCTATTCCCATTATAATCAGGAAAAAAGCTATTAATCCTGAAATACAAAGTAAAATTTTTCTATTTATTTTAAAAGTTTGTTTTAACAAAATTAAATTCATTTTAACCTACCATTATCAAACAAAAATTAATTATTAATAAAATTGAAGTAACTCAAAGTGTAATTGAAATAGTTAAATTTGTATAATTTAAATCAACATTTTTCTTGGTTTTTGCAGTTTTCAAAACTGTGAAAATAGAAAAAGAAGTAGAAAATAAAACAAAAAACAAAGATAAAACCATTGTTAATACTTGAATTGTAGTCATTTATTTATTTTCCTTTTCTATTGATTTTTGGTACTCTTTTAAAAATAAATTTTCTAATAATATTTTATTTTCTTTAATAAACAAAATATTATACTTCGATAATATTTTCATTAATTCATTAATTCTTTGGTTATTTATAGTTATTACAATTTGATTTTGTTTATCATCTTTTTTAGTAATATTGATAATTTCATTTTTCAAAAAATTTAAATAATCATTTTTCGTTTTAAATTCAATTTTAAAATTTTTATTTTGATTGTCATGAATTTCTTTTTTAACATCAACAATTCTTAATATTTTTCCATCTTTGATCATCGCAACGCGATCACAACATTGTTCTAATTCGTCAAACATATGACTAGATATTATGAAAGTTTTTCCTTTTAATCTTTCTTGAATAATAAGATCTATAAAATCCCTTCTCATTAGTGGATCTAATCCTGTTGTTGGTTCATCAAAAATGAAAATTTCATTTTCAGGCAAAAATGAAACAACAATTCCTGTTTTTTGTTTCATTCCTTTTGACATTCTTTTTAAATTAGCACGAGAATCTAATTGTAATTTCTTAGTTATTTCATATACCGCATCTAAATTATCTCTTTTTCAAAATTCGGCTTGAAGTTTTAAAAAGTCATCTCCAGATTTAACATTAGGAAAATTAATTTCACCCGGAATATAAGAAACTATTTTTTTTACTTCTTTAGCATCATCAAAAGCATCTAAATTATTAATACTTATTTTTCCATAGTCTTGTTTAATAAACCCCATTATATGTCTAAGTATCGTAGTTTTTCCTGCTCCATTAATTCCTACAATACCAAAAGATTCTCCTTTTTTAATTTCAAAAGAAATATTAAAGATACCTTTGTTATTTCCATAATCTTTAGTTACATTTTCGAATTTAATAAAAGACATTTATTTATAATCCTTTGTGTTTTTATCATAAAAATGCATAAAATAATCTTCTAATGTAAACTTTTTTTCTTTAAATGATTTTAATTGATAATTAGTTAATGTTTTAATTAAATCATTTGTTTGTGAATCTTCAATACTAATATCTATTTGTAATAAATCCTTATTTTCATAGCTAATAACAAATGGTTCTTTTTTAAAATTGCTAAAAGAAAATAAATCTAAAAAATTTAAGACAAATGTTTTTTTATCACGATACTTAATTGATTCAATGTTACATTCATTAATTATTTTCCCATCTTTGATAATTGATATACGATCGCAAACTGCTTCAACCTCTTGAAATAAATGAGAAGACAAAAGTATTGATTTTCCTCGTCTTTTCTCTTCTTTAATAAAATTAACAAAAGTAACTTGACCAATAGGATCTAATCCTGAAGTTGGTTCATCCAATACTAAAGTTTGTGGATCATGCATAAAAGCAGTGATGATTGCTAATTTTCTTTTTTCTCCTAATGCCATTCTTTTTAATTTTATTTTTTTATTTTCTAAATTAAGTTCAAATAAATTTATTAAATAATTTGTATATGTCATATCTTTTATTTTTCTAAGATCAGCCATATACTCAATAAATTCTAAAGGTGTTAAGTTTTCAGGTAATGCTATCTCGCCAGGCAAATATCCTAAATCATTTTGAATTATTTTAGCATTTTCAAAACACGATAAATTATTAATAAAACAAGAACCTTTGTGCGGAGCACTAAAACCTAGCAAATGTCTAATTGTGGTTGTTTTACCAGCTCCATTTGGTCCTAGAAAACCTAAAACTTCTCCTTTATTAACATAAATATTAATATCAAAAATTCCTCTACCAAAACCATAATCTTTAGTAAGATTATTAATTTCTATTGGTCGTTTGTTTATGTTATTCATACTATTCTAATAGTAATGTTTTTAATTACAAAAATAGAAAAATGTTAATTAATATTTTATTTTTTCATTTGTGCCGCTACTTCAGCCGCAAAATCTACTTCGTGCTTTTCAATTCCTTCACCAACTTCATATCTAATTATTTTGATTGGTGTAGAATTGATCTCTTGTAAGTATTTACCAACAGTTTTTCCAGATTCAACTACATAATCTTGTTCGGTTAAAGTATAGTTCGACAATTCTTTTCTTAACATACCAGCAAGAATAGATTCTTGAATTTTTTCTGGTTTACCTTGTAGAGCAGGAGATTGAGAGAAATTTAATTTTAATTCATTAATTTTTGTTTTAGGAACTGCTTCTTCATTCATATATTCAGGATTCATAGCAACAATATGCATTGCTATTCCTTTTAATTTTTCTTCGTCACCACCTTTAGCTACAAAAATAGCTGCCTTTTTGTTATCAAAATGAACATAAGTTCCTACTTTAATATCATCTTTTAATTCAATTTTTTCTATTCTTCTTAAAGCAATTTTTTCTCCAATTTTAGCTGTTGCTTCTACAGTTAATTCTTCAATTGTTTTTCCACTTGTATCTTTTAAATTCAATGCTTCTTCTAATGAAGTAAATTCATTTGAAATCAAAATGTTACCAATTTGATTTACTAATTTTTTAAAATCTTCATTCATTGCAACAAAATCTGTTTGTGAATTAACTTCATAAATAACAGCAACTTTATCATTTTTGCTAATTGCTACCATACCATCAGCAGCAATATTACCTGCTTTTTTAATAGCTTTTGCTGCACCATTTTTTTGTAACCATTCAATAGCAGCATCTATATCATTATTTGAAGCTTCAAGCGCCTTTTTACAATCAACAAACCCTGCGCCTGTTATTTCTCTCAATTTTTTAATCAAATCTCCCATATTATTCTCCTTTGTTAATTTCTTTTTGTGTTTGTTCAAGCTCTATTTTTTTAGTAAATCTTCTAACTTTATTTTCTCCATAAGTTTTTCTAACTATCGAAGGGTTTCTATGCTCTTCTTGTGGTAAAACAATTGATTCGTCTGGTTGATAAGCATATTTAGTTTGTCCGCCTTTACCATAAACAATTGCATCACCTAAGATTGTAATAATTAAATTTAATGATTTTATTGAATCATCATTTGCCGGAATCCCCAAATCAACTAATTCAGGATCTGTATTTGTATCAATAATTCCAATAACTTTAACATTTCTTTTTTTAGCCTCTTTAATAGCTATTAAATCCTCATTAGGATCAGCAACAATCATAAATTGTGGAGCTCTTTGCAATGGTCTAATTCCATTTAAATTTCTGTGTAATTTCTCCAATTCTTTTTTTAATAAAATACCTTCTTTTTTTGTATATCCTTCAAACCCTCTTTTTTCTAACTCTTCAAGATCTTCCATTACTCTAAGACGAGAAAAAATAGTTTTTGAATTTGTTAATGTTCCACCAAGTCATCTTTCATTAACATAAGCACTATTAGTTCTTAATGCTTGTTCCTTAATAACATCTTTAGCTTGTTTCTTTGTACCTACAAAAATAAATGTCGCACCTTTTTCAGCTGCTTTTGAAAGTAATCTAAAAGCAAGTTCCAAAGCTTTATGTGTCTTTGAAACATCAATAACGTGTGTTCCATTTTTCACTCCATGAATAAATGGTTTCATTTTTGGATTCCATTTATCTTTTTTGTGACCAAAATAAACGCCAGCTTCTAATAGTTTATTAAGAGAAACAACTTCTCTATCTTTTTCTTCTTTTACTTCTGTATTTGTCATAAATAAAATCTTCTCCTAATTTACAAGTTTTATATTCGAGTGTTGAGAACTTCCTTAAACTTCTAACGAAACATCCTTAATTAATGGGACACACTCAATCGAATCCATTTAAGTGCCATTATACATAAAAAACAAAAATATAACTCATACCATTTTAGCAAAAAAGTTCTATTTCAGAACTCTTTTGTTAATATTTTAAATAACTATTTTCTAGCAGCGGATGCTCTTCTCTTAAATCTTTCAATTCTTCCTGTTGCTTTAGCAACTGAAGTATCCCCAGTATAAAACGAGTGACAACCTGAACAAACATCAATTGTTACTTCTTTTGAAGTAGTCGATAATTCGTGTTTTTTTGAACAAGTTGAACATTCAATTTCTAGTTTATTTAATTGAGGATGAATATCTTTTTTCATTTTTACTCCTTCTTATGTTGTACTAAAAGCAAATTTTATTTCACTAAATTATAGTATAGATGTGAAATTTTGAAACAAAGTTTATACAAACAAGTTATTAAATTTTTTGTAATATAATTTTAAAAAGAAGTATACACTATATACGAGTTTTTATCAAAAGGAGTTTTATATGCCAGCAACAGGAATAACATTAAGATGCGAAATTTGTAAAATGGAAAATTATATTTCAAAGAAAAACAAAAAAAATACAGTAGACAAAATTGAATTAAAAAAACATTGTCATAAATGCAATAAACATACATCCCATAAGGAAAAAAAATAAATGAATTCAAAAAAAATTCTTGATATTTTTGAAATGTATAAAGTTGATGCAATAATTTCAGAATCACCGCAAACTAGATATTGATATTCAGAAATATCTACAACCGATGGTTGGTTAATAATAGAACCAAAAAGTGCTACACTTTTTGTCGATGGTAGATACATTGAATATGCAACAAAAAATGCTAAAAATGTATCAGTTCAATTATTAGCTAACAACTCATTACAACAATGGTTAAAAGATAAAAAATTCCAAAAAATAGCAATTGAAGCTGATTATTTAACTGTTCAAAATAAAATTAAAATTAAAGATATGTTAAAAATTGGTGATGAATCAATAATTCCAATCAATGGACAAAAATTAAGAATAATTAAAACTGAAGAAGAGATCTTAAAAATTCAAAAAGCTATTGATATTTCTTTAGAATCTTTCGATAAAGTTCAACTATTTTTAAAAGAAGGAATTACCGAAAAAGAGGTTCAACACAAATTAGAGTATATTATGGTTAGAAGTGGAGCTGAAAAAGAAGCTTTTGATTCAATTGTTGCTTTTGGTGAAAGTACAGCAGAACCTCATCATCACTCATCAAATAAGAAATTGAAAAAAGGCGATATAGTAACAATTGATTTTGGGGCTAAGTTCGAAGGTTTTTGTGCGGATATAACAAGAACGTTTATCTTTGAAGATCAAAAATTAAATCCAAAATATAATGAAATATTAGAAATTGTTGAAGAAGCTGCTAGATTGGGCAGACAAGCGGTAAGACCAGGAATTAAAGCATCTGAAATTGATGATATTTGTCGTTCCTACATAACTTCAAAAGGATATTCAAATTTTTTTCTTCATTCAACAGGTCATGGATTAGGGATAGATGTTCATGAATTTCCCTATGTTTCAAAACTATCAGATATAGTTCTAGAAGAAGGTATGGTAATTACAGTAGAACCTGGAATTTATATTGAAGGAATTGGTGGAGCTAGAATTGAAGATGATCTTTTAGTGACAAGTGATGGAGCAAAAATTTTATCAAGAAAGTAGGTTTAGTATGATAAGTGTTAATGATTTTAAACCAGGAATAACATTCCAATTAGATGGTAACTTATATGTTGTTTTAACTGCACAACATTCAAAACAAGGTAGAGGACAAGCAAATGTTAAAGCGAAAGTAAAAGATTTAAGATCTGGAGCCACAACAATTAAATCTTTTACTGGTGGTGATAAAGTTCAAAAAGCTCACATCGAAACAATAGCAATGAACTACTTATATAACGATGGGACAAGTGCTATACTAATGGATGAAGTAACATATGAGCAAGTTGAAATTCCTTTAAAAAGACTAGAATGAGAATTAAATTTTTTAGTTGAAGGTGCCAAAGTAAAAGTTAGAAAATTTGAAAATGAAATTTTAGATATTGAAATACCTTTAAATATTGAACTTGAAGTAGCAGAAGCTTTTGATGCGGTTAAAGGTAACACAACAACAAATCCTCAAAAAAAAGTAACTTTAACTACAGGTTTTGAATTAGAGGTTCCTATGTTTATTAAGCAAGGTGACATTATTATCGTTTCAACTGAAGAAGGTAAATATATTGGAAAAGGTAAAAAATAATGGTTTCTTATTTGGTTATTAAAACTCATCCAAAAACTTCAGTGATGATTGATAGACAAGTTTTTGAAGATATCATTAATTCGCTTACCAAAAGTGTCTCAGATATTAAAATAAATACTTTTAAAACATCAATTACATTCTTAAAAAAAGAAAATAATGTTAATTTATCTTTGGAAATTAAAATTTCAAAAAATGTAAAAATTGCAGATAAAGTTAAAGAAATTAAAAATAAAATTGAATCTCATTGCTTATATTTGACTGATTTTAAACCTCAAAATATAATTATCAACTACGTTGGTTCATATTAATTAGAAAGTAGGTTAAAATGAAAATATTAGTTACAGGCGGAGCTGGTTATATTGGTTCACACACAACTTATGAATTAATTGATAAAGGATATGAAGTTGTTGTAGTTGATAATCTTTCAAAAGGATTTAAATCAAATGTTCATCCAGCAGCAACTTTTTATGAAGTAGATTTAAGAGATGAAAAATCGTTAGAAAATATTTTTGAAAAAGAAAAAAATATTAAAGCAGTAATGCATTTTGCAGGCTCAATAGTTGTACCCGAATCAGTATTCAAACCATTAGAATATTTCAATAATAATGTTTATTCAGTTGAAATACTATTAAAAACAATGAATAAGTTCAATGTGAAAACATTTGTATTTTCTTCGACTGCTGCTGTTTATGGGGAACCAAAAACAAATCCAATAACTGAAAATGATGAACTTAAACCAATTAATCCTTATGGAGATTCAAAATTATCAGCAGAACTTTTAATTAAAGGATGAGCAAAAGCTCACAAAGCTAATTATGTAATTTTTAGATATTTTAATGTTGCAGGAACTAATAAAAATGGAAAAATTGGAATTAAAGGCGAAGTTTTAACTCACTTAGTTCCTGTTGTTATTGATGCTGCTTTAAACCCAGAAAAAACAATGAATATATTTGGAGATAATTACAAAACAAAAGACGGTTCTTGCATAAGAGATTTTATCCATGTCGTCGACTTAGCAATAGCTCACATTATTGGTTTAGAATGATCGATTAAAAATAACAAATCAAATATTTTCAACGTCGGTTCTTCAACGGGCTATAGTGTTTTAGAAGTTCTAAATCAAGCCAAAAAATCATTAAATATTGAAATAAAATCTAAGATTGTGGACAGGAGACCAGGAGATCCTGCTATATTATTGGCTTCAACTGCAAAAATAGAAAAAGAATTAAATTGAAAGCCCCAAAAAACTTTAGATGAAATCATTAAAAGTGAATTTAATTTTAGAAAAAATTGAAGTAATAAATAATTATTAAAAAAATCATAAGATATTTATTAATTAGTTACATAATATTAAAAATTAATTTTGTAAACTATATTACAGATTAGAATGCGAGAATAATAATGAAACTTGATTTTGGAACAGCCGGAATTAGAGGAATTGTTGGAAGTGAAGAACATCATTTAAATGAAATACATGTAGCAAGAGTTATCGATGGTTATGCTAGATATCTTTTAAATACTTTTAGCAATATAAAAGAACGCGGTATTGTAATAGGAAGAGATAATCGAATTAAAGGAAAGGAATTTACTCTAATAGCAGCACAAATTTTAACTTCGTATGGAATTAAAATATATTTTAATTTTAATATGTTAGCTACTCCTTTTATTAGTTATTTAACGAGAACTAAAAAAGCAATAGGTGCTATAAATATTACTGCAAGTCACAACCCAAAAGAATATAATGGAATTAAAATTTATGATCAAAATGGATGTCAATTATTACCTGATGAAGTAAACAAAATGAAAAGTTTTTTTAAAGATTATAATGACTATCTTCTATACAATCAATTGAATTATCAAAAAATCGAAAAAGAGCTATTAAATAATAATTTAGTAGAAAACATTAAAGAACAAGATTTTAATTATTATGTTGAATCTATTAAAAAAATTAATTTCAATAATCAAGATCTCTCTAAAATAAAAATTGTCTATTCTCCATTACATGGAACTGGTTATCCTTTAGTTAAAAAGATATTTAATAACATTTCTTCAAATGTAATTTATGAAAAAAATGAAATTATCGAAGATAGCAATTTTACTTACGTTGAAAATCCTAATCCCGAATACAAAATCGCTTTTAAAAATACAATTGATTTAGCAAACAAAGAAAATGCTGATTTAATTTTAGTTACTGATCCTGATTCTGATCGAGTTGGTGTAGCTATTAGAAATAATGAGAAATTTGAATTATTAAATGGTAATGAGATTGCTATATTGATAACTGACTATTTATTAGAAAATAAAAAAATAGATAAAAGTAAAAAATATTATTTAATTTATTCTTTTGTTTCAACATCTTTGCCAGCTAAAATGTGCCAAGAAAAGAGAATTAAATCTTATATTTGCGAAACTGGATTTAAATGAATTGGAAATAAAATTAACGAGTTAAACGGCCAAGAAAATTTCTTCTTTGCTTTTGAAGAATCATACGGTTCTCTAATAAACGAAGAATTATCGCATGATAAAGATGCTATTCAATCATTATTTGCTTTAGCAATTATTGCAGCAAAAGCAAAAGAAAATAACAATTCCTTACTCGAAAAATTAGAACTTATTTATCAAAAATATGGACATATGGAAGCAAAATCATTTTCTTTCAATCTAAAAAATGAAAAACATTTAGAAGATATTAAAAATAAATTTAAAAATTTAAATTTTCAAAATGCTGATTTATTAGATTATAACAAAACAATAAATGGTATTAAAAGCGATATGCTAGTTTATCAATTTAAAGATAACTTATCATGAATATCATTACGTCCTTCAGGAACAGAGCCAAAAGTTAAGATATATATTCACTTAATTGAAAAAGATAAACTAATTGCAAAAAATAAATTTAATAATTTACTTAAAGAAATAGAAAAAATCATGATTTAAGAAATATTAAAAAAATCTATTTTCATAATTTTCTATATTTTGAAATTTTTCTAATATAGAAATCATTGGTATTACAATCATTGAAGCCAAAGGAATTGTTAAACAAGATTTAGTCACAATACCAAATAAAGATAATGGATACTGTTTTGCGAAATCAATATTCTTTGAATAGAATCTTCTTGAATATTCTAAATAGGCATAAGGTCCTCATATTCATCTAAAAACAATAACTATCATTATGATTAAGGTTAAAGAATGTAATCATTTTATATATTTTCATTCTTTTTTCACTTTAAACAATATCAAACAATATAATGAAAAACTAACTATTGAAATGCACAAAAAACTGATTAGAATATAAATGAAGATAGGGAATATATTTTTATCTTTTACTCCTTCATACTTGAAATTATCACTTAACAACTGAAAAAAGAAAATTATTAAAGTAGACGCGATTAAAATAAATATTGTTGTAATTGAAATAATGACTGTTCACTTACTGTTTTCTTTGTATGATTTTCAAAAAAATCAAGCAATAATACTTACAAGTGGAGCAATAATTGCATATTCAATCATTCATCTAGCTATACCTGATGTTATAAAAGTAAACAGTGTATCACACACAATTGAAAATATGGAACCAATAATAGGACCAAATAAAATTCCATTAAATATTCAAAATAATATTTCAATATTAAAATTTAATGGACCACTAAAAATCAATGAACAAACATATTTAGTAACCAAATAAAAAGACATCAAAATTGCCATAAAGGCAATTTGTCTTGTATTAATTTTGCAATATTTGTAAAAAATGCTTTTAATTGTTGTTGTAGTTATCTACTTTTATTTTATTTAATATCTCGGACACTAAATAAAATGATCCAATAAATAATGTTTTTTTATCTAGTTTTTCTAAAAAAAGGTCAATATTAAGTATTTTAGTAAATTTATCACTATATTTAGTTAATAACAAAGGTTTTCTGCCTTTATTTTGATATACATAAATCATTTTAAATTTTTTTTCTAATAATTCGAAAATTTTTTTATTGTTTTTATCAGACGATAAAGAAACAACGATTTGTTCAAAATTTATTTCTTTGTATTGATAATATTTTAAAGATTCAAAAAATCCTTGATAATTATGAGCAACATCTACTCAACAATCTATTTTATTTATTTTAATGTTTTCTGATCTTCCTAAAGGTAAAATGAAATGACTTTTAAAATTATCAATACAAAAAACTTGTTTTAAAAATGCTTTGCTCAATGATTGATTTATTGTTTCATATGTTGATTGATTCGTTTTGATTATACTAAAAAGGCAATTTTCTTTATTTGCTTTTTCTTTGAAAATATTAATTATTTTTTTATCAATTGAATCAGAAACAAAAACTTGATTTTGGTTTTTAATAGAATATGACTTATCAATCGCTATTTTTTCTACAGAATCTCCTAAAATTTTTTCATGATCTACTGCAATTGATGTAATCAAAAGGTAATTGTGATCGAGATAATTGACAATATCTTTTTTTGCTCCAATTCCTGCTTCAAAAATAGCTACATCTATTTTTTGACTATTAAATCAATGTAGAGCAGTTAAAAAAAATACATCAAATCAACCAAAATTAACGTTAATAAAATCACTTTTTAATTTTGATATAAATTTAGCCATAATTTCAAAATCAATATTTTTATTATTGATTTTAATTCTTTCATACATTGAATAAACATGAGGAGAAGTAAATAAACCAACCATATAACTTTGTGCAATTAGCTCATCATTTATATATTTTGCATTTGATCCTTTACCATTTGTTCCTACAATATGAATACTTTTAAATTGAAATTGTCAATTGTAAAATTTGACAATTTTTCTAAATTGTGTTTTATTAATCTTTCCTTCTAACGAATAAAGAATATCCAAAAGATGCTGTTCTATTTTGCTATCGCGATTATTCATCTTTTTTACTTTCTTCTATTTCTTCTAATCTACTTTTTAGTTCTATATTTTCCTTTGTTATTTTCAAAATTTCTTTATTTAGTTCCTCAATTGTTTTAGTTTGATTCTCTTTTTCGCTATTTAATTTTTCAATTGTTTTTTCAATATTTTCCAAATCGTTAATTATTGAATCCAAAAAACTATCAACATTCGAAGGACTATAACCATTAATAACTGAATCAAATTTTTTATCTAATATTTTTTTAATATTTTCTTTAATAGTCATAGACACCTTCTTTTCTCTTTAAATTAAAATTTAATAAGATAAAAATTTCTTTTTCCTTTTTTAATAATTAAATACTTATATTCAAAATTCCTTGGAAATAATTCTTCATTTTCATCTTTTTTAATTTCTCCATCTACACTAATTGCTCCGCTTACCAGAAATTCTCTTGCTTCTCTTTTTGAAGAACAAATATTAGCTTCTATCAGTAAGTCGATTATTTTTCTTTTTTGATTATGGTTATCAAACATAGGTAAATCATTTTTAATTAATTCAATTTGATCCGTGGTAATTTCGTTAATTGGTTTAGACGATTCAAAAAGAATTTCAGTTATTTCCTTTGCCTGTCTTGCTTGTGTTTTTCCATGAATATCTTGACATACTTCAAGCGCTAACATCTTTTGTGCCAATTTTTTTCTTGGTTCAGTTTTATGATAAGACATAATTTTTAAAATTTCTTCATCTTCTAAGAAGGTATATCATTTTAATAGTTTTTCGACATCAGCATCATTTTGATTTATAAAGAATTGATACATAGCAAAAGGAGATGTTTTAAAACGATCTAATCATATTGCTCCACCAACTGATTTGCCAAATTTTTTTCCTGTTGAATCTAAAAGAAGATTTAATGTAATTCCTAAAGCACTATTATTTTCAAAATTTTTCTTAATAATTTCAAGTCCTGTAGTAATATTACCTCATTGATCAGAACCACCTGCTTGAATTTTAATGTTTTTATCTCTATACAATAAATAAAAATCATAACCTTGTAATAAGGTATAAGCAAATTCAGTAAATGATAAACCATTTTCTAATCTTGAACTAATCGATTCTTTGGCAATCATATAATTAACATTAACAAGTTTTCCTACATCTCTTAAAAAAGTGATGATATTCATATCTTTATAAAAATCATAATTATCAATCACTTCTAAGCCAAAAGCTTGTAGTTGTAATTTTATTGCTGCTTTATTTTTTTCTAATGTATTTTGATCTAATAATTTTCTCTCAGATTCTTTAAAAGAAGGATCACCAATCATTCCAGTTGCTCCACCTAAAACTGCATATGTTTTCAATCCAGCTTTTTTAAAACGATGAAGAATAGAAATAGGAATATAGTTTCCTAAATGCAATGATTCAGCAGTAGGATCAAAACCAATGTAAATTCCATCACCTTCTTTTAAATCTTTTAATTTTTCTTCATTTGTAATATTATTTATTATTCCTCGATCTTTAAGTTGTTCAATTAGTTTTTCTATCTTATTCATTATTTAATACTCCTTAAAAATTATATTCATCATCAATGGTTAAATCATCACAATTTACTAATCCCTCTTGATTAATTCCTAAAGATTGATAAGACATTATCATACCTTCTGAAGATACATTAATTATTTTTGAATTTAATATTTTTAGTCCTGAATATATGATTGCTCCATTAATGGCAAATAAATAATTTTTATTAAGTTCAATATTTTGAAAATTTGTAATAATTTGTCTTTCTTTATCGTTAAAAATTACATTTAAAACTTTTAGTTTTTCGCTTGAAGGATGATTTTTAATTTGATTTACTTTACCAATCTTGTAAAAAGAAACAAAATTTTCTTCTTTTAAATAATTTGGAAATTTATCTATTAAATATTTTTGTACTTTTTCTTTTATCCTATGAAAACCTTCTTCAACTTGAAAATATTGCTGATAATTTAAAACATTAAGACCAACAACTTTATTATTTACAAAAATAAAAATAAAATCTCCTTCTTTTTTGGTTTCAAAATCATAATCATTTGATACATCCCTAAATAAAAATGAGACATTTTTTTTATTGTTAAAAAACTTGTGATTATTTACTAATGAAATGGACATAGAAAAATTATAAATTATTTTGTTATAAATAAAACTCAATTGAAGGTTACAAATCAAAAAAATTAATAATGTAAACCTAAAAATAAAACAATTATAATTCAGTATTATACAGACAGAAAATTTAGGAGATATATTATGAAAATTGCATTAGCTGGTGACCACGCAGGATTTAGATTAAAAGAAGAAATTAAAAAACAATTAGAGCAAATGGGATATGAAACAATAGATTTTGGTCCTTTTAGTGAAGAAAGTTGTGATTTACCTGATTTTGTCTATCCTGCTGCTTTAGCAGTAAGTAAGAATGAAGTCGATAGAGGAATATTTATTGATGGAGTAGGATATGGTTCTGCTTTAATTGCTAATAAAATATATGGGGTTTATGCTGCTATTGCTCAAGATCCATTTGTTGCTAGTTTGGCGCGATCACATTCTAATACTAATGTATTGTGTTTAGGTGGCAAAGTTATTGGTTCTGCTATAGCAAATGAAATTGTAAAAACTTGAATGAATACTAATTACCTATCTAACGATAAAAAATATGTTAACAGAGTTAACAAAATAATTGATATTAATAATAAGCATCTTAAAAAATAAATCTAAATCTTAATACTAATGCTTCAGTTAGTAAATTAATTATTTTTCTCATAAATAAATATAATGTGTTTCAAAATTTTTGTTTAAAAAGATTTCGTTTTTAATTTTGTTGAAAAATTAAAAAATTTAATTATTAAGATATTTAAATTATTTTTAAAAAAGAATTAAAAATGTATTTGTTGTCTCTAATAACGCATACTGTTGATAGACACCAAACTTTTTAATAAAATTCCATTACTAAATATTTCATAAACAAATACTACAAATTGCATTTTGTCTATAAATAAAAGATAAAATTGTTCTAAAATTAAAATTTTCTTTACATATTAGTTATTTATGATATTTACCCGAATATCATATTTACTGCTTAACATATTACATTTTTTTATTA
This sequence comes from Mesomycoplasma moatsii, assembly GCF_045276915.1. GTDB lineage: Bacteria > Bacillota_I > Bacilli_A > Mycoplasmatales > Metamycoplasmataceae > UBA710. The sequence continues at coordinate 113,529 of NZ_CP174166.1, read as the reverse complement.
TCAATATATCTATCAAATTTTAAAAAGTTTAAATAATGTTGATCAAACTTCGTTTTAGTCTCTAAGATTAACAACAATAATTAAACTATTTTTATTAAAAGAGACAATAACTTATTATGCTCTATTCTTTTAATTCTTTGAAAATTAAATTCTCAACTATTTATTCTTTTGAATTTGCCATTAAATTTTTACATTATCTTAATTAACTAACAGTATTTACTTATTAAATTCTTCTGATAAAATAGAAATTATGACTAGGTTTGGTCAATGAATTAAGAATATAAATAGTACAGGAATAAACAACGATAAATTAAAATTTATAAATTTTATTGCAGTTTCTGATAGCGATGATAGTTATCTTAAAAAAGAGTGAAAATCAAAAGCAAAAAAATTAAGATTAATCTACATAATATTCATTTTTTCAGTTGTTTTAATTTCTTTCTTTCCACTTTTTTTGCCGCCTAATGAACAAACTAAGTGAACACAATCATTTTTAAATATTGGAATTAATATTTTTGTTTTTGTTGTTTTAATTTTAGATTACTTTTTAAGATGAATTACTTATCCAATAAGAGCCGGAAAATTTTCTTCAATGCCTCTTTTATTCTTTCCATTAACGGGCGTAAGTTTATTAATGATTATTTCTTTGTTACCAACAACATTTTCTGTTTTTGCAAAATTCATTGATGAAAATGATCCATTTGTTAAACTTATAAATGTTTTTTCTATTGTAAAAATTATTAGACTACTTCTACTTTTAAAAGTTATCCCAACTTTCGATATTTTTTCAACAATCTTTGCAAAAAATAAATTTCTTTTAATTAATGTTTTTATTTTTGTTTTTATTATGGCCGTTATTTTTTCTCTTTTAATTTATTCTGTTGAAGGTGGCACAAAATGAATTAGTGTAGAAGAATATGCGACTTTAAATGGAATTGATATAGATAAAATTCCGCCAGATATAATTAAAAACGGAAAAATAGAAGTTCCAATTAATAACAAAATATTAAATTTTGGTGATGCTCTTTATTTTACTTTTGTAACAATAACAACAATTGGTTATGGAGATATAACACCAACAACTTCTTTAGGTCGTGTTGTTGTAATTATTGATGCCATTTTAGGTATTATAATTTTTGCAATTCCTTCAGGGATTATTACAGGTTCATTCATTGTTGAAATTCAAGAAAAATACAAAAATAAAAAAAATATTCAAAAGCAAAAAGAAATCGAAAAACTTTCATTTGCTGAAAGATTTTATATCAATATGAAAAGTAAAACAATTAACTTAGTCCATAAAAATCATGAACACAAGTCTTCAGAAATTAAAAAAATAATTATTGAAAATAATGCGAGTCAAGATCAAAATAATATTATTTACGAAAAATTAGCAAATAAATTAGAACAAACTAATATTAGAAATTACTCAATTAATAATAAAAAAATTGAAATAGATGTTCTCAATATAGAAGAAATTGATGAAAATTTTTTTAAATTAATTGAATTATTAGAACTTAAATGAAAAATAAATTAAAACAAGAAAAAAATATAAAATATTAGTGGGATCAATAAATTTCCCGTATATATAATTATTATTTTGAATAATAAAATTGACTAAGATAAGTCAGTATGATCGTAAAATCGATAATTTTGTTTTTATGTTTTATTCTTTCTAAGCTTTAAGTTTGTTTCATTTATCTCTTACTTTTTATAAATTAATTGTTTTGTTTTGTCTTTCTTTGTTTTTTACATCATTATAATAATTTGTTAAAAACATAAAAATTAATTAAAAGTTATTATTTTATTACTTCAAAAAATAAATAATTATATTAGCGAAGAAAAAGTTATGATTTAACTTTTTCTTTTTTTATTAAGAATTAACAGTAATAACAAAAAACAATTTTTATAATAAAATTGTAAGTGATAATGAAATGATTTAGTTTTGCAAAGAAAGAAAAAAACAATTCAAATTTAAATTCTATACCCTTTAAAAAAACTTTGGAAAATAGAAATGAAGATTGTATTTTTGAAATTGAAAATCTTTCTTTATGATACAAAAATGGAACTAAGCAAGCTTTGTTTGATATTTCTACAGGAATTAAATTAAATAAAGTTACCGCTTTTATTGGACCTTCTGGTTGTGGTAAATCAACTTTTTTAAGAGAACTAAATAGAATGAATGATCAAATCGAAGGTGTGATATCAGAAGGAAATATTTTTCTTGAAGGAGAAAACATTAGATCTAAAAAAATGAATCCTACATTATTAAGATCTAGAGTAGGTATGGTTTTTCAAAAACCTACTCCATTCCCTATTTCAATTTATGAAAATGTTGCTTATGGGCCAAAATCAAATGGAATACATGATAAAAAAGTTTTAGATCAAATAGTTGAAAATGCATTAAAAGATGCTGCTTTGTGAGATGACGTTAAAAATAATTTAAGTGATTTGGGAACTAGTTTATCTGGTGGGCAACAACAAAGATTATGTATAGCAAGAGCTATTGCTCTTGAACCTGAAGTTCTTTTAATGGATGAACCTACTTCAGCATTAGATCCTATTGCTGTTGCTAAAATTGAAGAACTTATTTTAAAATTAGCAGAAAAATATACTATTGTTATTGTTACCCACTCAATGGCCCAAGCTCAAAGAATCAGTGATGAAACTTTCTTTTTTTATCAAGGAAAAATTATTGAACAAGGTCCTACAAAAGAAATTTTTATGCATCCAAAAGATAAAAAAACAAAAGATTATATTAACGGAAGGATAGGATAATTATGTCAACAAATTACAATATTCTTTTAAAAAGCGAAAAAAGACTAAAAGAACTAATTGTTTCTTATCTTTCTTTGGTTCATGAAATTCATAATAAATTGTGACAAGATATCGATAAATATACTGATGGAGAAAAAAACATAATTTTTGATAATACTGAAAGAAGATTAAAACGTTCAATGACAAAAGAAGATGAACTATTAGATGAGTGTATTTGAACTATTTCTAAAGATGATCCTCGAGCTAATCATTTAAGATTTATTATTTCGGTAATTTATTCAACAAAAGATTTATCAAGATCTTGTGAGTATGCCCAATCAATTGCAAAAGTTGTTGTAAGAAATAATTTGGATAAGACAACGATGAAATTCATGAGACCAACAGCAAAATTATATTTAGATTACATTGAACAAATTATTAAATTGTACAAAGGAACTATTAATGATAAATTTGAAAAATTTGATGAGTTTAATTTAGAATTTGAAAGCAAATTTGAAAAATTACAAAAAGAAAATAGAAAACATTTTTCAAGTGATGAAATTGTTCAATTTCAAATTATTCAAATTTGTCGATTAATTTCTTCAACTACCGAAAGATTGCAATCAATTTTTTCTTCATTTTTATTTTCAAAATCAGAAACAAAAACTATTGAAATTAAGAAAAACAAAAAATAATCTATTTTTTATTAGAATCAATTTGTTTAATATTTAATTCTTTTAATTGTTCATCACTAATTCTTGAAGGTGAATCTAACATAACATCTATTCCATTTGCATTTTTTGGAAAAGCAATAACCTCTCTAATAGAACTTTCTTTAGCTAATATCATCACTAAACGATCAATTCCAAAAGCTAAACCACCATGTGGAGGGACTCCATACTGAAATGCATTTATAAAAAAACCAAATTTATTATTAATATCTTGATCACACAAATTTAAAACTTTAAACATTTTAATTTGTAGATCTTTATCATGAATTCTTATTGAGCCAGAAGATAATTCAAATCCATTTAAAACCAAATCATATGAGCGCGCTTTAACTTTTAATGGATTATTGTCTAAATATTTAATAGTTTCATCAGTTGGAGCAGTGAAGGGGTGATGTGCAGAAACAATTTGATTATTTTCATCAAGTTCAAACATTGGTCAATCTATAATTCAAGCAAATTCATATTTATCTTCATTTGCTAAATTAAATAATTCGTTTAATTTAACTCTAACTGCTCCTAAAGATTGTGTTACATTTTTATATTCTCCTCTTGTTATCAACAATGTAGCGTCTTTAATATTAAAGTCATCAATTATTTGTTTTAGCTCTAATGAAATTAAATCATTCAAAGTGTTTGAATTAAAATTTTTATTTTGAATTTTAATTGTGATAAGTTTATCTGTTTTATTTTTTAGAGCTATTTCTTCTAATATTTTTATATCTTTATTTGAAAGAAGTTGGTCAAAAATCACTCCTTTAATTGATTGATGATTTTGAAACAAAGGAGAATTTGAACTTGCTAAATATTTTGTTAAATCAATTAATTTATACTCATATCTTAAATCAGGCTTATCACTTCCATATAAATCTACAGCTTCATCATAAGTTATTTTTCTAAAAGGAGTAGATATGTCTATATTTATCAATTTCATAATATTTTTGTACAAATCTTCCATCAATGAAAAAATATCATCTTCATTAATAAAAGACATTTCAACATCAAGTTGAGTAAATTCTGGTTGACGATCTTTTCTCATATCTTCATCACGAAAAGCTCTTGAAATTTGAAAATATTTTTCAATTCCAGAAATCATTAATAATTGTTTATAAAGTTGTGGCGATTGAGGAAGAGCAAAAAATTTGCCATTATTTCTTGTCGGTACTAAATAATCTCTTGCTCCTTCAGGAGTTGATTTTGATAATATTGGTGTTTCTATTTCCAAAAAACCATTCTTGTCAAATCAATCTCTAACGATTTTGATTATTTTGTGTCTTAATAACAAATTTTCATACATTTTAGGTCTTCTAAGATCTAAAAAACGATACTCAAGTCTTGTTTCTTCTTTTGCTAAGACATCATCTTTTATTTCAAATGGAATATCAATTGATCTAGAAAGAACTTCATACGAACTCACTTCAATTTCTCAATTCCCTGTTTTTAAATTAGTATTAGGGTTTTTTCTTTTTTTTAAAATTCCTGTTATTTTTAAAACAGATTCTTTTGAAAAATCAATTTTATTATTAAAAATTAATTGAACAATTGCACTTCGATCTCTTAAATCAACAAAATTAAAACTACCCATTTTTCTGATGGTTTGTGCTCATCCATATAAAGTGACTATATCATTTTCTTTAAAATTTAAGATATCTATATTTGCATTTTTTTTCATTTTATTTTCCTTGCAATAATTCGTTTATTTTATCATTCAAATTTTCCAAATTTACTTCAATATTTTTTCCATTTTCTTTAATAGTTCAATTGTTAGTATTTTGTTGTTTTAGTTCTTGAAAAACAATAATTTTAGATTTTTGTTTTAATGCTTCATCTAGTAATTTTTTAAATTTTCTTATTTTATAATTATATTCAACAACAACACCATTTTCTCTTAAGTTGTAAATAAGACTATAAATTTTTTGGTATTGTTCATTATTTTCAATTAAAAAATTTACATCAATATTAGATTTTAATTCATTGAATTTTTGTTCGAATTTAATAATTTCAAAAAGACGTTCAACACCAACTCCAAAGCCTACACCATTAATAACATTGTTTCCTTCATTTTTTATCAAATTTAAATAACATCCACCACCAATAATTGTTGCTTTGGTTCCTAAAGCTTCTGATTGAGATACAAATTCAAAAACAATATTTGAATAATAATCCAATCCTCTTACCAATGAATAATTAATTTCATACTTAATATTTAATTCATCTAATGTTTTTAAAACACTTTCAAACTCTTTCTTTGTTTCAGTAGAATAAAAATCGCATATTTTAGGTGCATTTTGTACTATATTCAATTTAGAATCCTCTTTATCATCTAAAATTCTTAAAGGATTAATTTCAATTCTTTCTTGTGATATTGCCGAAAGTTTATTTTTGTATTTTCTGAAATATCTTTTTAATTCTTCAATATATTCTTTTCTATTTTCAACGTTTCCAATACTATTAATATTTAAAACATAATTGTGTATTTTTAGTTTTTTTAATAACGAATTTGCAAGTACAATCGAATCAATAATTGAGTTAACATTTAATTCATTTGTTAATTCAACACCAATTTGATAAAATTGTCTTAATCTACCTTTTTGAGGTTTTTCATAACGAAACATTGAATCAATATAATAAAGTTTATTGAATTCTTTTTTAGTATACAATTTGTTTTCCAAAATAGCTCTACCTACTGGTGCTGTACCTTCTGGCTTAAGAGCTAAATCACGATCATTGTAATCTTTAAACTTATAAATTTCTTTAGTTACAATATCACTTGTTTCTCCGTTTGCATCACGGAAAAGTTCTAATAGCTCAAAAGCTGGCGTAGTAATTTTTTTAATATTATAAGCTTTTGCTAATTGCTCAAATGTTTGAAAAATAGTTCTATAAATTGCATCGTCTAAACCATAAATATCTTTAGTTCCTCTTGGTTTTTTAATCACAATTTTCTCCTCTTTAAAAAAATAAAGAACCCTTATAAAAGGATTCTTTATTCTCCTTTTAAAATGTATTTTAATTATACATTTTAATTAACTATTTTATGTTATTAATACCTTTGAATGTCTGTTCTTTTACTTTTTCTGTATCTCAATAATTTTCTAAAATTATTTTTCTTTTTATTTTTGCTCTTCAAGACTCAAAAATAATAATAATTTTAGGTAAAAGAATAAAGACAATTATTCAATTTAAAATTATGAAAGAAACCATAAATAAACTAAATGTTAAAGGCAAAGAACCAGTAAAGATTGCAAATATAATAAATAACAACAATGTTATTCCATTACTTAACAACGATGGTTTTAATAATTTAAATAGTTGTTTAGACACCAAGTCTTTAATATCGCTATACATCATTTCTTCAATTCTTGTTGTTTTTAGTTTGTAATGGATTTTTGTAATCACATTAATACTTGATAATAAAAATATTACAAATCCAAAAATAGCAGCTACTGATAACAACGGATTAATTTCTATTAATCCAAATGCCACCATAAAAACAAATGCAATGGTTGACACTAATGAAACAATTAGTAAACTTAATGCTTTAGTTCAATTCATTCATAAAAGAACAAACAAGCACATTACAATAATTGCCAACAAAATTCCATACATTGTATATTTCATTATTTCAAATGTGTTTGAAGTAATTAATTTTGAAGGAATGATAATAACATTATATAAACTATAAATTTTGTTTGATAATTCATTAATTTTTTCGGACGAATAATTTTTATCTAAATTTATCTCAATTGTTGATTGATCTATTAATTTAATATCTGAATTATTAATACTAAATTCTTTTAAAGTATCTTTAATATTAGATACTTCTTTATTATCGAATTGTTCATTTTGAGGTTTAAAAACTCTTAATATAGTTTGTTCTTTATCTTGGATACTTATATTGTGAAAGCCGCTTCTTAAGGTTTGTCCGTTAACAAAAAAAGAAACTAAGAAAATGATTAAACCAAAAATTAAAACATAAGATAAAGCAATACCAATAATTCATCAACCACGAGATTCAAATTGTTTTTTAAATGAAATATATTTAAATCATTGTTTTGTTTTGTAATTTGAAATTATTGATGAAGAATTATTATTTTTAGAATTTACCTGAATAGTTTCATCTAAATTTAATTCTTCAATTGTTGATAATTGTAATTCACTAGTATTTATAATTTGATATTTTTTACTTCATAATCCAATTAATTTAGGATTGTTTTCATTTTGTTTAATTCCAACAATAATATTAGATAAAGAAACCAATAACGGAATTAAAATTAATAGAATTGCAAAACAAGTAATTAGAGTAATAATCGAGAAGCTTCCAAATATTAATGACAATATAATATAGAAACCACCAACTGATAAAATCAGTACGATTGATTTTAATATCATAGATTTAATCGATTCTTTTATTGTATTTTTTACTGATTTTGAAATTGAGTTTCCTTTAAAAAATTCTCTTTTGATTTTTTCAAAAAATGTAACAATAAAATCTAAAGCAATAATAGTTGAAAGCAATAAAGCACATATAGCAATGGAATCATAATCACCAAAGAAAACTGTAATCATTAGCAATGATAAGAAAATAATAACGGCTAATATAATTATTGCGATTATTCCTAAATATCCATAATTAATTACAATAAAAATTGAAATTATTGCAAAGAAAGATATTAAAGCAATTAATAAAAATGTATAAGCATGACTACCATTTGAAGCACTAAAATGATTTAACGTATAGTTGTCTAAACTATAATCTGAAATTCAATACGAAATATCATAATATTCAGTTTCAATTTCTTTGTTAGTTACAACACCATTGCTTACTCCAAAATCTTTATTTAAAGATAAGGAGGTCGCTCCTTTAAAATCATCAATTAAATTTTTAGAAACAATAAAATCTAACGGTTTATATTTCTTAATTTCAATAACATCACCATTTTCGCCATATTTTTCTAATATTAGTTCATCTTTAAAAATAGGTGGTCTTGTTGTATCATTATCACCTTTAGATTCATATTCTTCTGGTGTTCATCCATTTACAAATAAAAATTCATACATTGATCCAACAAAATTTTCTTTATTTCTTGCTTGCTCAACAATTTCTTTTAAAATTTCGTAGTTTTTCCAAATTATTATTTTTTTGTTATTTTTATCTAATTTTTCTGAATATGTTTTATAGAATTCATTTAAAACTGTTGTATTTGCTGTTAAACTAATTTTTCCATTATTTAAACTTGCTGAATAAAAAAAATAATTATTATCAACACTATCTTGGAAATAATTATCATTATAATTTTGATTAATTGGCAATAATGTTAAAGGTTTTTTTTCGATTAAAAATTTTTCGAAATCTAAAATATCATTTTTGTTTTGAATGTTAGTAATATCAATTTTTAATACACTATTATTTTCATAATAAGCATCCACAATTGAATTTTGATATTTGTTTTCTAATCTATTTTTTAAATTAAACAAAAGTTGTTTTGCGTATGATTCATCAATTTCATCACCATTATAGGTTGTCGGTTTAATGACTAGTGAAATACCGTTTTTGTAATCATGATTAAATTTAGTATTCTTTGTTTTTAAACCAAATGATAATCCAATAAAAAGGACACTAAAAATAAAAGAAAAAGATAAAATTGTTCATCTTTTTCAATTATTCAATTTAAAAAAATTCTTAATTTTATTTGACATCGTGGTATTGTTATTTTATCAAAACATCAATTCTTATAAATATTACTACTCTTGATTGATTTTTGAATATTTTTCAGTTATTTCAAGATATTTAGGTCTAGGCTTAGTCAAAGCTTCTAAAATAGGTTCAGCAACTAATTGATTTCTAACAAATCCAATTGCTAATCCTGATTTGTTTTCACACAACAATTCAATAGCATAAGTTCCCATTTGAGTTGCAACATATCTTTCAAATCCTGTTGGGGCTCCACCTCTTTGAACTTGACTTAAAACAATTGATCTAGTTACAACATTAGTTTTTTGTTCAATCTCTTTTGCTATCTTATCCAAATTATCATAAAGATGCTCAGCAACTACAATAATCATACTTTCTTTTTTATTTTTATTCATTTGTTGATCCACAATATCAATTATTTCTTTTATTGAATATTTTTTTTCGCTTGTAATAATTAACTCGGCTCCTGTTGCAATTCCTGAATGAGTAGCTAAATCACCAGCAAATCTTCCCATAACTTCAACGATCATACATCTATGATGTGATCTTGAAGTATCTCTTATACGATCAACATTCTGAACAATAGTTTCTAGTGCTGAAAAAAATCCGATTGTATAATCTGAAGAAGAAATATCATTATCTATAGTTCCTGGTAAACCGATTGTTCTCACACCTATTGTATGCAACAATTGAGCTCCATGATATGAACCGTCACCACCAATAACAATTAAAGCTTCAATACCCATTTTATCTAATTGTTTTTTTGCTTTTAATCTAACCTTTTCATCTTTAAATTCTGGATATCTAGCTGAATAAATAAAAGTACCACCTTGATTAATGAATCGATCAACATTAACATTTGATGCTGGTTTAATATTCCCTTCTGTTAATCCTTTATATCCTTCATAAACCAAATAAGGTTCTAGCCCTTTCCACATTGCTGCTTTTACAATGGCTCTAATAGCACTATTCATCCCAGGAGCATCACCACCTGAAGTTAAAATAGCAACTTTTCTAATAGGCAATTTCTTTTCATTTTTTTTCTTTTTTAACGCCATGTTTATTTTCCTTGTTTTATTTTTGATTATTTTTCAATTAATTTAATAAATGAATCGACTTTTAATGAAGCTCCACCAACAAGTGCCCCATCAACATCAGGTTGTTTTAATAAATCATTAATGGTTTCAGGAGTGACAGAACCACCATATTGAATTAAAGTATCATCCGAAGTTAATTTTCTAATGTGATTACACATCACCTGAGCATATTCATTAGTTGCTGTCTTACCTGTACCAATTGCCCAAACAGGTTCATAAGCAATAACTATTTTTGATAAATCTAAATCCTTTACACAATCTTTAATTTGTTTTTCAACAATTTTTTTAGATTGTTTAGATTCATATTGTTCTAATGTCTCACCAACACAAATTATTGGAATAACGCCATGTTCTAAAGCGATTTTTGCTTTTGTATTGACATCTTGATCAGTCTCACCATGATATATTCTTCTTTCAGAATGACCAATAATAACATGTGATACTCCCAGATCTTTTAACATCAAAATACTAATTTCCCCAGTAAAAGCTCCACTTAGATGTTTTGAAATATCTTGAGCAGCGACTATAAATTTTTTGTTTACTCTTTTATCAATTGCAAATGGAATATTACAAGCAGGTATTGCAAGTCCATACAAAGTGTTTGACCTAGTTTTAAGTTCTTTCTTGTTAAACTCTTCAAAAAATTCCTTAACTTCTTTTGAAGTTTTATTCATTTTTCAATTTCCAATAATAATTTTTTTTCTCATTAGTTTTTTCTCCAATATTCTTCTATCAACAAACTCAATAATTATTATATATTATGGTAAAATTTTGTATACAATTTTAGTAACTAGAATGTCCAAATAAGGAGAAAATTTATGGATCAAAAAGATTTGCAACAACAATTAGAAATAGAAAAACTAATTGATGAAATTGAAATTCAACAAACAAAACAAATAGAAATTCAAAAAATTCAAGAATCTGAAATTGAAGATTTAAACAAAATAATAGAACAAAAAGATGTTGAGAAAAATGAATTAAAAGAAGAATTTAATGAAAAATTAGAAAAAGAAATTGAAGATGTAAAGTATAAAAACAAGATTTCTTTTGAAAACGAAAAACAAAAAAATGAAATTGAAAATTTGAAAAAACAATTAGAAATGCAACAACAACAATACATTGAATTAACAAAATCAAAAGAAGAACAAATTGCAAATTTAAAGAAAGAATTTACAGATAAATTAGTGGAAGAAATCAAAACATTAAAAGAAACTGAAAAAGAAAACTATGAAAAACGTAGAAACGAAGAAAAAGTGGAAGAATTACAAAAACAACTTTTATTAGAACAAGCAAAACAACAAGAAGCAATTAGAGCTAAAGAAATTGAAATTTTGCAAAAACAAAAAGAGATGGAAGAAAAAATGCTTGCTAGTTTAGAATCTAAAAAAGCACAAGAAGAAATCCAAATGTTAAAAAGACAGATTGAAGAACAACACACACAAGAAATTGAATTTTCAAATAAATTAAGTGATGAAATTGATTACTTAAGAAGTGAAATTGAAACACAAAAAGTTCAACAAGAAGAACTTGCTAAAGAAAAAACAAAAGAAGTTGAAGAATTGAGCAAAAGACTTCAAGAACAAACACAAGAACTTGAAGAAATTAGAAATGAACAATACGAAAGAGATGCAAGATTTCAATCATATAGAGATAGACTAAACAGAATTGCAAAAACTAATGAAATTAATATTAATGGATTCTCAACATTCAGAAAAAGAAGATAAATCTTGATGTTAAACTAAATAATCAAAAGTCCTAGACAATTAGGATTTTTTTATTTTAAAAGATTTAGTCATATAATTTATTTAGAGAAAGAGGAAGGCAATGTCAAAATTTAGAAGCAAATCAATAAATTTAAATGATAGTTTTGAAATTGAAAAATTACTTGATGATATCGAAGAACAACAAATAGAGCAAATGGAAATTATCAATAATAAAAATGAAGAAATAAATAATTTAATGAATGAAAATCAAAAATTAACTTCATTAGTTTCTGAACAAGAACGTGAAATTAGTTTTCTAAAAAATGAGGTTGATAATTTAAAAGCTCTATTAGTTCAAAATGAACAAAAATTTAGAATTGAAATGGAAGAAAAAATATCTGAAATTTACACTATAATGGAAATATCTAAAAAAATTGAAGAACAAAATAAGGAAATTGAAAAGTTAGAACAAGAAACTGAAGAACAAAAAAAACAATTTAAACAGTATTCACAAAATGAATTAGAATAACTAATATTTACTTTTTTTGTTTACTATTTTTAATAATTTTTCTTGTACTAATAGTAAAAATAAATTTTGCTAATATCCTAGTCCCAAAATATAATCAAGTAAACTTTGCTTTCTTGAATTTTTCAATATATTTAGATTCAATTTTAACTAAATGTTTTAACTCTTTAGAACTATTTCTATAGCAATAATCAATCATCATCATAACATATGCGTTAACTTCTCTAGAATCTAATGCAAGTAAATTATTCATATTTTCACATCATAAATTTATTCGATTTTCATTTCATGCCGCTCTAGTTGAAGATCCTTCTCTGTTTTCGTAATAAACACCTAGATTTTTTTTAATAAAATAAATAGATTTAGATCTTATTAAAAAACGATTAAATAAAATTTGATCTTGATAAGAAACATTTTCTTTTAAATTTTCTAATTGATTAAATAATTCATATTTAAAAAATTTACATAATGGAATTGATCAAGCACTAAAACTTCTTTCTTTTTTTAAAACTTTTGATTTCGAAGAAAACATAACTTTTGTGTTGACTAATTTATTTTTTCTTTTTCTAAAAAAATTAGAAACTATCAAATCATAATTTTTGTCAATATGTAAAAAAACTTTTTCAAAACAATTATCTAAAAAATAATCATCAGCATCTAATATAGAAATATATTTTCCATTTACAAGTTTTTTATCTTTTACATAATTGATAACTGAACCTCAATTACCATTAGTCTTTAAATAGTATTTAAAACTGTTTGACAAATTATTTTTTTCTATTCATTCTTTTACAATCTTCCCTGTGTCATCTTTTGAACCATCATCAATTATTAAAACTTCATACTGATTCTTAATTGATTGATTCTTAATTGATTCTAAAGCTTTTGTAATAAATGAACCTACGTTATATGAAGGTATGATGATAGTTAGTTTTATATTGTTCATTTTATTTATCCTTTTTTAATAATGGTAATACTTGTCTAAAATACATTCAACCAGAAAATAAAGACATTAAAACTGCAATAATCATAGGTAAATTCAATAAAAATAAGTGCCATCATACGTTTGCATTAATTATCGGAATCAAAAACAAAATCATAGGGATTGCTATTGATTGAAAAATAGTTTTTAATTTTCCATAAATTGAAGCTTCAACTTTCAAATTATTAGATGCTGACAAATTTCTAAAACCATCAACAATTAAATCTCTCATAATAAAAATAACAACTAATATTAGGTATGTATAACTTAAAAATGACAAAAAAATTAAAATGGTTGAAATTATAATCTTATCTGCAAGAGGATCAAATAATTTACCAAAAGTAGTTATTTGATTATTTTTTCTTGCTAATCTACCATCAATAAAATCAGTTATCATTGACAAAATAAATACAATTCCTATTGCATATAAAAAGTATTGAGATTTAGTGTGAATGTCTACATCTTTAAAAGATAGTAAGTCTTCAACAAAAGAAGCATATCAAATAAACAAGCAAAAAAGAATTATTAATGGGATAACAAGAACAATTCTTAATATTGTTAATTTATTTGGCAAATTCATTATTCTTTACTTCCCTATCAAAATTTATTTTTATAGTATTTTTCGTTTCATTTTTAATTGTTTCAAAAATTTCATCATCTTTTAGTTCGTCATGAAATTCTTTAAAATATAAAATTTCTTCTTGGCAATATTTAGCTCATAAATTAGAACTTGTATCAATTAAATTTTTGATATTTTTTGCATACATTGGATCAGCTTCATCTGATTCAATGTAAAGAGTTTTAAAAGCTTTAGAATCATAAATTTCTTTTAAAAAATTTCTAGAAGTTGCATTAACATTTTTCATCTTTACCTTCGAAAATCCTGGTTTAACTTCTTTTAAAAATTCATCATTCATTTCAATTAATGTATAGATACGAATAGCTAATTCTTTTGATGTTTTTGCAGTTGCTCTTCTTAACTCAATTCTTTTTTGAATTATTTTTTTATTTTTTCTTTTATCTTTTACAAACGAAAAAACTAAGAATCCAACTAATGCTACTATTAAAAGGCCAAATATTAATCATACAACTCAATTACTCATATTACAGTAATTAATTATATATTAATTATTGTCTATATCTTTAATACCTAATAAAACATATAGCATTACTCTTTTTATTCTGCTAGAGGTATATCTTTTAGAATTTGTTAAACGAACAAATTCATCATATGTTTTAGCATTAATATTTTTCTTAAATAAATTTTCCATTCCTTCGCTCATTAGTTTAATTGATTTTAATTTTTCCTTTGGAGAATTAATTACAATTTCTTGAAATATAGAATAATAATTTTCAATCCTATCTGGTAATTTGTCAAATCTCATAGGTGTATATTTTTGATATGAATTATCTTGATCAAAAATTAATTTTCTTATATGAGTAGCGCTAGCTATATTTTTAAAAACTTTATCTGAATGAAATCCAATATTTCTTTTAATTGAATATGCTTCAATATTTAAATTAAAATTAATAATTGTTTTAACATATTCAAGACCTAAAATATCATTTGGCATTGTAAAAGATTTATCAATTATTTTTTCTAGAACTATTTGGTTTGCTTTAGGAAAAGAGGTTCCTTTTTTCATTTCTTTTTTTATTAATTCATAATAACTATTTTCATTATTTTTAATTGTTTTTGCAACAAGAAAAAAATCGTCAATATTGTTAGTTTCTGAACCAAAAACTAAAATATTAATATTATGTTTGTTTAATTCTAAAACTGCTCCTTGAGCAAAAATATGAGCTGCTTGTGTAGCAAATAAAAAAGGCAATTCATAGACCTCATCAACACCATTTTCTAATGCTATTTTTTTTCTTTCTTCAAATGAAGCAATTGATAATTCTCCTCTTTGAACAAATTTTCCTGGCATTACAACAACAATAGAAGAATTAGGTCACCTTTTTTTAACTTCGTTAATTTGATAAATATGCCCATTATGAAATGGATTATATTCTGCTACGATTCCAATTCTAATTTTTTGATCCATAAATCTAATAGTTTATTTCTAACTTTCCATTAGAAAAACGATATGGATTTTTTATTTCTTTTTGATTTACTATATTAATTGATTTCATTTTAATAATCAATCTACCAGGTTTATTATCTTTATCTTTATCAAAAGCAATTTTTTCAAATCAATTATTTTCAAAAGCTTCTTTTGTATAACGATCAATATAATAAATCTTTTTATTATTTTCAACAGTATATTCTTTATTCTTAATAACTTTTTTTAATTTGTCTAAAGATAAAATTTCGTCATTAAAAGATTGTCAATCATCTTTTTTTATTTCATTAATTTTTTCTTCATCAATAGTTCAAGGCATAACATAATATTCTGTTGAAGAAGAACCGCAAGATACAACAGAAATTAACGGCAAAACAGATAATGGAATTGAAATAAACAAAAATGTTCTTTTCATATTGTATTAACTTTTTTTAATTTTTAATTCTTTTAAACGAGCTGATTTACCTTTTAAATCTCTCATATAATAAAGTTTTGCTCTTCTAACTTTATTTCTTCTTATAACTTCAATTGTTGAAATATTTGGATTGTGAAGTGGAAATGTTCTTTCAACACCTATCCCATAAGAAATCTTCCTTACTGTAAAAGTCTCTCTAGTACCTGAATGTTTTTTAGCAATAACAAGACCTTCAAAAATTTGAATCCTTGATTTATCTCCTTCTTTTATTCTTACATGGACCTTAACATTATCACCGATTTGAAAATTTGGTAAATCACTTCGTTTTTGTTTTTGCTCAACTTTTTCCATTAAATTACTAATCATAATTTTTCCTTTCTAGAAGATCTGGTCTTTTCTTCTTTGTATTTTCTAATGATTTTTCTTTTCTTCATTTTTCAATTTCTTTATGATTTCCATTTAATAACACCTCTGGAACTTTCATTCCTTTATATTCTGCAGGTCTTGTATATTGAGGATAATCTAGAAGATTATTTTGAAAGGAATCGTTTTCATAAGAATCCTTCTTTATAACATTTGGTATTAATCTAATAACTGAATCGGCTACAACCATTGAAGGTAATTCACCACCAGTTAAAACGTAATCACCAATAGAAATTTCTTCATCAATTAATGAATAAATTCTTTCATCAAAACCTTCATATCTACCTGCTATAAACGTTAATGACTTTTCTTTTGATAATTCTAATGCTTTTTGTTGAGTGAATGGTTTTCCTTGCGGAGACATTAGAATTACTTTTGTTTTTTCTTTAATTGATTCTAACGCTCGATCAATTGGTTCAATCATTAACAACATACCTGAACCACCACCATAAATTTCATCATCTACTTTATTTTGACGATTCAACGTAAAATTACGAAAGTCAATTATATTAATTTCGATAATTTTTTTCTCTATTGCTTTAGCTACAATAGATTCGGTTTTAAAAGCATTGTAATACTTAGGAAAAATTGTTAAGAAATTGATTTTCATTAATTATTTTTCTTCTTTTTTAGCTGTAGTTTTTTTAGATTTTGTTAATTTTTTATCACTAATTTTTGTTTTTTTTCTAGATTTAGTTTTTTTAACAACTTTTTTAGATTTATTCTTATTAAATTCTTCTAGCAACTTTTCTTTTGTAAATAAATCTTTAGTTGTGTCTGTTAATCTTGCACCATTTGACAATCACTTAAAAGCCAAATCTTTATCAATTTTTAGTTCTTTACTATGTGGATTATAATATCCTAATTCTTCGATAAAGCGACCATCTCTAGGGGCTTTTGCATCAGCAGCAACAATTCTATAAAAAGCATTAAATTTGCTACCCATACGTTTTAATCTAATTTTAACCATAGATCCTCCTTGAATATAAAACAATTTTACCACAAGGTGTCAAGTTTTTTTGCTTGACACTCTTAATTATATTTTTATCATCTTAAAAATTCAAAATTTAAAAATTAATTTAGTAAAAAGCTTAATCCAATCAGTTTTTAATTTCTAATAAATTATTCAAAATTTTCGCACATTTTTATACGAAATACGAACTATTAATAATTAAATTTTTGTGTTTATTTTATTTTCTAAATCTAAAATTTCAAAATCTTTATTAGAGAAAAATATATGCTATAAATTTTACAAATTTATAATAGTATTTATTTCATTGATAATATCATCATCATTAAATTGTAAGTATCTTGATGTTGTGTTTATATTAGTATGACCCAAAGTTTTTCTAACTATCTCAATATTTGCATTATTTTTTAACAAATTTGTTGCAAAACTTCTTCTTAATCCATGTGGAGTTATATTTTTATTAAAATATTTTTTTGATATTTTTTGAACAATTAAATTAATTTGTTTTATTGATAATATTTTATTTTTTTTACTAATTGCTATTCTATAAGCTTTTCAATTATTTAATAATTCAATTAAATAATTAGTTAAAAAAATAACTCTTACTTTATTGCCTTTTCCTTTTATTTTTAATTTGTTATTTTCATAAATTTTATTTTTATTAAATTCTAATAATTCACTTACTCTTATTCCTGTTAAAAATAAAAAAGAAAAAATTAATCAATTTCTTTTTTCTCTTCATGTATTAAATTGAATAATTTGTTTTACATTATAATATTGCTCTAATGAAATAATAGTTTTGTTATTTTGTTGAATTTGAGGTAACTTAATATCTTTGCATTGATTAATTAATTTTCATCTTTTTTCAAATCTAAAAATCGAAATAATTGACGAATAAACCAAATGTATGCTATTAGGTTGGTGACTTTTACTATAATTTGTTAGATACTTAACAAATAATGTTTTATTTGTTTTTCTATCCTTTAAATATTTGTTTCAATTATAGTATTCTCTTAAATAAATTTTAATTGTATTTTTTGATAAGTTTTTGTTTTTTAAATAATTAATATATTTCATAATTAATTCCTTTTTCAAATTTATTAATAAAATCCCTTTCGGTTAAGAAAGGGAAAAATAATAAATTAATTTTATTTTTAAAATTTATTTAAATATCTTCAGGTGTATTTAATTTTGAATTATACATATTAGCATAGAAACCACCCAACTCTAAAAGTTCGCTGTGATTTCCTTTTTCTAAAATTTCTCCATCTTTTAGAACAACTATAATATCTGCATGTTTAATTGTAGATAAACGGTGAGCAATCATAAATGTTGTTTTATTTTTTGACAATTCAATCATTCCTCTTTGAATATCTTTTTCTGTTTTAGTGTCAACTGATGAAGTTGCTTCATCTAAAATTAAAATTGAAGATTTTTTCAAAAATGCCCTTGCTATAGCAAGTAATTGTCTCTGTCCTTGTGAAAGTTCATCGGCATTATTTTCTAAGACAGTATCATATCCTTTTTCTAAAGACATGATAAAAGAATGAGCATTTGCTTTTTTAGCTGCTGAAATAATTTCTTCATTAGTTGCACTTGGATTAGCATAACGCATATTTTCAAAAATAGTATCTCCAAAAATGTAAGTATCTTGCAAAACAATTGAAACTTCATCTCTTAATGAATTTTTTGTAATATTTTTAATTGAAATATCGTCAATCAAAATATCACTTTTGCTATTTGTAACATCATAAAATTTAGTTAATAAATTAATAATTGTTGTTTTACCACTCCCTGTAGGACCAACAATCCCAACAACTTGCCCAGGTTTGATATCTAAATCAATATTTTTTAAAATATCTTTCTTTCCATCATAAGAAAAAGTTAAATTTTTAAACTGAATATGTCCTTTAACATTTTTTAGAGTAAAATCTTCATTTTCAATTACTTCATTTTTTTGATCTTTAATTACCATTACACGATTAGTACCAGCAATAGCACCTTGTAAAATAGTTAATAATTGAAAAATTTGATAAATAGGGTTAGAAAAATTTCTTGCAAATGACATAATTGCTGTTAACAAAGACATAACAAGCGGTACGCTTGTTTTCCCATTTTCTGTTGTTGAAACAATACCTCCAAAATCGAAATTATTTATTGAAAAAACCATTGATAAAACAAACATCAAAGCAATCAATACATTTCCCATTAATGTATTTCAAGGCGAAGATAATGAAGATAGTAAATCTGATTTATAAGAAATGCCTTTGATATTTTGATTTTTTTCTTTAAAAATATTAATAACTAAATTTTGTTTATTGAAATTATTGATAACTTTTTGCCCTGAAATAGTTTCTTCTATAAAACCATTAATATCTC
Organism: Mesomycoplasma moatsii; assembly: GCF_045276915.1. Lineage (GTDB taxonomy): Bacteria > Bacillota_I > Bacilli_A > Mycoplasmatales > Metamycoplasmataceae > UBA710. The sequence goes on along the minus strand of NZ_CP174166.1, from coordinate 93,791 downwards.
CTAAAGCAATTTGTTTTTTATAAAAATTAGGTTGAGCTTTTTTAAACAAAATATAAACAACCGATAATTGAATTGGAACAAAAAGAAATGCTATTGCTCCTAAAATTGGAGAAAATAGTAATAAAGTAATTAAAAAGAATACAATTTGCGAACCACTAACTAAAAATTGAGTCACATTTTGAGTTAATGCTAGAGTAATGTTATTAATGTCATTTGTCAATCTTGACATAATGTCACCCGAAGGTGTAGAATCAAAATATTGAAGTTTTAATTCTAATATTTTAAAATATAAATCCTTTCTAATCGATTTACCAGTATATTGAGCAACTTTTGCTACGACAAATGATTGAACAACATAGAGAATTATTAAAAAAATTAAAGCCACAAATAAAAGAACTACAAACAAAGTGACTCCATTTTTTTCGAATGTGGTTTTAACACCATCAAATAGTGAATCAGTAATAAATTCCATAAAAAAATACTGACCAATTAAAATTCCGCAATAAATCATTGAAACAATAAAGGAAGCACATAAAACAAAAATAAATGTTTTTTTATATTCTTTAATATATTTTCACAAAAAAGAAATTGGTTCTATATATCTTTTTCTAAAAGATATTTTTTCTTGTTTTGAAGTATGACTATTATTTTTCAATTTGTTTCAACCCCCTTTCTCGAAGTATTTCATTTAATTCTTCTGTTCCTAGTTGAGATGCAGTAATTGAACGATATATTTCATTATTTGCTAATAAATTTCAATGAGTATCAAACCCAACAATTTCACCATCATTCATAACAATAATTCTATCTAGTTCTTCAACAGAAGAAATTCTTTGAGCAACTATTATTGTTGTGGCATCATTATATTTTCTAATATTTGCTTGTACTTTTCTTTCGGTGACGGTATCAAGTGCCGAAGTCGAATCATCAAAAATAACAATTTTTGATTTTTTAGCTATTGTTCTAGCAATTGAAATTCTTTGTTTTTGTCCACCAGAAAAGTTTTTTCCACGTTGTTCAACCAAGGCATCTAAAGAACCATCTTTTTTTTGGATAAATTCTCAAGCCTCTGCTGCTTTTGCTGCTTTTTCGATTTCTTTTATTTTTTCTTCTTCAGATAAATCGTCACTCAAACCATAAGCAATATTTGATTTAATTGTTCCTGAAAATAAAGTTGCAGTTTGCATTGCAATCGCTACTTTAGAATTAATCTCATTGAATGAAAAATCCTTAACATTAATTCCATCAATTAGAACTTCCCCTTTTGAAGCATCAAATAGCCGACCTATTAAGTTTATTAGAGTTGATTTTCCAGAACCAGTTCCACCAATAATTCCAATTCTTTCTTTTGGTTTTATTTTAAAATTAATGTTTTTTAAAACATCCTTATTATCATCATTTAAAAATGAATGAGAAACATTTTTAAATTCAATTTCTCCTTTTGTTATTTGATATGTTGAATTTTCATTAAATGTTAAACTAGGTTTATATCCTGTAACTTCATTAATTCTTTTAAAAGATGGTAAAGAACGAGCTATTTGAGTAATTGAAACAATGATAATGATAAAACCGAAAAGAACTTGCATCATGATACCAACAAATCCGATTATTTCAGAAGCTCCCTTAATATTGTCATAATTATTAAATGCTAAAAAATAAATAATAATCATTGTTCCTGTAATAATTGATTGTAAAAGAGGCATAATTGCACCAATTAAACCATAAGCTCTTGATCATGAAAACGTTAAATTTTGATTAGGTTTTTCAAATTTGTTTCTTTGGTTGTTTTCTAGATTATAAGCTTTTACAACTCTAATACCCAAAATAGTTTCACGAACTTGTTTATTAATATCATCAGTATCTTTTTGCCCTTTTTTCATATATGGCATTGCAAAATAAACAATAATTCCCATTGCAACAAAAATGATAGGAACAGTTATTCCATACATAAAAGCTCAATTAGGATAATCAATTGAAGATTTAATAACACCAAAAATAATTGAAAAAATACCTGAGGCTATAAATTTAGAACTAAATGATAAAGATGTATTAACAAGCTCAGCGTCTGTTGTAATTCTTGTCACTAATGAAGAAGGAGAAAACTTATCAATATCTTCATATGAAAACGATTGAATTTTTTGGTAAGCTTTTAGTCTCATTTCAGCAGTGTATAAGGCCACTCATTTAGATGCTAGTCATACTCCAATTGCTCCACAAATTACTCCGAATATCAAGATAGAAAATGTAATTAAAGATAAATTTAAAGTTCCTAATTTATACAGAGCAACAATATTAGGTGAACCAATTTGTTCTCTTAAACTTTCACTTCAAGTTGGTGAAGCTGCTCGAAACATCATTGCTCTTATAAAATCTGTTTCGCAAATTCCAATAAAAGATTCAAAAATTAAAAAAAAGAAAGAAATCAAAATAATTATTGTTGTTTTTTTATTAAAATATCGAAACATTTTGACTCCTTTAAATTTTAGTTTTGGATTTTAAAAAAGACAATCTCTAAGTAGACTTTCTATATCGATAAAGTATATCACTTTGCTATATCTTTTTATACTTATTAACTTTTTCTTTTTTTGTTTTATTGATTTTCAAAATTAAAGTAATTTCTCCTCTTAAATTACTTTTTATTTTTTCTTTAATTTCTTGTACATTTCCTCAATAAAATGATTCATGAATTTTTGTCATTTCTCTAGCAATAAAAATTTCATAAGAGAAATTTTGAATTTCAATAATTTCTAGAAAAATAATTAATTTATGAGGAGGAATAAAAAAAACATAAGTACCAGGTAAAAGATTTTCAATTTGTCTTTTTTGTTGTTCTTTAGTATTTTTGCAAAAACCTAAAAAAGTAAACTCAGGTCCCATTGAACTCATTGTTATTGCTGTTGTTAAAGCTGAAATTCCTGGAATAATTTCAACTTCTAAATTATTTTTTTTAGCTTCAAAAATTAATTGATAACCAGGATCTGAAATAGTGGGCATACCAGCATCCGAAATAAGAGCTACACTTAAATTTTGATTAGTTAATAAATCAATAATTTTCTTGGTTGCTTGTTTTTCATTAAAATTATGATATGAAACTAATTTTTTATTTTTAATTTGGAAATGATTTAGAAGTTTTTGGCTATTTCTTGTATCTTCACAAGCAATAACATCAACATCTTTAAGAGTTCTGAGTGCTCTCAAAGTAATATCTTCAAAATTTCCAATTGGAGTCCCAACTATAAAAAGTTTTTTCATAATTTATACTCAATAATTAATGTTCATCAAAGGGACGCGTTGTTGTTTTTGTATTATCTTGATTATCATTTGTTTCATTTTTTTGTTCTATTGTATCTAACATTTCATCAACATTAATTTTTGATTTTGTTTTAATTTCTTCAACTTTTTCTTTGGGTGGAAGTTTCATGTTTTTTTCTATATATTCAATTTCTTCAGCAACTATTGTTTCTCTTTCTAATAAAAGTGTTTTTATCAATTCTAATAATTCTTTATTTTCTTTAATAACTTTAATTGCTTCTTTTTGGGCATTAACAATAATTTTTCTAACTTCATTATCAATTTCTTGTGACAGAGCATCTGAAATTTTTGATTTAGTATAATCTCTACCTAAAAATACTGACCCTTCAGGTTCTTCATATTGAACAGGTCCTAATGAAGACATACCCCACTCTGTTACCATTCTTCTAGCAATTGAAGTTGCTCTTTGAATATCATCAGCAGCACCTGTAGAAATATTTTCTTTTCCATACATTATTTCTTCGGCAGCACGACCACCCATGTATGATTTGATCATTGCTTCTAATTCTAGTTTAGATTTATTATATTTTTCTTTTTCTGGGAGCATTAAATTGTATCCGCCTGCATTACCACGAGGAATAATAGTAATTTTTTGTACTTTATTGCCTCCAGGAACTTTAAGTCCAACAACAGCGTGCCCTGCTTCATGATAAGCTACCATTTCTAATTCCTCAGGAGAAATAGTTCTTGTTTTTTTTGCAGGACCTGACATCACTCGATCAATCGCTTCATCAATTTGATTTTTTGTAATTACTCCAGTTCCTTCTCTAACTGAAAGTAATGCCGCTTCGTTAATAACGTTTTCAAGCTGAGCTCCTGAATAACCTGGTGTTCTTTTAGCAAGATTTTTAAATGTAATATCTGAATCAATTCTTTTGCCTTTAGCATGCAATTTAAGAATTTCTTCACGTTCTTTAATATCAGGTAAATTAACAGTAATTGTTCTATCAAAACGTCCTGGTCTTAATAAAGCAGGATCAAGAACATCTGTTCTATTTGTTGCAGCCATAATTAAAATACCACTATTTTCAGCCATACCATCCATTTCAACAAGTAATTGGTTTAATGTTTGTTCTCTTTCATCGTTTCCACCACCAATTCCCGCTCCTCTTGAACGACCAACAGCATCAATTTCATCAATAAAAATAATAGCTGGCGCTTCTTTTCTAGCTTCTTTAAATAACTCTCTTACCCGTTTAGCACCAACACCAACATACATTTCGACAAAGTTTGAACCAGAAATAAAGAAAAAAGGAACATTGGCTTCACCGGCAGTCGCCTTAGCAATCAAAGTTTTTCCTGTTCCAGGAGGACCTCCTAAAAGAATTCCTTTTGGAATTCTTGCTCCTGCTGCTGCATATTTTTGTGGTTGTTTTAAATAATCAACTAATTCTTTTACTTCTTCTTTTACTTCTTCATTTCCTGCAATATCACTAAATTTTTTATCTGAAATAATTTTTTGTGCTTGATTTTTACCAGGATTAAAAATACCTCCACCAGCTCTCATTTGTGCTCTATATAAGAAGTACATTAAAATAAAAATTAGTAAAACAGGACCAAAAGAAACCAATAATTTATATCAAGTACTTTCTTGAACAACATAAGAAGAAGTAAAACTACCTGCAAATAATTGTTTTCCATCTTTTACTGTTTCGAAAATTTTATTCATATTACCTCTAAGTTCTAAAGGTAATCAATCTACTGTTACTCCATCAATTCCAGCAATATATTTACTTAATGAATCAATCAAACCTTGAGAAGCACCCATAATATATGATTGACCTCTATATGTAAAAGTTATTTGTCTTTGAAAATCTGAAATATTAAATTTTGAAAAATAATAAGAATCTTCTAAATTAAATTTATCTTTCCAATTATTATTTTGAAAATCTAAATATGAATAATTTACTTTAGATCAATCTATTATGTTCTTGTCAGAAATTGCATGCTCAAATCCCGCAGTGCTACTTGTAACTCCAAGATGATTAGCATCAGTTCCATATAGCGATTCTAAAATCATCGCTTGAAAACTACCAATTCCTATAGACTTAGGACCAGGATGAGTTAAAGTTCAAATAAGTCAAAACAAAAGTAGACCTACAATTATTACAAGTATTATTGACAATCAAGAAATTCTTCTTTTAGCTGGTTTATTGTCCATTCAATTTCCTTTTTAAATGTATTTAAATATTAATTTTACTATAAAGTGTTTTTTTAGAATTGAATTATTAGTCAATTAAAAGCAAAACCTGACTTTTTATTTATCTAAAAAAAGTTTATTATTTTTTTTGATAAGAAAAACATTTTTTGATAACTTAAATTGTTTTCTGTTATTTCTAGATTTAATAAACAAAATAATGTTAGAAATAATGTTTTTGCTTAAATTTACATTTGTTGATCTTCTATTGATAAAAAGTTTAATTAATTCATCTTTAAACGACAAACTAATAAAGGTCCTGGTATTAAAAAAAGTTTTTCTTCATTTTTTATATTCATTTTTTATCTCTGCTATTTTTGATTTATTCTTATTATTTAATTCTAAAAACTCATGAAGTTCTTTTTCTTTTTTATCTATGCTTAGATTATTCAAATAATTATTTCTAATTTCATTTCTTTTATATTTTGAATCAAAATTAGTATAATCATCGTGATATTGAATATTCATTTTTTTTGCTAAATCATAAATTTCTGTTTTTCAGTACTTAAACAAAAAAGGACGATTTATTTTCATATTTTTAAAAGTCGTTTTCTTTTTTATTCCATAAAAAAGTTTATCTTTGTTTTTTTCTTTTTGCATTAAACAAGTTTCTAAAAAATCATCTTTATGATGAGCAATTAATAATTGAGAACAATTATATTTTTGATAAATTTTTTTGAAAAAATCATATCTAATTTCTCTAGCTCAATTTTCAAAGTTTCTGTTTGGTTTAACACTTTTTTTTAAAATTAATTTTTCTAATTTTAATTGGTTTTTTTTTGCAAATTCTTCCACAATTTTTTGATCAATATGAGTATCTTTTCTAACGTTATAATTAACATAAGCTAAAATAACATTTTTATTTCTATATTTATGTGCTAGAAGCATTGAATCAACTCCACCACTAACAGCTAATAATTTCATACTTTATTATCCTTTTTTATTAAAGTTGTTAATAACATAGTTAATATCATTATAAATGTAACTCATAATTGCATCAGTTGCTTGATCTATAACCTTTTGAATGATATTTTTTTGCTTTTCATCAAATTTGTTAAGTACATATTTAGAAATTGATTCAGATTTTGTTTTTGGGCGACCAATACCAATTTTTAAACGATAAAACTCTGAAGTATTTAAATTTTCAATAATACTTTTAATTCCATTGTGTCCACCTGAAGAAGTTGATAATTTAATCTTTGCTTGACCAACCTTAATATCTAATTCATCACAAACAACTAAAATATTTTTGTGTGATATTTTATAGAAGTCCATTACTTTTTTTACAGCTTCTCCTGAAAGGTTCATAAAAGTCATAGGTTTCATTAAAATAAAATCTTCATTCACATAAATTAATGAATCAAATTTATTTTGATTAATTTTTATATTGTTTGTTTTTGCAATTTGATCAATAACTTGAAAACCTATATTATGTCTTGTGTCAATATATTCGTCTCCTGGGTTACCTAAACCAACAATTAACTTCATAAGTATGTATTATAAATCATTTAAAAACTTTAAAATATTGCATTTTCTAAATGAATCAAAATCTGTATCAATACTTTTTTGAATTAATTTTTTTGATGAAATAATTTTTATCTCTTTTTTTGCTCTTGTATAAGCTGTATAAAATAATTTTTTAGTTAACATGGATTGGTGCTCAGGGGCTAAAATTAACAAAACATTTGAACATTCACTTCCTTGGAATTTGTGAATAGAAATAGCATAAGCTAATTTTATATTTTTAGTAAATTCGCTAGGACTATACTCAACGATTCTTTTATTTGAAAATTCAACAAAAATTTTGTCTATTTCATCTAATTTATCTTCTTTATTTTTAACATTTGAAATTAAACCAATTTCTCCATTAAAAATATTTTTGTTGTTGTCGTTTTCTAATTGAATAACTTTGTCGTTTTTGAAATAAATTTTTTCATTTATCTTAAATAAATAATTTTTATTTTCATTTATATATTTTTGACAAATATTATTTATTTCATCAATACCAAATTTACCATTATACATAGGAATCAGAATTTGATAATCTAATAAATCATAATTAGAATTCAAATGTTTTTTAATATCTTTCTCAAGTATTTCGTTAATATTAAAATTCAATGATTCAATATCAATAAATTGACTTTCATTATCATCAAAAAAAGGAAAAATATTGTTTTTTATTAACACCGAATTTTTAGATATTAATGAACCTTCTGATTGACGATAAATTTTTTCCAATGCTGTGACATTAAACTTATTTGAATCAATAAAATCATTTAATAAATATCCTGGTCCTATTGAAGGTAACTGATCTTTATCACCAACAACAATTAAATGTTTTAATCTTGGACATGCTATAAGTAACGAATAAAGTAAATTTATATCTATCATAGAAAATTCATCAATAATAATGATTTCAGCATCTGAAGGATTAGTTTTATTTACTTCAAATGTTTTTTGATTTCATTTTAAAAAAGAATGAAATGTCTTTGCGCTTTCATTAGTTCTAAAACTTATTTGAGTAGCAGCTTTCCCTGTTGGAGCTAATAATTCAATATTTTTTATTCCAAGTTTCTTCAAATTCTTTATTATTAGATCAATTAACAAAGTCTTTCCAGTACCAGGACCTCCGGTTATTATAGAAAAATTATTGTTTAATGATTTAATAATCGCTTCTTGCTGATTTTCATCTAATTTATCAACAATTATTTCTTTTTTATTAATTTTATAATCCAAATTTTTAAATGCTAAATTTTTAATCTGTTTGCAAATAAATTTTTCTTTTTGGTACATTTTATACGAAGTTAAACTTTTTTTATTTTCATGAATGATAATTTTATTTTCATTCAAAAGAATTTTTAAATGATTTTTAAATTCATCAATGCCTATTAAACGATATTGATTTATATTATTAAAAATATCTTCAATTTGATTTACAGTAGATCCTAAATTTTCTAATTTATTTATTTCAAATAAAATTAAGTATTTATTTGAAAGTTCTATCGAATAATTTAAAAAAAATCTTTTTGCTATTTTTTCAATTTTATTAAAATCAAAAAACACATCTTCTTCTACTAAATCAAAAATATTTTTTTCAAAAAAATCTTTTAATTTAGTTTTTTTAGATTCATTTAAATAATTTAAAATTGAAATAGATAAATTTTCACTTATAAAAATTTTTGATAATTCATTAAATTCATTTTTATTATTTAATGTTTCGATAATTATTTTAGCTTTATTATTACCAACAATACTTTTTACTTGATTTTCAAATTTATCTATCTTATCTATAAAATTAGGTCCTAATTCGTTTACTAATTTAGTTGCACTTTTGGAACTAATACCTTTAAAAAGAGAAGAAGATAAAAAACGAATTACTGCTTCATCTTCATTTAAAACAATTATTTCTTTGGTGTGTACAAAATAACTAATTTTATATTTTGAATTAGGACGTATCTCCTTCTTTATATTAACTTCATAATCTAATAAAAAATCAATATCATTTGTTTTAGAAATTAAATTAATATAAGATGTATCGCCAATATCGAGCAAGTTTTTTTCTTCTTTTTGATTAGAAAAAATTTTGAAAGAATAGACAAAAAAATTACTATTATTTGAAAAAATTAATTTTTTGAAATTACCTTTAATTTTTATTTCCATAACTATGCTTAACTAAATTGTAAATAAAAGACTCAAACTTTGATTAATTCTTAAAATTTATTTAATTTATAATTTATTTGATATGTCAAAAATGAAAGAAAAATACTTATTTGCTATAGATTTAGATGGTACTTTACTAACTTCTAGTACTAAAAATGAAATTCATCCCATTACTAAAAAAGGAATTAAGAAAGCTATTAACGAAGGGCATATTGTTTGTTTGATAACAGGACGTCCTTGAATTGGGTCAAAAAATATTTATGAAAAACTAGGTTTAAATACAATTATTGCTAATTTAAATGGCGCTCATATTCATAACCCAACAGACGAATTTTTTATTGATTACATTAAATACATTAACTTAAATGAAATTCTTTATATTCTTGGTGATCCTGTTGTAAAATCTAACATTAAAAATATCGCAATTGAAGGTCCTGGTTGAGTTCAGTTACAAAAAAGAGATAAAGAATTAGAACAGATTTTTAATTTTCATAAATTTCCAAAATTAAATATTGGTATCAATATTAATAAAATTCCCTTAAAACCAACAGGTATTGTTTTAGATATAAAAGAAGATACTGATGCAAAAGAATTAAAAAAATATTTAAATCAAAAATATTCTGATCTTGCATCATTTTCATATTGATCAAAAGGACCGGGAAAATCTTATATTTTTGATATTTCTGCTATAGGTGTTGATAAGGGAAAAGTCATCTCATTGTTAATGAGATATTATGACATTGAAATTAAAAACACAGTGGCCATAGGTGACTCATTTAATGATGAAGAAATGTTAGTTACTGTACATCATTCTGTTGCTATGAAGAATGCGGATGACCATATTAAAAAGAAAGCAAAATATATTACTAAATTAACAAATAAAGATGGAGGGGTTGGTCAATTTATTATTGATTTTTTAGATAAAAAAATTAAATACAAATAAAATACTAAATTAAATCTTAAAAACTAGAAACAATAGCAATAAAACAACAACTATAATAACTGATAAAAATAAAATTATTAAAAGAGATATAAATCAAACTTTTTGGTTTTTTGAAAGTTTAGGTTTTATTTCTACTTCTTTTTCTGAAGTTATTTTCTTGGTTTTTAAGAATTTTTTTAACTCACTTAAAATATTGTCTAATTCACTATATTCAATATCTAATCTTTTTGAATAATCTACCATTTTTTTATTTAACATTTTTTCTTCAAGATTATTTTGATTTTCATTTACTCAATTTTTAAATTCGTATTTAATTTTTACAATGTTTTCTTCATTAACACTTCTTAATTTATCTTCACTTCATTTAAAACCGTCAGAATCGGTTGTTCTAAAATAATTGATAACTTCTTCAAGTTTTGCAATACACATTTTATATTTTTTATTCAATTTTTCAAATGAAGTTTTTGCATTTTCAGTTAAAGAATTAATTATTTTTTCATTTAATTCAATTTCTCGAGTATTTTTAACATATAAATCTTGATTCTTAGGGTTAATATCTTGTGTATTTATATTAGTTTTTGTTGTATTTCAAACTTTAGTTAGTGTTTTAGTGATACAAACAACATCTATCGTATTTTCAACTTGTTTTGCAGAAACAATTTCCTTCGTACTTTTTCCTAATCTTTGTCTTCTTCTTATGGCTTCATTAATTTTTTGACTATTTGCGTTCGAAGGAGTTAAATATTCATTAGTAAACTCTTGACTATTAAAATCATCATAGTATTCAAACAAATCTTCACTATTATAAAAATTATGTCTTTCTCTTCTTTGCGTTTCTTTGCTATCTAGATCTTCATTATAATCAAAATGACTATTTTCTAAATTGTTATTCATAATAAAGCCTCACTATGATTAAAATTATTAAAACTTGTTGTTTAATTATAAACTTAAAGTTTATTATTATTGAAAAAGCAAATAAAATGCTAATATTTTTAAGTATGAAAAATGAACAAAAAATCAAAAAATTAATTATTCCTGCTGCTGGATGAGGAACTAGATTTTTACCAATGACAAAAATAATACCAAAAGAACTTGTTCCGATTTTGAATCGTCCTTCTATTGATTTGCTTGTTGATGAAGCAATAGCTTCTGGTATCGAAGAAATAATTTTAGTTATTTCAACAAGAAAACAAGAAATAATGAAATATTTTGAACCAAATATTCCTCTTGAAAAAGAACTTAAATCTAAAAATAAATGAGAACTTTTAAAACATGTTAAAAAAACAAATCGTGAAGCAGTTATTAGAGTTGTATACCAGTATGAACAACTTGGACTAGGACATGCTATTTTAACTGGAGCACGTTTTTTTAAAGACGAACCTTTTGCAGTTATTCTTGGTGATGATTTAATTAAATCAGATGTTCCTGTTATTAAGCAAATGATTGATGAATATCAAAAAGTTAAATCTTCAATTGTAGGTGTTCAAACTGTTCCTTATGAAAAATTAAACAAGTACGGAATTGTCAAACCAAAAAATGAAAAAGAAAAAGAAAATACAATATTTGAAATAGCTGGAGCTATTGAAAAACCTTCAGCAAACAAAGCTCCTTCTCGAAAAGCTATTCTAGGTCGTTACATTTTTAATTATTCAATTGTTAAGTACCTAGAAAAATTAGAACCTAAAGAAGAAGGAGAAGAAATTAACCTTGTTGATTGCTTTGCAGATTATTTAAAAGAAGAAAAAATTTATGCTTATGAATTTGATGGAACAAGATATGATCTTGGTTCAATAGAAGGTTTTGCTCTAGCAACAATAGATTATGGTATCGAAAATAAAGAAATATCAAATGCTATTAAACAACACATTTTAAAAATTGCTGCAAGCATTTATCAAGATACTTCCGAACTAAATTTTGATAATAGCGAAAATAATGATAAAAAAAGGAAAAACAAAAAATAGATATGAATGCTTTATATAACATTCTTTGAATATTATTTGCTTACTTACTGGGATCAATAAACTTTTCTATTATTCTTACAAAATTTAATTCTAAAAAAGAAGACATAAGAAAAATGGGTTCTGGTAACGCTGGTGCAACTAATGCAATGAGAGTTCACGGTTTTAAATTTGGATTGCTTGTTTTTATCTTAGATACTTCTAAAAGTTTTTGACTTGGTTTTGCATTAGGTCTAATGCAAGATAAAAATGAATCTTTTAGTGGTTTGATGCCACAATTAATCTTACTTTTTGTTATCATTGGTCACATATTCCCAATATATTTTAAATTTAAAGGTGGGAAAGGTGCTGCAACACTCTTAGGAATGATAGCTTCAATTAGCTTGTTTCTTGCTATTATTGGCACAATATTATTTTTCTTAATTGTTGGAATTACTAGATATGTTTCATTAGGATCAATAACCGTTCCTTTTATTATTGCTTTATTAAGTTTTATTTGTCCATACTTTAATCATATTGACACAACAATAACATATGGACAATTTTGAATTAATCCTTTATTTTTATCATTAGGATCAGTAATTGTTGCTGTTAGTCATTGACAAAACATCTTAAGACTAATCAAACACAAAGAATCAAAAATAGATTTTAAATTCAAATCAAAAAATAAAAATAATATAAATGATATGAATATAAAAAAACAAATAACAGAAAACAAAGTTGTTGATAATAATACTTCAATTATTGATGATGCAACAAATTTAAATAATTTTGATTAATTTATTAATGTTTCTAGTAAAAATCTTTCAAACCCTATTCTATCATCTAAAACTCCAGATTTAATTTTAGAATCAATTTCACAAATTAAATCTAAATATTTTTGGATTTTTAAATATCCAATAGCATTTAAAAATTGAGAATTCTTTTTAACTACAAAAATATGCTTATTTAAAGTTTCGCTTATTTTTTTATCATCATAATTTAATTTTTTCAATGAATAAATTCTTGAACAAATTTCTAAAACATTAGTTATTTGATTAATAAAATTTTGAATTGTTTCTCCTTGAGCTAATTTTTCATAGTAAGTTTTAAAAAGCAATTCTACATTTCTATCATGGAAGGAATTAATAAAATCAAAAGCTGAACTTAAATCATATTTTTGAACTAAATCATCAATGTTAGTTCGAGAAATATTTAAATCTAGTGAAACTAATTTTTCTATTTCTTGCATTACAATTGATAATTTATTCGGAATCTTTGATAAAAAGTAAAACAAATCAATTTCACTAATTGAAGCACCTAATTTATTTATTTTTTCTCTTGCTTCAATCGCAATTTCTTTATCACTCAATTCATTATATTCAAAACATATTGCTTTAGATTTTAAAAAATTCAATAAATCATTATATTTTGTTTTTTCATTTATTTTTTCTGAAGTAAAAATGACTAATGTTGAATTTGGTTTAAAGTTAAGAGCATCAATTATAGCTTCTTTTTCATTTTCATTTGCTTTTAATAAAAAAGGAAAATTATTAAAAATTAAAATTTTATTTGTATCAAATAAAGAAAAGGTTGAAATTTGATTAATAACATCATTAATTTTTACTTCAGAGTTAAATTTTAAAATTAGGTTTTCAGGATTTTGACTAATAATTTCTTGAATTTTTTGATCAATCAAATAATTCTCATTCCCAAACAAATAATAAATCATTCTTTTATTCTATCATTATCAAAGAATAGGAGTAAAATTGTCTTGATTAAATTTAAATGAAAGGTTATTATGTCAAAAGTTAAAACAAACGACAAAATCACAATTGTTGGAACATTATGTTCATTTATTTTTGGAGCTATAATTGGAGGGGTTGTTTATTTACTAATAAAAATCTTTAACCTTAAAAGTTTTATTTGGTACATTGTGTTTTTCTTTATTCCACCAGTTATTGGAGCTATTATTTATGCTCTTTCTAAAACAAAAATGGTTAAAGCTTAAATAAAAAAATTAAGAAAAAATAAAATTTATGTCCAAATGGACATTTTTATTTGAAATTAATTTTTAATTCTTGTTATTTTGCTCTAAATTAGTATTGTAAATTATTGATTTACAAACAGATGCTGCTGAATTCCCGACAATAATTGTTACAGCTTCATCATTCATAAAAACACCACTTATTCCTGAAATATTTTTTATTTCTTCTAATTCTACTCTTTGTCTTATGTTGTACATTATTTTTACTTTTGTGTGTGTGTTAGTTACTTCTTTTATGTTATTTGGGCCACCCATTGCTTTAATCAATTTAATTACGTTAATACCAACCTTAATTTCTTGAGATAAAGTATTTTCCACTTGATATTTTTTAGCTTGCTTTTTTCAATAAATTCAAATTAAACCTAAAGTTATTATTTGTAAGAATATAAACAAAAATTTCTCTTTAGCAGTCATATTTTTCATAATTGTTACCTCAATTTTTTAAATTATATATAATAATTTATCTATGAAAGAAAAAGTTGTTACAGGGATTACAGCAACTGGTAAATTAACGCTTGGTAATTACATAGGTGCTATCAAAAATATGATTAAAATGCAAAATGAATATGATATGTATATTTTTGTTGCAGATCTTCACGCTTTAACAACTTATATCGATCCAAAAATTTTAAAAGAAAATAAAAAAAATATCTTAGCACTTTATTTAGCTTGTGGGTTAGATGCTAATAAAGTAACTCTATTTTACCAATCAGATATAAGTGCTCATAGTGAATTAAATTGATTAATAACAACTATTACTAACACGGGAGAATTATCAAGAATGACTCAATTCAAGGATAAATCTCAAAATATTGTTAAACAAGAAAATGGTACTGAAATGATACCAACAGGTTTATTTGTTTATCCAGCATTAATGGCTGCTGATATTATTTTGTATAATCCAAAATATGTTCCTGTTGGTATTGACCAAAAACAGCATCTTGAATTGTGCCAAAAACTTGTGAAAAGAATGAATAAAAAATATAATCTAGATTTTAATGAACCCAGACCTATTATTCCTCAACTTGGAGCAAAAATTAAATCATTACAAAACCCTGAAAATAAAATGTCAAAATCAGATAAAAATGAAAATGCTTCAATCTACTTATTAGACAAACCCGAAGTTGCTTATAAAAAAATTCAAAAAGCAATTACTGATAGTGAAAATAAAATCTATATTTCAGAAGATAAACCAGGAGTTTTGAATCTACTAACTATTTATGCTTCTTTAAAAAATATTAATTTAGAAGAAAGTGAAAGATATTTTAAAGATAAAGATTACAAAGAATTGAAAGAAGAAGTTGGAAGTGTAGTCAAAGAATTTTTAGAACAACTTCAAGAAAAATATAATAAAGTGTTAAATAGTATTGATGAAATAGCAAAAAATGGAGCAAACAAAGCTAGAGAAATTGCAAATCAAAATCTTTTAAAAATTCAAAAAGCATTTGGAATTAAATAATTTTCTATTTTAAATTTATATTTTTTGAGGAACTTTTTTTGCTTGCCTCAAAAAAATAATATAAAATTACATGCATTATGGATTTTAATATTTTAGATTTGTTTTGCGGAGCAGGTGGACTTTCAAACGGTTTAGAAAAGAATAAAAATTTTAAAACGGTTTTAGCTGTAGATTTTGATTCAAATGCTGCCGAAACTTTTAAAAAAAATTTCAAAAATACAGAAATTTTAGTAGGTGATATAACAAAAAAAAATATTAAAGATATGATAATTCAAAAATCAAAAGAAAAAAAAGTAAATATGATTGTTGGTGGCCCGCCTTGTCAAGGTTTTAGTTTAAAAGGTAAAAATTTAGGTCTAAATGATCCGAGAAATTTTCTCTTTATTGAATTTATAGAAATAGTAGAAAAATTGCAACCAGAAATTATCATAATAGAAAATGTAAAAAATATGTTCTATAGTTGTAATGGTTTTTTTATTAAAGAAATTGAAAAAAAATTCAATAAACTGGGTTATATATTAAATTGCGATGTACTAAATGCAAAAGATTATGGAGTTCCACAAAATAGAGAAAGAACAATAATAATTGGTTCTAAATCAAATATAATTAGTTTTCCAGAGAAAAAATCAAAAATAGTAACTGTAAAAGACGCAATTTTTGATTTAGCTTACCTAAATTCTGGTGAAGGAAAGAATGAATCTGAATATAAACAACTTCCAAATAGTGATTTTCAATTTTGTGCAAGGAAGGGGTCTAAAAAATTATTTAATCATATAGCTACAAATCATTCTAAAATAGCTTTAAAAAAATTAAGTTTAATTCCGCCAGAGGGAGATAAAAATTCTTTGCCAAAACAAATGTGAGGAAAACAAAAATTTTCTACAACTTGATCTAGATTAAAATGAAATGAAGTTAGTCCTACAATAGATACAAGATTTGATACGCCTTCAAACGGAAGAAATTCTCACCCTTTTTTAAATCGTGCTATTACACCAAGAGAAGCTGCTCGTTTGCAAAGTTTTAGCGACGATTTTATTTTTTTAGGTAATAAAACAAGTATTTGTAGACAAATTGGAAATGCTGTTCCTCCGCTTCTTTCCTATGAAATAGGAAAAGAAATTAATAAAGTATATAATAGAAAAAATATTGATGAAAATAATACAAAATATGAGTTATACAATAAAGATTCAAATTTATTTATAAAAGAACTAATTAAAAATAAAATAAAAGTAAATCACATAATAACGGATCCGCCATATAAAATTTCTAAAGAAAACAATTTTGATACTTTAAAAAATAGAAAAGGTATTTATTTTGGTAATTGAGATGAAAAATTCGATTTATATAATTGAATACCTAATTACTTAAAAATATTGAAAGAAAATGGATCTATTATAATTTTTTGTTCTTACCTTGAAATTAGCAACATATCTAGAATATTAAAAGAAAACGGAACAACTGTTAAAGATATATTAATTTGGAAGAAAACAAATCCAATGCCAAGGAATGTTGAAAGAAGATATGTTCAAGATTTAGAATTTGCTATCTGGTCTGTAAAAAATAAATCTAAATGAGTTTTTAACAAACCAGCAAATAAACCTTATTTGAGATCTATATTTGAATATCCTGTAGTTTCAGGAAAAGAAAGAACAATGCATCCAACTCAAAAAAGTTTAAAATTAATGGAAGATATTATAAAAATACATACAAATCCAAATGACATAATAATCGATCCATTTATGGGTAGTGGAACAACAGGAGTTGCTTGCATTAAAAATAAGAGATTTTTTATTGGAATCGAAAAAGAAAAAAACTATTTTAATATTGCAAAAAATAGAATAAAAGAAAATCAAGTATAATTAACAAAAAACATGCAGAAAGTTAGTGAATTAATTAACAATCCTTTTATTCAAATTTCTCCATTTCTACATGGAGCAATTTTTAGTAGAATTATTGTTTCCGGTTGCAATAAATATTTTTTAATTCCATCAAGTTTCAAAGAATCAAAAAAAACAAAAACTAAGTTAAGCAATATATTAGTTGAAAAATATATAGAAAGTTTAAATTTTTATACACAAAGCAAAAATAATAAATGAATAAATGAAAAAACTAGGAAAGAAAATTATAAAGATATTTTTTGAGATGCAAATTTATCATCTTTAAAATCTTCATATATTATCATCAATGACTCAAACATAACAAAAGAAAAATTTTTACAAATGATTCATTTTAATCTTTTAGTACAACAATATATAGACGAGAATAAATTAAATGAAAATAAAAAAAATTTTATAAGAGGTTTTATTGAAACTCGGGGAAGTATTGATTTGTCTAGGAATTACATATCTATAGATTATTTCTATGATTCAATTTCTGAATTAAAAAGAGCAATAGTTTTAATTGATCATATGTCGGTTCCAGGAAATTGTTTAAATATAAATTTTAGAGAATTACAAGAACAATTTAAAACAGGAATTAACAAGAGAAATACACAACTTAGAATTAAACTAGATTGATATATAAAGAATATTGGAATTCTAAATGAATATAAAGAAAAAATACTTCTTGACAATAATAGAAGTATTGATAAAAAAAATCAATACATTACCTATTTCAAATCTTTAACTAATATTGAACAATTTATAAATAAATCATCAATGTTTAATTATCGTGTCAATTTTTATTTAGACAATGTTTTAAACAAAAAATTAAATGATTTTCAAGTTAAAGTATTAAAAGCAAAATTAGGAATGTCAAGCAATAATGAAAATTTTAAAACAAAAAGGAATATATTTGTTAAAGAAATGTGTAGGATTGTAAAAGATGATAAATGTTCTGGATGTTTTGATAGATACAATATAAATGATAGAAGTTTTATACATGCAAAAAACAATAAATATTATTTTGAAATTCATCATAACATCCCATTTGCAAACGGACAAGAATTTGATGTTCTAGAGAATTTAGTAAAACTTTGTCCTATTTGTCACAAAATGCTAACAAAAGGTATTGCGTTAGAAAAAGACCAAAAAAAAAGTAATAAAAAATATTTTAATATCAAATGAAGATGTTAAAGAATTTGCTAGTTTTATATTAAAAATTAATGTCAATAATATAAATGAGCTTATAGATAGTATTTTTGAAATGCTTAAGTAATTTAATATATGAACAAAACTAGATGTAAATGATGTAATACTAATAATCTAAAATATGTTGAATATCATGATAAAGAATGAGGGCAATCTAAACATGATGATCAAAAAATTTTAGAACTATTAATTTTAGAAATGTTTCAAGCAGGTTTATCATGAGAAATTATCTTGAATAAAAGAGATAGTTTTTCTAAAGCATTTGATCACTATGATATTTTGAAAATCATTAATTACAAAGAAAATAAAATTTCAAAATTATTAAATAATAAAAATATTATTCGTAATAAGAGAAAAATAGAAGCAGCAATTAATAATGCAAAAATTTTTCTTTCTATACAAAAAGAATGAAATTCTTTTGCTAATTATATTTGACATTTTACAAATAATCAAGTAATTTATGAAATTGATAAAAGCAAATCTCATTTATCAGATTTAATTTCTAAAGAATTAAAAAATAAAGGAATGAAATTTGTTGGTAGTACTATAGTTTATAGTTTTCTTCAAGCAATAGGAATTATTTATTCTCATGAGAAAAAATGCTTTATGTATAAAAATCAAAAATATAAATAATTTAAATAAATAAAATTTAAAACTTTGCAATTTTTTAAAATTTTGTCATTCTTTTTTTTTTTTTTTATTCTGGTAAACTGTTTTATATTATGTCAAACAATATAAAAATTGAAAAAGTAAATATCAATGAATTGCTAGATCAAACCAATGGTTCTATAATTCCATATTATCAAAGAGATTATGATTGAGGAGAAAAAGAAATTGAAAGACTAATTTATGATTTAATATCAAATAAATCCAATGAATATTATTGTGGTTCTATTGTTTTATGTAACCATCTTGATTCTAAAAAAATTGTTGATGGACAACAAAGGATTAGTACATTTTTATTGATCATAAAATATCTCAAATATTTTTTAAAAAGTAACAATAAAAAAGACAAATTTATTAATATTGAAAATTATCAAATTGATTCAAATAATTTAAAAGATAAAGAAATATTACAAGAATTAATACAAACAAGAGAAGAAAATGAATTATTAGAAATTAAAAATAAATATCCAAATTCTAGATATGTTCAAAATTTCTTAATAATCAATGAACGATTTAAACAAATGAATGTTAAAGATATTGAAAAGTTTATTTCAATATTTGAAAAAATCATTTTTTCTTTAGTAATTGTTACTCAAGATTATGATGAATATCGTTTATTTACAAATATAAATTCAACTGGTCTTCCGTTAAATGCATTTGATTTGGTGAAAAATTTTATTTTTAGTAAAATGGAATTAAATGAAAAACAAATAAAAGAAAAACTTAAAATAATTAATGAAATTTCAAATTATTTAGAAATAGATGAAGGAACAGACAAACCTTTGGATAATAAGAAAAAAAATTCTAATTTAAATGAATTAATTAGATTATTTAACGCTTATGAAACAGGTATTTTTGAAAAATCTGAATCAACTATGTTATTTAGAAAATTTGAAAAAATTTATAAAGATAATTATGAAGAAAATATTGACAAAATGTTTGATGAATTTATCAAATTCTCATCATATTACAAATTTATTAAAACTAAATTAGAAAATGAAAAATATAATTTTTATAAATCAATGAGAATAATTGGATTACAATTTGATACTTTTATAACATTAATTATTGACATTCTTAAAAAGAATTCAAATTATAATAAATATTCTTTGGATATATTTTTTAATGATGAACAAGAACAAGAAATTGAAAAATCTTTACTTGTAATTGAATCATTTTCTCTATTTAGAACATATACTAATATGCGTTCTAATGATTTAAGTAGATTTATACCCACTTTGCACAATAAAATCAAAACATATAATAAATATTCATATTCAACAAGTTTATTAAAAACCTTATATTTTGATCAAAAAAATAGTGATTTAAATACTAAAATGCCTTCTAAAAACACCTTTTTAAAAGCGATAATTGATGCCACTGATATATATAACAACAAGAAAAAGAGTACTGAAAAACTACTTATTAGAATAGATGAATATTTAAATGAAAAAGAAAACAACAAAAACACAAGTAAATATTCAAAAATTAGTATTGAACATATTCTTCCACAAAATTATGAAAAATGAATTTTAGAAGATAGTGATTTAAATGAATATGAAATAGATAATTATGTTAATTCTTTAGGAAATTTAACAATCTTACCTGGAAAATTAAACAACGAATTAAAAAATAGCATTTTTAAAATTAAAAAAAATAAATTGTTAGAAAAAGGAACATTTATTATTAACAATTATTTAAATAAGAAAGAATATTGAGATATTAATTCCATTGAAGAAAGAATGAAATGATTGGTAAATATAATAAATAAAATATATAATCTTGATAGTATCTTTTTAGAATTAAATGAACCTTTAGAAAAAAGTGACATAGAATGATTAGTTGAAAATAGAGATATTAAAAAAATAGATGATGAATCAAAATATTGAAGCACAATAAAAACAAATACTCAAAAACTAAATATAAAGATTACATATGAAAAAATTTGTGATGCAATTTATGAATATTGTTTTTACAACCAAAGTCAAACTACAATTGCAAAAAGAATTTTCAATGTGCCTACTGAAAATAATAAATTAAAAGATAATAATTGAACAATTTGGTCTATATTCAAAATTTTAAGATTAGAAAAAATACACAAAAATAAAACAGAAGAATGAGTTAAAAGTTTTATTAAACAAAACAAGCATTTAATTAATGAAATTGCTGATTTTTGTAATAATTAATTTTTTTGATAGTTAAGTTTGATTACAAAAATTAGTAATTTTTATGACAAATATTGTTCAAAATATAAAAAAAGTCTAAAAAATTACAAGATTATTATTTAATTAATGTAAAAAACTTTAGTAACCAAGAATGAAGAAAGTCAATCTTAAAAATTACAAAATAATTTAAATAAAGCAACTCATTATTTTATATTAGTAAGATTCTCGTTTTTTAATTGTTTTATAATATTACTATCTTTATCAATTTGGGGCTTCTTATATGAAAAAAACATTTGTTATGATTAAACCAAATGGCATTGAAAGAATGCTAATTGGCGAGATTATTAAACGAATTGAAAAATAAAGGTTTAAAAATAAATACTTTGAAAATTTTATTTGTATCAAAAGAATAAGCAAAAAAACATTATGACATTCATCAAGATAAATCATTTTTTCAAGATTTAATTGATTATATTTGTTCTGGTTTTGTTATTGCTGTGGTTGTTTCTGATAATAAGACTATTGAAATTATTAGATTATTAACTGGAGCTACTGATCCAACAAAATCTTAACCAGGAACTATTAGAGGCAATTTTTCTTCAAGTATGAGTTAAATATAATTTATATCGCTGATTCTCCTGAAAAAGCAAAATGTGAAACATCTATTTATTTTAAAGAGAATGAAATAATTGATTATGAAAGATTAATAGATAAACATATAGATGTTTAAAGTTTTGTTTTACAAGATATCAAATTCAATTAAATAATCATCAAAGTCTTGAATTATTTTATAGTCTTCATCAATAGAATTTACAAAATATAAAAAATTAAAGAATTGAAAATATTTAGATAATGACTCATATGATAGATAATTAATGTCATTAAAAATAATCAAAAATTTTTTATCAAATGTTTTTAATATGTTAAAAATTTTTTCTATGTTTGATTCACTAATAAATTCATCTTTAATATTTAAAAAATGTATTAGATCACATTTTGAAAAGTCATAATCTACTATTTGTTCTAAATCATTTTCAAATTTTTGCAATTTGGAAGAAACAAAATTTTCTAGTTCTATATTTATGTTCATCAATTCATTTTGTTTTAATCAATTATGAAGATTTGCATTAATGCGAGAAGATAAAATATCACTAATTTTTGTAAATGGAGAAATTAAAATAATATCTTTTTGTTTTAAAAATGTATCATTCATTTTAATATTTGAATAAATATTATCTTTATATAACATTTCTTTAATAGCTTTATTCGTATTTAAGCATTTTATTATTTTAAATCCAGAGTATTCATAATAAAAGCTTTGACTATTCTTAATTAAAGCTATTTGATCATTTATGTTAAATGCATAAATAACATTAGATTTTATTTCTTCTTTTTCTTTCTTTTTAAAATAATCATAATTTATGGTATTAACATTTGTCATCTATATCACCCTAAATCTTTTATCATCATTAATAATTTCATTTTCATTTATTTCGCCTGAAAGTATTAGTCCTCTTTCAAATTGATATTCTGTCATTATAAAAATTCTAATATTCCCTTTTGGCGGAATAATTTTACGAATTTTTTCTACATGTGAGTTACTTAAAGTTTTTGATTGAATTATTTTTACATAAATTGATTGTTGTAATTGAATATAACCTAATTTAATGATATTAGATCTAAATTTTGAATAATAATGATTTTCTTCACTTGTTGAGTTAGGAAGATCATACATTAACATTACTCTCATAACATTAAATTTACTGGTTCAATTCAATTGATGTTTCATTTTGATTAATTGAATTTAAAATATAGTTATATTCAATTTGATGATCTTTAAAATCTTGATTAATAATTCAATCTATAACTTTATCTATTGCATTATTGATAAATTCATATTTACCATCAATTAGAATTTTAAAATTTGCAATATACTCAGTTAAACAATATTTAATATCTTGATTAAAATTATTTTCATTTACTTTAATTAAATTATCTTCAAATAATTTTTTAACAAATAAATCTATAGATATTCTAAATATTTCAACAATATCATATGCTAATGGAAAATTAGAGTATATGCTTCCATGAAAGAAAGAAATATTACAATGCAAACCTTTTTTAACAATTGATCTAGCAACCATATTAGTCAATATTGTATATCCATAATCTAGACAAGCATTTACAGTATTTTCATTTTTTCTTTTAAATGATGAACCATATAAAGACTTAAAGAAAAAAGAAGCAACTCAAGCTTCATATTGTGAATCAAATTTTTGATTTTTACTTCTATTTTTCAATTCTTTTTTTCATTCTGTTACATCTGTAAAAAAAGTTTCTAGAAGATTTAATTGATTTTGAATTTTTATATTCATGATTCAATTTCAACATTTTTCTTTGTACGATTCATCTCATTTTAGTTGTTTTAGAAAATTTACATAACTTTGTTTTTGAACTTTATATCCAAGAATATAAGAATTAGGCAATTTCTTTTCATTACATAGTATTATGCAAACACCATTACTTACTAATTCATTAATACAATTAATACTTACATTAATTTTGTTTTCATTAATTAACAAAACATCAATATCATTCATAGATATTGTCAATCTTTTTTCATTGATAATAACCAGGTTATTATAAAAAGTTTTTAATAAACACGGTTTTTCTATTTCTAATATTTTTCAACCCATATTTTATCCTTTTTTGATATTATTTATTTTGTAGGGTAACCTACATGCTTACATAAATTTAGTTATTGACTAAAAATAAGGGCTAGTCCCGTTTGAAGAGTCGTTTGACTCTTTTTTATTTTATTTTGAAAAAATAAAAAAATTCTCTTAATAAAGAGAATAATTAATGCTTACATAAATTTAGTACTGATCAAAAACGCTTTTATATCTTATATTAACGACCCAGAACATTTTGGTTACAAAAAACTAGTACTAAAATTTAAATTATATTATTATCTAAAATTTTTCGGTATATTTTTTGTTCTAATTCATTTGTGGATTTTCTTAAAGCAGATAATGTTTTTCTAAACTTAACATTTATATTTGATACACATTTGATTTCTATTCTATTATTATCAATGTCATAACTTGAAATTCTATAAATTTCATTATCTATTAAAAATCATTTATTTATATCTATAAAAAAAATATTCACAATTTTATTTTTTTTATCAAATCTTACAATTTTATTTAACTGATTTATTTTAAAACAATCAATTTTTTCTTTATTATTTTCAATAAATTTTATAATAGCTAAAAATTTAAGTTGATCACCAAACAATGATGTGTTTTTCAACATTTCTTTTCTCTTTAATAAATTAAAAATTTGCTTATTTTCGCTCGAATTTGTTATAAGAGAAGTTTCTTTTTCAAAAGTTGGATGATATAATTTCAAATCTATTAATTTAATATTTTTAATTTTTAATAAAGAATTATTATTTTTTAGAATAACCACATATTGTGAAATCAAATTATTATATTTTTTATCATTATCAATTTTTAAAACTTCTTTTATTAAATTTGAATTATATTTTTTGAATAAAATTTTGTATTCCTTAATATCATTATCAAATGTTCCTTTTTCAAAAGATGAACTAATACATAAATACAAATCATAAATAATATTTTCTGAAGTAATTATTTTCTTGAATTCACAATCTTTGTTTTCTTGATTACAAAATTCCTTAATTATTTTTTTAATGTTCTTTTCATTTTTAATTTCTAAATTATTTACTTTTTCATGAATGGTTTTAAAAATTAAATGTATTTTATTTGCTGATTTTTCATCTAATAAATTTAATTTATTTATTTGATATTTCTTATTATCAATTTCAATATGAGAATTTGGTAACTCATTTGCAAATATTTGTTTTGGATTTATTTTTCTAATTTCTTCTCATTTTTCTTCAATAGTCTTATTTTTAAATTCTTTTGAAAGAATTGTAATTTTTTTGAAACTAAATAAACAATTAGAATTTAATATTTCATTTTTTAATAATGGAAGATTTTCTTTTAAATTATGTTTTAAATATTTAATACTCAAAAATTTGTTTTGATCAAAATTGTTATATTTAATTCTTTTTATTCTATCTTTAACATATTCATAACCTGATTTTTTGATCGAATCATAAAAATCATCTACTACACCTATAGAAGAATATAATGCTATCATTGATGCATCATGAGAATGATGGTTTGATATATTCCTATCTTTTTTAGGCAAATTAAAAATTTCTTTTCTTAATAATTGTGATTGGAAGCCGCTTATAGTTCTAATATCACAATCTTTTAGTCTATTTAATTCTAAAATATCGTTATTTTCTTTAATTTCTTCAATCCAAAAATCTAAACCTTCTTTAAATTTAGAAATTGCATATGTTGTTTCAGATAAATTTGAATTAATAAAATTTTTTCTTTCTAATTCTATTTCAGAAATTGTTAGATTTTTATATTTTAAATTTTTAATTTTTTGTTCAAATGAAATCTTTTTATTTTCTTTTTCATCATTTTTAGAACTCTTAATACCATAAATTTCTCTTCATTTTATACTTAAATTATTATATTCATCTTTTGATAAAAAAGTTTGTGGAATCTTTTTGCCTTTTTCACTATTTCTTAGAGTTAATACTTTATTTTCTCAATTATTGTTAAAGGATATTTCGTAAGGAATAATATGATCAACTTGACAATCTTTAATTTCTCTAGGTGTAATAGATTTATTTTGATATACATCATTACAATTTTGTTCTAGATAAAGTCTTGTTTTTTCAATCATGCTCTCAGATGAAAAATCTAAATTTTCTTTTTTCAAAAAAGAAATCGCTTCTATTCTTTTATCTTCATTAAATTTTTGTAATTGACTTATTCTTTTTCCTTGCTCTTCTGATAACAATGAATCTTTAATTGATTCAGAATCATATGTTGTTTCTATAATGATGGATTTTAGATTTAAATCGTTTTTATAAATATGCATTTTAAGAATACGATTTATAATTCTTATTGTTTCTTTTATAGTATTTTTTGCATTTGGAGAAATAAATTCTAAATTCTTAAACATATCCTCAGGTAAATATTTAGATTTTTTAAAAGAATATAAATATTTTTTACCTCTGTAAATTTCATTTTTATAAAAAACAGACATAGATTTAAAAAACTGATCTTCATTAAAAAAATGTTGTAAATAATTATAATAAGCGCTTCATCCAAAATTTCTAGTTCCAAAAAGATTTGATTCATTAATGGAATTAAAATTGGCTAAATTATCATAATTTATTTTATATTCAACAAAATCAATTTTATTTAAAGAATTTATTAATTCATTTTTTGATTGTTTGAAATCTTTATTATTTTTTACTAATTCATTATAACTTTTTGATTCTTGATTATTTTTTTGATTTTCATAATATTTTTTGATAATTTCAAATCTTTTTTTATCTATTTCAACAATTGTTTCTCATATTTTTTCAATATCAAAATTATCCAAATTCATTTCTATTATTTTTTCTTTGTGGAAATAATTTCTTATTTTTGAAAGTGATTCAAAATTTGGTTTTGTTTGATCTTCTTTATCAGTAGGAAAACCAAAAATATTATCTTTATCAATTCCACTACCAACAATATCACAGATCATTTTTAAATTAATCTTTTTATCTTCTTTAATTGATTTATTAATTACTTTAATAATATGATCCTTTGATAAATATTCGGTATTTGAAACACTTAATCCTATTCTTATATAAATTAATTGAGAAATAATATTTGTTAATTCAGAAATAAAAAGATATTGACTTAATCTTTTTTCTGTTTTATTCTTGTCGCCTTGATTTAAAGATAATGAAATAGGACATAATCCTATTTTCGATTCTCATAATGTATATAATGGTTTGTTATTTTCATCAAATTCTTGAACTCCTCATGGGCTTAATTGTTTAAATGATCCTGGACCATAAGCATAATCTCTATGTCTCATAAAAATACTTTTATAGTCATTTATAAATTCTTCGCTTATATATGAGCAATTTTTTAATACTTTTTCTATATCAAATCAATTTCATTCAATTGAAAAAGTATAATCGCCATTAGATTTATTTCTATATTTTTGGTTTTCTAAAAAATATTTATTTTCAAAAATATTTTTTAATAAAGAATCTTCATATGTATATGTATTTTTATCAAAATCATATTTTTTAAAAAATACACCTCTCATTCCTAGCTTAAAATATAGAAAAACAAATAACTCTTTTGGATTTATTTCTTTCTCTAAACCTTTTTTTCAAATTTGATAAACATTATATTTTTTTGCATCTTTAAATAAAAAATCTGATGAAGAATATTCTTTAGTAAAACCAAAAATATTTTGATAATGAGCTTTATAAAATTTTGATTCTTTTCCTATTGAATTAATTTTATTTTGATGATTATCATTATATAAATCAATCATGTTTAAAAAATCTATTTTTCTTTGTTTTTTGCGATTGTTCATTCTTCGTATACGACGATACGAACCTCTAATACCTTCGCCGTATTTTTTATTATTTTGAGGATCTGAAAGTTTAGAAAATAAATGAGATCCTGTTGCTAATATTTTTTGTTCTTCATCAACTAAAGATCAACCTATAGAAGCAATTCCTAAATCTAAACCTAAATGAACCTTTTTCATATTATTTCCTTAAATTTTTTTCTATTTTTTATAATATAATGTGAAAAATAAATAACTATTTATTAATTTCATCTCATTGAGATTTTAGCAATTTAAAATAAAAAGAAGTTTCAAATTCTCTTGATTCATTATCACTAAAATCAATAATTGTTTTTCCCATTATTTTGATATTTAATCCATTGTTTTCTTTTGTTAATATTAAATTTGTATTTGATTCAATAAAATAAGAAATATTGTTAATTAAAAATCAATCTTTATCATCTAAAGTATTAGCATACAGATTTGATTTATATCCAATACTATATTGATCAATTCGTGATATTGATGGTTCATCTAAAACAGAAAATCTTTGTTGAAAAATAGTTGGTTCAACTTTTCTTTTTAATTGATTAAATTTTTCTTCCAAACTATTAAATTCGCCCTCAAAAAATAGTGAAGCATTCAAATGATTAAAATTATTTAATTCTATATTTATTTTATTTCCCTCTTTAGAGATAAATAATTCATCAACTTTTGCTTTATTTTCTTTTAATTTATTAATAATCATTTTATAAGCTAATAAATTATTTTCTTTTATCAAAACACTATTATTTAATTTTGTATTAACAAAATTTGATAATAATTTAAAATTGCTAAACGAAAAATTTTTAACATGACTTTTATTATTTAACTCATTTTGATCAATCAGCACAACATTAAAATTTATTTCTCCATTGAAATCATTAGCAAAAATTGTAGTTGATGAATCTATTGCAAAATTTATTTGTCTATTAGGGAAATAAGTTTGTTTGTATTTATTGAATATCATATCTTTATTTAAAATAAAATCATCAAAATAGTATAAAGATGAAATTGATTGGTAATATTTTTGAGTTCCTAAATAATATGAAGGATAATGTTCTTTTAATTTTTCTTCATTTACTTGAATTTGATTAGTCATTATATTTTTTAAATCATTTAATGTTGGTAAGCTAAACTCTTTGACACCAATTGAACTTTGGTAAATTTTAATTGCCTCTCCATCATTTTCTCAATTATTATTTTTAAAAATTTTATTTTGAAACTGACCGCTAAAAGTAAACTGAATCTTATTATTTTCTAAATTAAAAGAAAATTTAACTTCTTTGATAAGTTGTTTTATTGCTTCTCTATCTAATAAAAAATTAGAATCATTAATAATAAAATCTAAAATATACTTATTAAATCAATCTTCTTGACTAATATTTGAAATATCTTTATTTGAAGAAGTGTCAATAGGTTTTAAATCATTAAATCAATTTTCTAGATTTAAATTAATATTACTAAAAGATAAAAAAATATTTTTTTCTATTCTATAAAAGTTAGACATAGTGATTATTTGTGATTTTATTATTTCTTCTTTATACTTTCCTGATAATTCTAATTTTAATATTCCTTCTTTAGTGCTAGATCCTTCATAAATTTTTAAGTTTAATTGTTCAAAATCTTTATTAGAGTGCAATTTATTATTTAATAATTCATTAGTCAACAAAGAAATATTTTCGTATTTTTTTAATTTTAATTCTTGTGCTATAACTTTGTATTTATCAACAAACAAACTATTATCAATATAACCACCTTGCGAATTCAAAATATTTTCATCTTGACTTTGCATTCTAAAACCATTAATGATATAGCTATAAGTTAATGGACTGTTTTGAATTCTATTATTTCTATATCATTTATTAGATTTAACACTAAAATCTAAAATGATTGAATTGTTATCATTTTCTGATAATGAAGTTTTAATTATTAAATCATCAGGATTTTTGATTAAAGAAACATCACCAGTTAAAAAAATATTTAAATTATCAAAACAAAATTGATTGTTAATTTTATTAGTTGCTTCTAGTGCTTCATATTTTTCTAATTTTAAATCAATAGCATTGATATTAGGAATAAATAAAGTATCTGTTTTTACAGGATCGCTATGATTTTCTTCTTTGTTATTTGATTTACCACAAGAAACCACAATCGATATAGGTGTTGCTATAAATAACATCGAACTAAAAACCAAAATTTTTTTCATTGTTTTCTCCCTTAATAATTAGTTATATTTAATATACTTATCAAATTCTTTTTGATCTATTTTTAGTAGAAATTTTTCTATTAAATCTGCTGCTGCAATCAAATCTTTCATACTACATACTCCCAAAGGAGAATGCAAATATCTTTGTGGTAGAGATATAGTAATTGTTGCAGTTCCGCCATTCCCGTATTGCAACTCTGCAGCATCTGTCCCGCCACCTTGAGCAACATATTTATAAACTGGAATATTATATTCTTTTCCCAACTTCATCAAATAATCAATTAATTTTGGATCCATTAAAGTGCCCATATCTTTAATCCTTAAAGCAACACCTTTCCCTAATTCTTGAATGCCTGGTATTGCTTGATAAGTATCATGAGAAGCACATGTATCTAGGGCTATTGCAATATTTGGTTTAATTTTTTGTACCGAAGTCTTTGCACCTCTAGTCCCTACTTCTTCTTGGACTGTTCCAACAAAATAAACTTGAGATTTTAATTTTTTGTTTTTAATTCTATTTATAATTTCTTCTAAAACTGCAATTCCTGCTCGGTTATCCATTGCTTTAGCTACAGCATATTCATTATTCATTAAAAAACAGTCACCTGTCAAACAAACTCTTGAACCTATTTCAATTAAATTATCTTCTGCTTCTTTTTTTGATTTAAAGCCTAAATCAATATAAAGATCTTTTAATTCAGGGACTTTATTTCTTTTTTCAAGCTCCAAAATATGAATTGAAGTATGACCAAAAACTCCTTCATATTTTTTGCCCTCTGCATTATAAACAATCGCTTTTGTACCAATAACAGTTAAAGGTCAAATACCACCAATCATACTTAATCTTAATTGACCTTTGTCTGTTATATCTTGAACAATAAAACCTACTTCATCCATATGCGCAGCAATTTGGATAACTGGCCCTGATTTTGGTTTATCACTTTGAAACAAAATTATTGACCCTATCCCATCTCTTTCATATTGAATTTTTTTATCATTTGTTAATTTTTTAAGTTCATCGACAACTTTTTCTTCATATCTTGATAAACCATCAATAGAACAATATTTTTTTACTGTTTCATACATATTATTAATTTCTTTTTTCATAACATCTCCTAATTAAGACAAATAAATTATAATATTAATCATAATCACATCTTCATAGATAGTTGATTATTCTTAGGAGTTTCTTATGGAAAGAACATTTGTTATGATCAAACCAAATGGTGTTGAAAGAACATTGATTGGTGAAATTATTAAAAGAATTGAAAGAAAAGGATTGGAAATCAATGCATTAAAAATTATATTAGCATCAAAAGAACAAGCAAAAAAACATTATGATATTCATCAAAATAAACCTTTTTTTGAAGATTTAGTTAAATACATCTGCTCAGGACCTGTTGTAGTAATGGTGGTTTCTGGTAATAATTCTGTTGAAATTATGAGATTATTAGCAGGGGCTACTGATCCAACAAAATCTCAACCAGGAACTATTAGAGGTGATTTTTCTTCAGATGTTAGATTAAACTTAATTCACACAGCCGATGCAATTGAAAGAGCTAAATATGAAATTTCAATTTATTTTAATGAAAACGAAATCATAGATTATAAAAGATCAATAGATAAACACACTTTTACAAAATAGCAGAATTAATTCAAAAAAATATAATTTTTATTTTGCTTCTATTTTTTGGTTTTATTTTATAAATTTTCTAATAATTCAAATAATAAAACACTATTATAGCAATGCATAAAAGTGTAAGATTTCATTATTTTTCTCAGGTAATGTCAATCCATATTTAAGCGATAAATTTGCATTGAATTTAAATTTAACATAGTTTTAAATGTAATAGTTGATTGTGATATTTTTCTATATTTAGATATGGATCATTTTAAATAAAAAATTTTTTTAAATAATATAAATAACTAATATATTTGTTATTCATTTTTTTTGTTTAAAAAAGCAAATACAACACAACTGAAATCAATTCCAAAGAAAATAATTTCTTAATTATTTCTAACAAAATCTTTCTATATCTAAATTATTTTTAAAAAATTTGTCTTTTAAATTTGTAAATTTAACATAATCATTGTTGTATTCAACAAATTTTTCATCATTATAATCTTTATTATTTTCAATAAAAGATAATAAATAAAGAATAATAGTTGAAAAATATGAAATGAAAAACATGCCTGATATTGAAGATAAAGCAATAAATAAAAATAATAGATATCAATTAAATGATCCATTTTGCATGTATCATTTGAAATACAAAAATAAAAATAACGATAATCCTAAAATAGTAAGGGATATTAACATTATTAACAAATCAAATTTTATTGGTTGAAATTTAGATTGTTTTTTGTTTTTATAATTTCTTGCTCTTGATGGCATAAATGTAGAATATTTTTTTAATACAAAAGCTTTGAATCAATGTTTAACTAATGAAGGTCAATATGACATAAACAATAAAAATTGAAATAATGGAAAGAAAAACGCGTTTGCTTTTCCCATTATTTTTGCCGAATCATAATTTGCAATAGCAGAAATTATTCATCCTGATATTAATCACATTCCCAAAATAATTCAATAATAAAGAGTTGTAATAAAAATTGGTCAAAATCAAACTAAAAATAAAATAAATAAAGGCAATAAAATTAATGATAATAAAATTGCTGGACCTGAAAATAGATTAATAAAATATTCATTGTAAGTTGATTTAAATTTATTATTTATATTGACAAAAGCTTCTGATTGCTCGTATTTAATAATTCAATCTATAATTCTTAATTGTCTAGTTTTATATTTTTTAATATTCTCGTCAAATTTTTGCAAACTTAATGTTAATGGCGATATTAATCCATATCAATATTTTTTCGATCCATTTAATTCTAAATATCCATCTTCAAAGAATCCTGGCGGAAAATTATTCATATCATCTAAATATTCTTTTTTTAATAAGCAACATGCGCTATATAAATTTGGAGAATAATTTGTTCTTAAAACTTTATTGATATCTTTTTTAAATAAAGTTAAATTTTCGACAAATCTTAACATATTTGAAAAAAAATTTTTTGTTTTATAATCTTGAATCATTGATGATACATATCCTAATCTAATTTGATTTTCAGTATAAAAATATCTTAAGTTACATTCAACTAATTTTTTATCAAAAGCAACATCAGCATCACCTATTAAAAGATAATCAAATTTAACTTTTGTTTCATTTAAAAATGTATTTAAATTATCTGCTTTATTTTCAGATGGCTTATTCATTTTAAATAAATTAATTTTATGTTTTTTGGCAAATTCTTTAATTTCTTTGGATATTTCTAAATTAGATGATCCATCAGAAATTCAATATTCCATATTCTTATATGTTTGTTGCATATTTTGCAACATTCTTGCTGGAATAAAATCATTATGAGTTGTATAAACATAAACAACTTTTGGCAATTTAGATGGCACTTTTGCTTTTGATAATATTTCTAAATATTCTCATATTAATTTTTTCTTATATTTAATGTAAATTACTTGATAAATTATTAAATTAATTATTGTAATACCAGACATTGCATATAGAGAAGATTGCAAAAATATTTTAAAAAAAGATTGAGAAATATTTACTAAATTAAAAACATAAATAGTATTTAAAATAAAAACAACAAAAAACAAAAGAGTGAAAAACTGAAATGATAAACGTATTCAATACATTTTTTTTCTATATTCATCTCTTGTTTTTAGATGAAACATTAACAAAACCTTTCTATATCTTTATTTTTATCAAAAAAGTCATTTTTTATAGCTGTAAAGTTTATATAATCGTTATCAAATTTTACAAAATCTAAAGGAGAATATGATTTATTAACTTTTATAAATGACATTAGAAATAAAATTATAGTTGATATATTTCCTAAGAAAACATATAAGATTATAACATCAGCAAAAATTATTAAAAATTGTTCCCATCATTTTCAATCTAATAAATTAAAATATACCATCACAAAATTTAAGCCTATTAAAACTAGCAAAGTTAAAAAAGATGTTAATACATAATATTTTATTTTTGATCAATTAGATACTTTTTTCTTCCCTTTATCAATTGATCTTGTTGGAGTAAAGCCTACCATTTTATTACCCAATACACTCTTAAATCATTGTTTACAACACTCTCAAGAATGTGCAAATGTTCAAAATGGCACAACACAAAGCAATTCAAATGTTTTAGATGATTTTAATAATTTAAAAGAATTTGACCAAAATAAAAATTTATATAAAAATATTGGAATCAAAAATACAAAAAACATTATACTTCTGATGGATATCATTGTTAACAAAATACAACTAGACAAAATAAACAAATTTATAAAAATTTTAAATACATAAAAAATAATAGAATTAAGTTCATTTCAAAAACTTTTTGAATATTCATCATTAAATCTATAAAAAGTATTTTTTTTAAAAAATGCTGCTTTTCAACTAAAATATCTCATATATCTTTTTAATGTAGGGAATACATTATCTTCCATTGATTGTTGGGAAACAACTAATGGCGAATAAAGACCTTTTCACATCTTTTTAATTCCATTCATACGAGTATATCAATCTTCGTATATGTCAAAAAAATAACCATTGTTAATATCTTTCAAAAATGAAACTTTTGTAATTGAGCACGCACCATATAAGTGGGGTGTACGTAAATTATCTAAATTTTCTAAAATGGGCATTAAAAAACCTGGAACTGTTTCTCACCCCGCCATACCATTATTATAAAAATTGTTAGAATTATAGTCAATTAGTAAAGAATTAACATAACCTAATCGATTAATCTTTTCTGAATAAAAATACCTAATACCTACTTCGACAAAATTTTTATCAAAAGCAACATCAGAATCGCTAGTAACAATATATTCAAAATCATGATTTAATGAATAAAGGTGATTTAAAAAAGCATTTAAATTATCAGATTTATCTTTTGAAGGTTGATTCATTTTAAAAAGATTTATTTTGTGTTTCTTAGCAAATTCTTCAACCAATTTAGAATTATCTGGATTAGAAGAACCATCTGATATTCAGTATTCAATATTTCTATATGTTTGTCTAATATTTTGCTCTAAACGAGATGGCATAAAATCATTATGAGTTGTATAAACATAAACAACTTTTGGTAATTTAGATGGTAATTTAGCTCGTGAGGTTATTTCTAAATAATCTTTTACTATTTTTTTTATATATGACTTTCGCAAAAACCATAAAAATGTAATAAAAAATAATGAAATTCCTATGGAAACAAAAAGAAATACAATGTTAAATGTATCAAAAAAAGATTTAGAAATAATATTTGTATTTGATATGTAAATTAACAGCAATATATTTCAAAAAATAAAATAAGGAACAAAAAAAGCGAAGCACATAATCTTACATAAAATACTTTTTTTGTATAGCTATTTCTAGATTTTAGTTGAAACATTGAAACCTTATAATTAATTAAAAACACATATGAATGACTTTAGTAATGTTTAAAATGAAAATAAATGGTGTGATAATTTCCATTAAAAGAAATAAGATTAATTTAATAATGTGTCGTTGTGAATCATATTATTTTTCAGATAAAAGCTAAATTGAAAAAGAGAAATCAACTAATAAATATAAAGCAAAATAAATTTAATAAAATTGTTTGAAAAATAATAATTGTGCAAAAAAATCACAAAAATGTAAATTTATGAGTACTATGGAATTTAGTAACAAACCTAAATTATTTTTTGCTAATATTGGGACTTTTGATTTAGATTTTTAATAAATATATTACTGTTGTTTGTGTGATAAAGTTCTTATATGTCAATAAAAACACAAACAATAAGTGAAAAATTAATGAATTCAAAAGAATTTTATTTTGAGCCATCATTTTAACGATTTGTTTTTAAATTCTGAAAAATTTAAAAAATTTTTTTAAAAAAAATATCAAACAAAACTTCTGTGAAATTTCAAAAAAATATCTCTACAAGATTGGATTAAAAAAGTAAAAATGAAGAGCAATTTAAATTTTTTGATTCCGAATTGGATATAAAACACAATAACTCAAATTATAAATATCTTATTGATATTAAATACAGAATTAATAAAAATGAATTTTGTTAGAAGCTTGATTTAAACAAATTAATAAAAATTATTTTTAACGAAAATTCTTCAAAAGAAAAAAGATGCTTCTTTGTCTATATTTTATGATCTTCTAATTTTTACTCACTTAATCCAAAAAAAGTCAAATTTTATTGAATTTGAAATAATTACAAGTAAATTTAATAATAATTAGATAATTTTTAAAACCTAAAAGATATAAATAAAAATTATTTTTAATGCATTACTGTTGATTTATTAGGTTTAAAAGTCTATACCCTCATCTAATGGAAGATCGCCTGCTTTTCATAATCATCCATTTCATGAATTTTGATATTTTACAATAGCAAAAGAATAATTTCTACTACTAACTCTTTATACTAATTACTTAAAAACAAAAATAGATAGAATATAACGAAAAAAAAGTAGAATATATTAAATTATGAATGAAAACTAATTCCAATAATGGAAATTATCACACCATTTATTTTCATTTTAAACATTACTAAAGTCATTCATATGTGTTTTTAATTAATTATGAGGTTTCAATGTTTCAACTAAAATCTAGAAATAGCTATACAAAAAAAGTATTTTATGTAAGATTATGTGCTTCGCTTTTTTTTGTTCCTTATTTTATTTTTTGAAATATATTGCTGTTAATTTACATATCAAATACAAATATTATTTCTAAATCTTTTTTTGATACATTTAACATTGTATTTCTTTTTGTTTCCATAGGAATTTCATTATTTTTTATTACATTTTTATGGTTTTTGCGAAAGTCATATATAAAAAAAATAGTAAAAGATCATTTAGAAATAACCTCACGAGCTAAATTACCATCTAAATTACCAAAAGTTGTTTATGTTTATACAACTCATAATGATTTTATGCCATCTCGTTTAGAGCAAAATATTAGACAAACATATAGAAATATTGAATACTGAATATCAGATGGTTCTTCTAATCCAGATAATTCTAAATTGGTTGAAGAATTTGCTAAGAAACACAAAATAAATCTTTTTAAAATGAATCAACCTTCAAAAGATAAATCTGATAATTTAAATGCTTTTTTAAATCACCTTTATTCATTAAATCATGATTTTGAATATATTGTTACTAGCGATTCTGATGTTGCTTTTGATAAAAATTTTGTCGAAGTAGGTATTAGGTATTTTTATTCAGAAAAGATTAATCGATTAGGTTATGTTAATTCTTTACTAATTGACTATAATTCTAACAATTTTTATAATAATGGTATGGCGGGGTGAGAAACAGTTCCAAACTTTTTTAGAACTATTTTTAATAATTTAGATATGTCTTCTCCTGCTCATATTGTGGGTGCTAGTTCAATTGTAAAAAGAACTTTTTTAGAAGAAGTTAATAAAGGCTATTTTTTTAACATATTTGAAGATTGATATACTCGTATGAATGGAATTAAAATAATGTGAACAGGATTGCACACCCCTTTAGTTACTTCCCAACAATCAATGGAAGATAATGTGTTTCCTACATTTAAAAGATATATGAGATATTTTAGTTGAAAAGCAGCATTTTTTAAAAAAAATACTTTTTATAGATTTAATGATGAATATTCAAAAAATTTTTGAAGTGAATTTAATCCTGTTATGTTTTATATATTTAAAATTTTTCTTAATTTATTTGTTTTTACAAGTTTTATTTTTTTGTTAATACATTCTGTTAAAAGTACGATATTTTTATTTTTTTTGATTCCATTATTCTTATACATAATTTTATTTTGATCAAATTCTTTTAAATTATTAAAATGATTTAAAATTTTTGCTTTAATTTGTACTTCACCATTTTGAACATTTGCACATTCTTGAGAGTGTTGTAAGCAATGATTTAAGAGTGTATTGGGTAATAAAATGGTAGGCTTTACTCCAACAAGATCAATTGATAAAGGGAAGAAAAAAGTATCTAATTGATCAAAAATAAAATATTATGTATTAACATCTTTTTTAACTTTGCTAGTTTTAATAGGCTTAAATTTTGTGATGGTATATTTTAATTTATTAGATTGAAAATGATGGGAACAATTTTTAATAATTTTTGCTGATGTTATAATCTTATATGTTTTCTTAGGAAATATATCAACTATAATTTTATTTCTAATGTCATTTATAAAAGTTAATAAATCATATTCTCCTTTAGATTTTGTAAAATTTGATAACGATTATATAAACTTTACAACTATAAAAAATGACTTTTTTGATAAAAATAAAGATATAGAAAGGTTTTGTTAAAAAAACGATTAAGAAATTATTTGAACAAACTATATTATTTATTTACAAACAACTTTTGTTAACAACTTATAAAATATAATATTCTAATTTTTAAATAATGTACTTATAAATAGTTGCATTATGAGGTGTAACTTGAATTACACTTGGTTTAGTTTCTTTTGAAGCAAAATAGGCAATAAGTCGCCCTACTCATGAATGAGACACAATAACTATTTTTTTGTTTGAATCTTTATAATTTGACTTCAATCTATTTAGAAAAGGTTTAATTCTGTTTTGATACATATCATTTATTTTTTCGACATTTAAACCTAAATCGGTATTAATTTCTATATCGGCTAATATTTTTTTATCTTTAGCGATTACTTCCGTTCCCTCTAATAAACCAAAATCTCTTTCTTTTATTGTATCTTCAACAATTAATTTAGTATTTTTATTTTTTATAGCTTCTGCTGTTAAAATAGCTCTTTTTAATGGAGAAGAAAAAATAATATCAGGAGAAAAACTAATTGAATTTTTCAGATTTTCTAGCTGTCTAAGTCCTTCATCTGATGGAAGATCATCCGCTTTTCCTGATCATCTATTCAATGAATTTTGCTTTGTCTTACAATGGCGAATAAAGTATATTGTCATAACTTGTTTTTACAACTCATTTTACATTAATTATCCGAAAAAAAAAAAAAAAAAACGTAGAATATATTAAATTATGAATGAAAAAATCAATTCAAAAAATATTCGTTATTTCAACAAAATTGACGTTACTGATAAGTATATTATAAAAAGTTTTATAGGAGATAGAGAAGAATTCAAATCTAAATTTTTTAATGAAATTATTTGAATGATTAAAGCGCAAACATTAATACCTAATAATGTTCCAAAAGTTGTTGATTACTCTTTAAATCAAAATAATTTATGAATGAAATACAAAATTATTAATGAAAATACTGTTCACGATATTTTTTTAGATCAAGAAAATAACCATAATGGAAATTTCTGAAATGCTTTTGCAGTTGAAAGCAAAAAATTCATTGAAATTCTTACAAAAATACAACCACTGGTTTTTGTAAAAGAGGAATGAAGAAATAACATTTTTTCTTTTTCTCTAAAAAGACAGTTAGAAGCAATTAAAAAAATTTCTTTAGATAATAATTTCAAATTATTTTTTGAAAAAGAACACATATTTATTAATAACAAACGTTTACCTTCATTGATAAAAATTCAGGAATTTTTAGAAAAAAAAATAAAAGAAATTATTTCAAATAAAATTGACAAAGACGACATTTTTAATCTTTTAATTTCGCCAAACAAAGAGAGAATTTGTTTTGTTCATTTGGATTTAGTTTTTGGAAATATATTTTTTGACGAAAAGAATAAAAATATTAAAGTAATTGATCCTAGAGGTTCTTACTATAACGGAACAGAATTTGGAGATATATACTATGACTATGCTAAATATTACCAATCAGTATATGGTTTGTATGATTTTATCGCTGAAGATAAATTTAATATAAGTATTGATAAAAATAAATTAAATATTTGTTATGAAATAACAAAGCCCAAAAATTATTCTTTAATTAAAAAAGCATTTGATGTTTTTTTTAGCAATATAAATATTGATGTTGTTAAGCTAATTGAAAGTCTTCAATTTATAACAATGATCCCTGCGCATTCTGACAATTATGAAAGGCAAGTTGTACAACTTTGTGTAGGTATTGAACATTTTTATGAAGTTGTTGGAGATGAAATATGAAAATAATTATTACTGCAGCTGGTGAAGGAAGTAGGTTCAATAATTTAGGAATTAATAAACCAAAATATCAAATAATTGCAAAAAACAAAACTCTTTTTAATTGAGCTGTTAAATCTCTTAAAAATTTTAACGAATTTCAATATATATTTATTTTTAGAAAAGAATTCTTTAACAAATCTTTTGTTGAAAAAGAATTAAAAAAATTAAATATTAACAACTATTCGATAATTTTAGTAGATTACTTAACTGAAGGACAAGCAGCTACTGCAATGCTTGCTGATGAATTTATAGATAACGAAGAAGAAGTGATGATCTATAACATAGATACAGCAATAAGAGCAAATTCTATGAATAATGAAATATTTGTAGAAGATGGGTGTATTGTAGTTGCAAAAGCTCTAGGTGATCATTGATCATTTGCTAAAGTAGATAAAAATGGATATGTTAATGAAGTTAGTGAAAAAGTAAGGATTTCTGATTATGCTTCTATTGGACCTTATTATTTCAAAAAATGAAAAGATTTTAAATGAGTTTATGACAATTTTAAAGAAGATATTAAAAAACAATATAAAGAAGTTTATATTTGTCCTATGTATCAATATCTAATTAACGAAAATAAGAAAATTAAAATTTATGAAATTTCTGCTAATGATTTTGTTTGTTTGGGAACACCTAAAGAAATTGATGAATTTGATATTAATTGATTAGAAAAAAATAGATAGTTATACTACCTATTACAACTATAAATAAGCTAAGAAAATGTTATTTAAATGAATTCAATACAATAAATAACTTAGAGAAACATTAGTTTTTTACTTTAATAAGCATTTTGATTAACATCATTTGCAAAGAATACAACCATGTCAGGAGCTTTTTTAGAATTTGCAAACTCAATAACTACTTGATATTCTTTTGTTGTTAAAGATGTGTTATTACTATTTGGATTAATTAAAATCATTCTAGAAATTTGTTTTGATCCAACCAATTCTTCGATAGTATAAGTTTTTGTAAATAATTTATTTAAAGTGTCAACAAAAATTTGTTGATTTGAATCTGATGAAGTGATAATTTTTGGTGTTGATTCTGTTCCAAAAATTACATTTAATTCAGAAGTAGATAGGGATTTTTGACTATAATCCATTTCTGGTTGAGAACCTGGAACAAAAACTGTTGCATTTGAATTTAATGATAATGAAGGAACTAAGAATTTTGTTTTTGTTGTAATCCCTTTTCTAGAAGGTGATAGTTGTGAAAAAATATCATCAATAGATATTTCATAAGCTAACAAGTAAGCCAAACCATTGTAGTCTTTATTAATTAGAGCAATTTTATCAAATATCCCAATATCATCTATATCATTATCATCTTTTTCACCTAAA
Organism: Mesomycoplasma moatsii; assembly: GCF_045276915.1. Classification (GTDB taxonomy): domain Bacteria; phylum Bacillota_I; class Bacilli_A; order Mycoplasmatales; family Metamycoplasmataceae; genus UBA710. Next base: position 52,086 of record NZ_CP174166.1, on the reverse strand, counting down.
AATAATTCTTTAATATCTTTAATATCAAAACCTGAATTATTTTTCTCACTTAATTTAACAATATCATTTTTGATTTTTTCAATATCATCTTTAGAAATCAACTTCATTGTTGGTGTTCATTTAATAGTTTTAGTTAATATTTGTTCTTTATCTCTTTTATCATTAGCTTCAATTTCATATTTAACATCTAAATTAAATGAACCATCATCATTTTTGTCTGCAACTTTTATTGATTCAATTTCGATTTCATATAATGATGTTTCTGCCTCATATGCTTCATAAAAGTCTTGTAAAACAATATCAAAATCAAATTGTAATTGTTTAACAGTTAAATTCTTTTTAATTATTTCAACTCTATCTAGAGCGTTTTTATTAGCTTCAGCTTGATAAACATTTACCTTAGATGGTAATTCGCCTGATTTTGTTAATCCATTAGTATAATTAACTTCAACATTAAACTTTTCTTCATAAGTACCAACACGATTTTTTGTGTTAGAACCACAAGAAACAATCGCAAAAACTGGTGCAACAGATAATACGCCAAGTGTTGAAAACATTAGTATTTTATTCTTCATATATTATATTCTCCTTAAGTTACAAAGTAAGTATATCTCAAAATTTAAAAAAAAAAAAAAAGAGTAAATATACTAAATAAATACTCCTATATCAATAATTTATAAAAAAAAAAAAAAAAACAATATCTATTTACAATCATTTAAATGAACATGTTTTAAATTTATAAATTAAAACATAAATAATATAAAACTTAAATTTTAATTAAAATGTCCTTTTTTGAATAATTTATGCAAATAAATAAATATTCCCAATTTTGTAATTAATCTAGTTCCTAATGGACATCATAATAATTTAAATTTTCTAATTCTATCATTGTAATTCATACTAAAACTAATATATTTTCTATTTTTTTTCTCAGTATTTTTTTTTAAATGCATTAATAAAGCTATTAAATAACCATTTTTATACTTATCATCAGATATTAGTTCTTCAATAATATTCATCATTAACGTAATTCTTTTTTTATTAAATGGTTGTGTAGAGCTTGCTCCATCACGATGATTTAAATAATAACCAAAATTTTTCTTTAAATAATAAAATGTTTGTGCTTGATCTACAAAATTGTGTCACAAAATAATATCTTGATATGAAACACCTTCTTTTAAATTTTTCAATTGTTTAAAAATCGATGTTTTAAAAAATTTGCATAAAGGAATTAAAGAAGGAAATCTCAAATATTTTTTATTGATTAATTTATTTCCTCTTTGCGGTGTCAAATACCCTTTAGTGATTTTGTTTCCTTTTTTAATCTCAAAAAAACCTGTAAAAATAAGGTCATAACCTTTATCCATCAAATTGTTTAAGTTGCTAAACAAATCTTCTTTATAAAAATCATCAGCATCTAAGATAGTAGTATATTTTGAATTTAAGTTTAAACTATTTTTTGCATAATTGATAACAGAACCTCAGTTACCATTTTCTTTTTTAATAAGTCTAAAATTATCCAAAGAATTTTTGTTAATATAATCTTCAATAATTGCAATAGAAGTATCACTAGATCCATCATCAATAATATAAACATCACAAAAATTTTCTTGCAGCGCTTGATTTTTAATTGAATCCAAAGCTTTAGTAATATATTTTTCCATGTTATAACAAGGAATAATGATTGATAAATTTTTCATATTATAAAATTATAAAAAAATCATTTAGTTATTTTGATTATTATAAATACTTAATTACTATAATTCTATTTATGAAATTTAATGAAATTAAAAATTTAAATCCACAATTATTAAAATCTCTAAATGAAATTAATTTTATAGATATGAGTCCAATTCAAGAAAAAACAATCCCTTTAGCACTTAAAGGTTTTGATATTATTGGACAGGCAGAAACCGGGACAGGAAAAACAGGCGCTTTTGGAATTCCGATATTAAATAGTCTAAATTCAGATATAAAAAATATTGAACATTTGATTATTACACCAACAAGAGAATTAGCCAAACAAATTAATGATCAACTATTAAAAATTGGAAAATATTTAAATCCCAAAATTGCTTTAATTTTAGGAGGGGTTCCTTATGAAAAACAAGTTAAACAATTATCATTAAAACCAAACATTTTAATCGGAACCCCTGGAAGAATAATAGATTTCCTAAAATCAAAAAGAATTAAGTTATGTAATATCAAAACATTTACTCTTGACGAAGCCGATGAATTGCTAAATATGGGATTCAAAGAAGATATTGAAACTATCAGTTCATTTTTACCCAAAAAAAGACAAAACTTTTTTTTTACTGCAACATTCGATGAAAAAACTAAAAAATTAGTAGAATTAATTGTTGATAATAACCACAAAAATATTTCAGTATCTTCAGGATTAAAAACTTCTTCAAATATTAAACAAGAATACATATTAGTAAAAGAAAAAACTAAATTTACCTCATTAATTAAAATGCTTCAATTTTATCAACCAAATTCAATTATTATTTTTTGTAGAACAAAAAGACGTGTTGATGAATTAAACGAAGCTTTAAGAAAATTAAATTTTGATGCAATAGGTATTCATGGAGATATTCAGCAAAAAAATCGAACATTCATTATGAATCAATTTAGAAATAATAAAAAGAAAATCCTAATTGCAACTGATGTTGTTGCTCGTGGAATTGATATTGAACATATTGAATGAATTATCAATTTTGATTTACCACAAGAAATTGAATACTATACACATCGTATTGGTCGAGTTGGAAGAAATGGAAATAAAGGATATTCTTTATCATTTGTAAAAATAGATGAAATTGAACATCTAAAAGAAATTGAAAGAAAAACTAAATCAAAAATTAAAGAGATTCAAATTCCAAATGAAGAAGAAATATATAAAAATTGAAGAAAAACAATAGACCAAAAATTTAATTTAATTATTAAAAATTTTGATGATGAAAACCCTTTTTATTTAGAAGAAGAATTGGTTAATAAATTTAGTCACAAAGAAATGGCAATTATTATTACTCACTATTTATTAAAAGAAAAACACAAATATAAAAAAATCAATTTAACTCCTGAACCTTCTGTAATTCTAAAAGGACAAGCAAAAATAAGAAATATTAAAAATAAAATCAATCATTTTTACAAAAATAACAATAGTAAAAAAAAATTGAATAAATAATTGTTGATATTTACAAAAATTATTTTTTTTCAATGAATTTAAATATAGATCAAGGTTTTAAATAATCCAATAAAAAAAGTTCTTCGTCAGAAATTTTTGCTACGATATTTTTTCTTTTTTCTTTATCTAAATGCTCTTTTTTTACTAAATGTAATTCACCGCGATAACGATCAAAATTATCATTGCAAATTGCAATTTCTCCTTTTTCAATATTTTCTTTTGTATTTTTAGGTGGAAATTGCTCATCTTTATATTTGATCCTTGTTTGTGTAGAACGAATTAAATAATCTGAGATATCTCCTCGATTTATATGGGTTTCACCTAATACTATTTGTTTTTCAATATCTGAAACATTTTCATTAAATTTTATTTCAAAAGTTGGTATTTTTATTTCGCTAATAGATTTTAGCTCTTCCTCTGAAGCAAAAGCATTAGCAATAATAATATCATCTACTAAATCCATCATTAAATGGTGTTTAACTTGTATAGTTATAGGAAGATTACGATGCATTTCTAAAGTGCATAATCCATTATCCATAATTGGTCAAGGACCATGAGAAGCATTTTTTGATGAAACAAATGCTGCTGATCTAATTCCTAATTTTTTATATTGTTTTGATGTTTTTATAAAATGATCTAAAGATAATCCAGAAAACTCCATCGGATAAAAATTATGACATCCAATTAATTTTTTGCGATTAGGATTGAATGATAGTATATTATCTACATACTTTGTACCGCTAGACATATTGATTTCAATATCTAAGTCATATTGATTATATGTCATTTGAGCTTCTTTTAATCCATCAAAACCCTCATCAAGCCTAATTCCTGTAGCGCCTAATTCGTAAAAAAATTTTAAATCATCATAAGATATTTGCAAGTCATTAAATACTTTAGGAGCAATGTCTAAAATTACTTCCATTTGATTTTCTCTAGCAACAGAAATTATTTTTTCAAATTGTTTTTTAATATTTTCTTTTGTATCATTAACTGATAATAAACAAGTAAAAATTCTTTTAAATTTATATTTTGCTGCTAATTTTATGTAATCAATTGTTTCTTGTTGTTTTTCGTGTTCAGGATAAATTGAAATACCTAACATGTTAATTCCTTATTTTATTTTTTTATACAGCTGAACAATTTCTTCAGCCATTAAAATTAAAGTTTGAGTTGATAATAATTGATCCTCTGCATGCATTAAAAGCAAAGAAGGGACTACTTTATTACCTTTTGCTTCTTCTTGAATTAATTCAAAATGTTGTTCGCTAGCTATATTTATTGATTTGTTAGCTAATTTTATTTTATCTTCAGCTTCGTCAAATTTTCCTTCTTTAGCACTATAAATTGCTAACATCGCTTCAGATTTAGCTTCTCCAGCATGTGTAATAATTTGAAAAGCAACTTGTGATAATTCTTCTAGATCAAATTCTTTTTTATTCATTTCTTATCTCCTTTTAAATCAAACTTATTGATATAGGTTTTGTCCCTGTATTTCAAAAATCTTTTTTTATTAGTTCTATTAATTTTTGAGCAAGAGATTCAGATTTAAAACCATCTAACTTAGCGTCTTTATAAACATTAATAATATTTTGTTGATCTATAAGACCTAAAACTAATAGAGTAAAAGCAATAACTAAACAAGATAAAATGATTGTTAGCGAAATTAGTGACGAAATTGTTCCGTTCTTAAATATTAATGTAGGAATTGTAAATATCAAACCAACTAATGAAAAAGCCATCATGATATCAAGCACATTTGGCTTAATAAAAGAAATAGAATCAAAATCCATAATAGACATTGTAGACATTTTTTTCAAATTGTCTTCGCTAACATAATCTTTTATATTTGTAAATTTATTTAAATCGATGCCCAAATTTTTCAATGCATCACTATTTTTTCATTGTGTTGTATACCACAAACATAACAAACCAAAAACAGTCATTAAAACAACTAAAGATAATTTTAAAAAGATGTATCAATTATTTTTTTTCTTGCTAAATTGTTTCTTAAACAAAAAAGGATTATACTTTGAATACTTAATTTGATCTTTATTTGAAGATTGATCAATGTCATTTTTTAAAATTGATAAATTTTCAAAATTTTTTTTAACTAACGAAAAACTTTTATTAACTAATAAATTCATTATTTTTCTCCTGTTTGATCATCATCTTTTTCTTGTTTTTTATTACTTTTTTTAATAAACTTGGATTTTATTTTAGACAAACTAGCACGATAATCAATTTTTATTAATTCTTCATTATTTTTCTTAGCTTTTGCATTAGAGATTAATATAAACGGTCATCAAATTAAACAAGCAATTGCGTAGTTAAATGCTGCTAAAATAATTCCTTGTCAACTTGATGTTGCTAAAAAACCACCAATTAACACAGGTGCAGTTCACGGAATTTTAACAATTACAGGCGGAACTCATCTTAAAACTTCAATTGCCAATCATGTTGTTGTAAATAATCCAACTTGAACAATTAAAAAAGGAATTACATAAGTAAAGTTTAGTATCAAAGGAACTCCAAATAAAATTGGTTCATTAATATTAAATATAGCAGGAGCTGTACCAAACTTAATTATTTCTCTTTCTACTTTTCTTTTAGCAAATAAAAGTCCCATAAAAACAAAAGCTAAAGTAACTCCTGTCCCTCCAAAATAAATAAAAGCATCTTGCATACCATCGGCTAAAACGGTAGGAGATCCGCCCTTTCCTGCAATGAAATCTTGGTTTGTTTGTAAACCTGCAATGAAAATAGGAGAAAAAACACCAGTCAAAATATTTTGTCCGTGTAAACCAAAAAATCACAATAATCCACCAAAAAAGATAAACGAAAATCCAATAGCAAAAGATCCTGAAGAATCAGAAGCTAAATCCAAGAAGGGAGCTTGAATACCAATAGAAACTGCTTGCCCAAAAGAGAACCAATCACCAGCTCCAAAACCTGTTGTCAAACTTGTAGTAATTATAAACGGAGCCTGAAGCCCAATAATTATCAATGTTGTAAAAATAGTAGGAAATAATTTAGAAAAAGCACGACCTACAGCAGGAGGAACGCCAGCCGGCATTTTTAATTGAAGTTTTTCGTTTTTTTCAAAAAATGTAAATAATTCAATTGAAACTATTGAAGCAAAAATCGATACTAATAATCCATTAGTCCCAAATAGATCTAAATTTCCATAAGTAAGTATCATAAAAGAACCTAACCCAATCAATGAGGCAATAAATGGATCTTTGGTTCCTTTTATTCTTGCTAAAGAATAAGAAATAGATAAAGTTGAAAAAATTGCTAAGAAACTAAATATTCCTTTTCAAATTGCATAGAAAATAAAGGTCCCAATAGATGAAATTTCTTTTGCTACTGATCCTTCAACAAAATCAACTACTCCATTTATTTTTGCAACTTGACCTGGAATTGCCCAGCAAATTCAGCCTAAAAGTGATGTTGAGGTTGTTTGCCATCAACCAAACACAAAAGTCATACAGATTACACCAACAGAAGCAGCAATCATTAATGGTACAAGAAGAGCAAAACCATCCCGCAAAGCTGAAAGATGTCTTTGTTCTCCTAATTTACCCAAACTTAACACAACATTATCTCAACGTTGCTTTCATATCTCTTTTTTTTGAAAATTCTGCATTTTAATTCCTAAATAACTAATTTATATAAACTTGTGAGTATTGCTATAAATTCTCAATAATTTTTTTACCAACCAAAAAAATATTAAGAAAAATTATCTATTTAGATAATGCTTCTTTCGCTAATTTATAACACTCATCTCCTTTTGCCATAGCGTAAATATGTGGAGGAATAACAATAACTGGAATATTACCAGCAACTTGTTTAAATTGATTTTCCATAAACTTAACTTGTGGCCCCAGAAGAACAATATCATACTCTTTAACAACTTCTCTTGCTTCATTTGAAGGTTTTGCAATAACATCTACTACTTCGTTAATAGAATTAGCATAATCTTTGATAGATTTCTCTAACATTGATGTAGACATTCCTGCAGAGCAAGCCAATAAAATTTTCATCTTTATCTCCTTATATAGATTTCATGATTTGTACTAATTAAATGAATATTGAAAACAAAAAATGTAGTTCAATGATGGTTTTAAAATCTTAACCACAACCATAATATTAGCAGAAAAACGTTAAAAACAAACAAATTATTGGTTTTGTTGAACAGATTAGTATATAATTAACGCGAGGATTTGCTCCTTGACATTTTTTTAAAATGTCCAAAAAAAAAAGACCGTAAGGAGGTCAACATGTCAAACTACGAAATTATGTTGATTCTTGATCCTAAGTCAGATGAAAAAATTATTTCTGACATTGCTAAATCTACTTTTAAATCAAAAGAAATTGAAATTAAAAAAATGGAAAGAACAGAATTAGCATATGAGATCAATAAATCAAAAACTGCTATTTATTTTTTAGTTAATACAAAAGCCACAGGTGAAGAAATTAATGAATTTACTAGAAAAGCAAATATTGCTAAAAACGTTTGAAGAATATTAAGTATAAATCTAGATTCAGAAAAAGGTTTAAATAGAAAAGCTAAACCAAAAAGAATTAGAAAACCTATGAATTTTGTTAGAAAAACAATTGAAAAACAAAATAATGTTCCAGAAGAAATGTCAGAAATAAACAAAGAAGAAAAAGTTACAACAAAAAAAGAAACAACAAAAAAGACAGGAACTAAAAAAGAATTAACAAAAGAAACAAAAGAAAGAAAAAATCCAACAAAAAAAGCGACAAAAAAAGAGTAATAAAAGATGAATTTAAACAAAGTAATACTTATTGGAAGAATTTCACAACAACCTACAAGTTTTCAATCTAAATCTGGAGTTAGTGTTACTAGATTTAGTCTTGCTATTTCTAGAGACTTTCAAAAAAATAGTGAAATAACCGATTTTATTCCTTTAGTTGCTTTCGATAATACAGCTAACTTTATAAATCGTTTTTTTAATAAAGGTGATTTGGTTACAGTCGTAGGTTCGCTACAATCATCACAATATACATCAAAATCTGGTGATCTTATTACTTCTATTTCAGTCTTAATAGATCAAATAAAATCTCTTGAACCTAAATCAGTAACTCAGGCAAGAGTTGAAAAAGGAAATTTAGATGCTCCTTTAGATGAAGAGCAATCTGCTCCTACCTTTTATGCTGAGGAAAAAGAGAAAAATACAGCAAAAAAATCTGATGAAGATGAAAATCCCTGAGAATTGGATTTTTAATGTAAATTAAACAACAAGAAGGGTTAAAAAATATGCCAATAATAATGAAAAAAAACAAAAAAAGAAAAAATACCAAAAGAAAACCTTGTGTTTTTTGTTTAGAACAAATGGAATACATTGATTATAAAAATACTGAAATTATTTCTAAATTTATTAATGCTCACGGAAAAATATTGCCTTCAAGATCTACAGGTACTTGTTCAAGACACCAAAGACTATTAAGCACTGCAATTAAAAGAGCTAGAATTATGGCTTTAATTCCATTTACAGCTGAAAGAATTAGAAGATAATTTAAAAAGAAATAAATAAATTAATATCATCGTACTTTATAACAATAAAGTATTTTTTACTTTTGAGTTTAATATGCAATAATTTTCAAAATATAAATAATCAACTTAAACTTAAATCAATTTATCTCAAATATCTTCTCCAATTGATGCAAGTTCTACATCAAAATTCTTGGCAACAATATTCCCTAATGTAGCCAAAGAATTAACATTATCTAATTTTTTAGGTTTTTTAAATGCTTTTGAATAAATTGTGGCAGGTAATGCTTCTCTTGTGTGATTATAACCTCTAAAAGTTGGATCATTCCCATGATCTGAAGTAATAATTAATAAATCATCTTCTTTTAAAGCATTAATTAATTTTGATAATTTAATGTCAAATAAATTCAAATTATCTGCATAACCTTCGACATCACGACGATGACCAAAATGAGAATCAAATTGAACTAAATTAAGAAAAATCATTTGATTTTGTGTATTTTCACTTGCTAAATTAATTGCTATGTCCATACCATCTGCATCACCTTTTGATGGAAAATGTTTTGTAATCCCGTGACCAGAAAAAATATCATTAATTTTTCCAATTGAGATAACTTCGATATTTTTTTCTTTCAAACGATCTAAGATCATATTTTTTTCTGGCTCAATAGCATAATCATGACGATTAAACGTACGTGTATAATTACCATTTTCACCAATATACGGACGAGCAATTATTCTAGCAACATTTCATTTTGGATTTGAAGAACAAATCTCTCTAGCTCTTTGAGCATAACGATACAAATTATCTAGACCCATATATTTTTCGTGTCCGCAAATTTGTAAAACACTATCTCCTGATGTATACACAATAACTTTATTATTTTTTATTTCTTCTTCAGCTAATTCATTAATAATATCGGTTCCACTTGCCGAACGATTACCTATAATTTTTCTATTATCAAAAGCTTTTTCCAATTCTTTTATTAATTCAGGAGGAAATCCTGTTTCAGTAAAAGTCGGAAACGGAGTTTCTGTATAAATTCCCATCATTTCTCAATGACCTGTTAAAGTATCTTTGCCGTTTGACAATTCTTCGATCTTTGCAGTATAAGCTAACTGATTTTTAATTTTACCTGGTTTGCTAGTTTTAGCAATTGAAGTTATGCCTAATTTTTTTCAAGTTGGAATTTCTAAAAGATTGGTTTCAGAAACATGTAATAATGTATTTGCTCCTTCATCGTTAAATTGTTTTTGTTTCTTATCGGGCCCAATCCCAAGACCATCAGTAACAATCATAAAAATTCTTTTAAATCTCATAAATCTTTTTAATTATAATATAAATACGCCCAGCTGGCGGAATGGCAGACGCAGCAGACTCAAAATCTGCCAACGAAAGTTATAAGGGTTCAAGTCCCTTGCTGGGCACCATATAAAAAAACAAAGTAAAAAGTCTTTGTTTTTTTTTTTTTTTTTGTAAAATGGTAATGTGAGAAAAGATAAAAGTATGACTGATCAAAATAAAAACATTTCAAATATATCAAATGATGAACTTGAAAAAGAATTAAATAATATCAAAAAAATTTCTGACAATTTTGAATATCAAGATTCTAAAAGAATTAAAACTGCAAAAACATTAAGAAATATAGCAATTGCCAATTTATGTATTATTCCAATTATTTTTACTTTTGGAATTTTATTATTTGTTCAAGCTGTTTTAGTATTAATTCATAAAGGAAAAGAAGAAAATCAAGGATTAAAAATAGCAGCAGGAATTTGTACTTTTTTCTTTTTGATAATTGGTTCAATAATTACATTAATCTATGCAAACAAAGAAATAAAAGAGTAATTGATTAAAAAATTTTTTTAAATTATTCTATTATTTTTATCTAAAGCACAAAAGAATTATAATTCTAACAATATGAAGAAAAATATTAACCAAAAATTTTTTAATGTTCAAGCATTTAAATATGATGGTGAATTGTACAGACAATGAAATGGTGTTAAAGTAATAGATGAAAATGATGATTATGTTTGTTGTCTTTTATATAAAACTAAAGTTAACGAAAAAAATAAACAAAAATGAATTATTAAAGAACCTACATTATGATTTTTTTCAAAGAAAAATTTTTTTAATATGACAATTGTTCAAAGAAAAACAGGTTTACATTATTATATTAATTTAGCAAGCCCTTTTTTTATTGAAAACGAAAATATTAAATATATTGATTTTGATTTTGATATAAAAATATATCCTAATAAACCTTTTCAAATTGTTGATCACTATGATTTTCAAAAGAATAAAGAAAAATGATACAACGTTGACTTAATTAATACAATATATCAAAACTTAGTTATAATAGCTAAAAAGTATCAAACCCGAGAAAATGTATTTGATGAATTTTATATTCATAATTTATTCCAATCCTTAATAATATTGAAAGAAATTGACATCAAAAGTTTTGATCTTGAATAGGTATCTAAAGATATATGGCGCGCTCGAGAGGACTTGAACCCCTAACCTTTTGGGCCGTAACCAAACACTCTATCCAATTGAGCTACGAGCGCAATAAATGGAGGCACCAACCGGACTCGAACCGGTAATCAGGGTGTTGCAGACCCATGCCTTGGCCATTTGGCTATGGTGCCATTATATATAAAAATTAAATTATACAAAAATATGGCATCATTTACAGTATAATGAAGAAATGAAAGCAAATTTGTATATAAATTTGGGAAATACTAATGCAATTTTTGCTTTTAGCGAAAAAAATAATATCAATAATTTAAAAGTAACAAAAATAAAATCTAAGACTATTATCAATGATGAAACAAATTTAAAAAATATTTTTAATAAAATAAATAAAAAAATTCAAATCAAAAAAATTTATATTTCTTCTGTTAATAATCAATTAGGCGAAAAACTAAAAAAATATTTAGAAGAAAATGAATATAAATATAAATTTTTATCTTACAAAGATACAAAATTTTTAGATTTATCCAAATTATATAACCCTTACGAATTAGGAAATGATATATTATCACAATTGTGTTACGTAAGCAGTTTTTTTGAAGAGGCAATAGTTGTTTCGCTTGGAACTGCTAGTGTAATTTATCATTTAAAAAACAATAAATTATCAGGTGTAGTTATTCTTCCTGGTATCAGTCAATCATTAAATAATTTAACAACTAAAACAGATATTCAAAATGTTGAAATTATTGATACAAAAAATAAATTAGGATTAAATACATCCGAATCCATCTCAATTGGTTTGTTACATAGTATTGAAAATCAAATTAAATGCATTAAAAATGATTTAAAAACAAATTGTCCGATAATTTGTACAGGTGGTGATATGAAATATTTTTCTAATAAAAAATGATGATTTATTGAAAATTTAGAAATACTTGGATTATTCACATTAATTGAAAAGAAAAAATAAAAGTTATTTTTTTTCAATTCTATTAAAAGAATTGATCTTATCAATAATTATTTGCTTTTTGACATCTCAATTTAAATGATTTATTCTTTCTATAGGATATTTTTTTATCTTGAAAAAATTTTCAATATCTTTATCTAAGACATATTCGTTATAAGAATTTCAATAATCAAAATTATCAAGATATAGTCCTATAACAAAAAGATTAGTTTTTTTATCTAAGATTGCAAATGGCATTTTTATTGTCCCAATTGAATAATTAACAATTGTTTCATATCTTTCTTCAAAACCAATAATTCCATCAGATAAATCTGATTTAATTTTGGATATTAAATTTTGAGATAAATCATTCAATGACATTTGGATTGTTGAATGGTTAATAACTCTTTCAGAAAATCCTTCGTTATTAACTTTATTTTTGTAATATTTGTAATTTTTTTTCTCATCTTCACTTAAATCTAAGAATTTTAATCATTCCTTAAAAACTGCCATATCTTCAGAATTAGATGGGTTTTGAATATCTTGTGCATAGATTGATTTAATAATTATCATTTTATCTCTTGCTCTTGAAATAGCAACATTTAACGCATTTTTACCGCCAGATTTAGCTACATATGTTGAATGAAGTTTTGTATTCTTATCATAAGCAATTGATACAATTAATAAATCAGCTTCATCTCCTTGAATATTTTCAATATTTCTAACTAATAATTTTTGTTCATTAATAGCTTTTTCAAGTTCTGGATATGATTCTAAAATTAACTCTTCAATTGCATTTTGTTGAGAAGCATTAAAAGCTAATATGATAATTTTTTTAAACTTATCTAAATTTGCTACCGTTTGATTAATAACTTCATTTAATTCGTTAATATTTTTTGAATTTTCTCAAGATCCATCAACATTAATTACTTCAATTGGGCGAAATGAAATATCGGTTTTTCTAGTATCAACAACATCTAATTCACCTTTATAGAAAACTTGAGAATTAAAAGACATTAATGAAGCATATGATGAACGATAATTTTTATCTAACAATAAAGTGTATGTCCCTTTAGCTATTGCATAATCTAACAAAGATTCTATTCCACCAAATGGATTCTCTCCTTCAACTTTAGCCGCAAATCATCTTGAAGGTTGCATTTGTTGATCATCACCTGCAAGAATTTTTATTTTTGCTAAATATAAAATAGGAATACCTTTTTCTAAAAATATTTGTGATGATTCATCTAAAAGAGCATAATCAAATTCTTCTCTTGTTCAACCTTGTAAATCAGTTTCAGGTGTTGTAATGATAATAGGATAAATTACCTTGATAATATCAATATGCTTTTTAATAAAAACAATTGGTTCAAGTGATGATGATCTAGCATCTAAAGCAAATGCGCTATATTTTGCTTTCATATCTTCATTAAATTTTTTAATTTTTTCTATAATCATTTTTGCAATTAAAACTTTTAAATTTTTATGATTATTAATAACTGATTCATTATTTCTTGCATTATTATTTTTTAATTCATTTAATTTATTTCATAAATCTATATTAATTTTTGATTTTTTAGACAAGTAGTAATCAATATCAATCTTTTTGTCCAACAAATTTTGAGAAATAATACTTGCATAATTTTTAATATCTTTTCTTACAGATACAAAAATATTAGGTTTTTTAATATTATTTTCCTTCATAATAAACTTACCAATTTTTTTAGGTTTTAATTTTGCAAGTTCTTTTGAATTGTATTTTAAATTTGCATCTAGTTTTAGTAAATTTTCTAATAACTGAGAATCATATTCATTATTTTTTGTAAACTCTGAGAATAATAAAATATTTTCTTGCGATAAATTTGTTTTCATTATCAAGTTTATTAATCTCATTAATTTTTTTTCATCATCTGAAATGATTTTAATCATTTGCTCATTTGTAATTTGATCGAAATTTTCTAAATAAGTTATGTAATTTTTAATAGGTTCATAAAAATTTTTCTTATTCATTTCACGATCATTCAAAATGAATAAGCAAAATTCTTCAAGTGATTCCATACGTTCTTTTAAAACTTCAAGTGCTGCTCTTTTTTGAGAAACTACTAATGCAGTTTTTCCAAACATCAATATATTAGTTAAAATGTTAGTTATTGTTTGTGATTTTCCAGTTCCAGGTGGACCTCAAATAATAGTATTTTGATTAAGTGCAGATACAACCGCTTTATCTTGAGATAAGTTAGAATGAACAATTTTATAAAATCCAAAGTTTTTTTTAAAAATAGCTTCTTGAACTTTATTTTTATAAATATTCTTATCAAATTCCACTTCTAAAACTTTGTCTAAAAGATTATTTTCCAAAATCTTTAACATAATTTTTCTCAAATGTCCACCAGTTGGTTCAAAAAAACCTAATGAAACTCCTGGCCAAAAAATGATTGTTTCGTTATTGATTTCATTTTCTTTAAAATTAGGAACATACCCTTTTAAAGTGTCTGGTAAAACAAAACTTTGGTTTCAAGATTTTTTAATAATATCAAACAATTGATTAATTGACATTCTAGAATAATCAACATCAATATTTAGTAAAAAATTATTTGATTCTAAAAAATAAACCAACTTTTCATTTATCTTAATATCTCCAACAGAAACAATTGAAACTTTAGAGTTTTTTATTTTGATATTCACTTCTTTAAAAAACATTGGTGCTTGAACAACTTTATTTTCAATTCTCAAAGTTAAATACATAAAACCTAAATGAATTGGTCATAAATTATTTTGTTCATTCATTGCTTTTGCTTTATTTAAAATTACTTTTCACTCAAAAGACGATTTTTGCTTACTAATTTCAATCGATTTAATTGTTTCTTTTTTTAACTGATCGATATTATTTGATATTTTTTTATTATTAAATTTTTGCAACAAATCCTCTGGGATTTCTTCATCAAATTCTTTATAAACATTTTTTAATTCTTCGACAGAATTAACTTTATTAATTTGACTAACAAAATATTCATTGTCTGTATGAGTTAAAGGAATTAAAAATGTCTCGTTTGAAGTAATTTTATCAAAAAAAAGATCACCAAATTTTTTTTGAATATCAAAAATATTTTTATTATTTATGTTTGAAAAAATGCATGAATCATTTCGTGAAATGTTCAATAAATCATTAAGCATTTTTTTGTATTTGTTAGCAATATTTTCTCTCTCAAAATTACTCATATTTGATAAATTATAATTTATAATTCTAGTTAATAAAATGAAAAACAAATTATTTTCAAATGATGTAATAATTTCAATTTGTATTGCTGGTATTTTTTTATCTTTAATTTTAATAACTAATTTTATTTTTGATTTATTTAAAGTTTGAGCGTATTCAATACAAGTTTTTTTAATTATTTATGCAATAGGTATTTATAAAATTAAAAATTTATTTGTCAATGTTTTTTTTCTATTAATAACACCTTTAATTTTATTTTTTATAGAAAATAGTGCTTATGTAATTAATGGTATGCAAGTTTTTTTTGAATATTTTCTTACTTTTTATATTTTTAGTTTGCTGTACTTATTAAGATGATCTAATATTTTTTTGAAAAACAAAAAAAATTATCAATCAATACAAATAATTTTATTTATTGTTTTTTTTATCTTATTAATATTTTTAAAATTTTTTATGCACTCATTAGCATCAATGTTTTGATTTGGAAAAAATAACTTTGGGGCAGCTCTTATTTATAATCTTTTATGACTCGCAACTAATTCACTAACAATTCCGATTTTAATTATTATAATTTTTCCTATATTTAAGTTATTTGATACATTGAATAAAAATCAAGAAAATAAATGATAAAAGATATAAAAAAAATGGCGGGGCAGAGAGGATTCGAACCTCCGCGGGAATTTCTTCCCCTAACGCGTTAGCAGTGCGTCCTCTTCGGCCTCTTGAGTACTGCCCCCCATAAAAAACTTTTTTTATTATACCAAACAAAGCTTTTTTGTTAATAAGTTGGATTTAAGTAGTTCTTAAAATTATCAAAAATATTATATTTATTATCTATAACGAACGGGATAAATGACGGTTTAAAATTTTCGCTATCTATTATTTTTGTTCCTCCTCAATAAATACCAATTGGTACTAAATTCGATAAATATTCAATATTCTTATAACTATCATTTTCATAAACAAAATCATCTATTTGATAAACTGCCGATCCTGATGCTCCTGATGATAGAGCAAAATTTTCATATCAATAAATTGAATAATAATAAGGAGCCTTTAATTTATCTAAAAAAGGATCATTTTTATCTACATTACTTTCGTTTTTGCTTCATTTTTGTTTTTCCAAAACAACACCAACTAATTCTTTTTTTGCATAAGGATTCCCAGCTATATATGTTTTTTTCTCATTGGATACATGAATATTATTTTTTTCTTCTTGTGTATATTTATTTTCATAGATATCATAAATATTTGGGCACTTAAAATCATTTATTAGATATTTTTTATTAGATAGATCTACTCTTATTTTTATAAGCGACATATCTAAGTTATAATCATTTTCTTTTGAAAATAAATTAATATTTTTGTTATCAAAGTCAGTAATTAAATCAATTGATTTAATGTCTTGAAAATTTAATGTTTTATCATTATAGTTAAATTGTTTTCTAGTAGTGATAATTGGATTATAAAAATTAGAACTTCATTTACTTAATGAAAATAAATAGCTTTTATTAGAATCTCAAATATTTGTTATTGAATTTTGAGAATAATAATTTAGCAAATTATTGGGTTGAGAAATAACAGGTGGTTTATTTAAATCGTTTTGAGTTGTAAAATTTTTAACATAAGCAATAGCATCATTTACAACATGAAAATTTGTCATTAAATATCAATCATATGTATTTGAATTAATATTTTCATAATATCAACTTCAAGCAGTTCCTGATGTTTGAAACCCAGCACCATTAATAATATCTGAAGATTGTAAATCTACTTTAAAGGAATTATCAGACGAAAATTCTTTAAAGCCTGCGGGTTTATCTGACCAATCAAAAGATGTTGATTGAGCATTTTTATTGTTTTTGTTTATTATTTTATTAATTAAGATTATCGTAAATGAAATTGATATACCTAATGTAATACCAATTGCAACATATCAAATTAATGATCTAATTTTTATTTTCATTTATAAATTATATAAATTTATCTATCAGATTTTGAAATAGACAAATAACTGTCAATGGTCCAACACCTCCAGGAACAGGAGATATTGCACCAACTTTATCTTTAACATCCTCAAAATCTACATCACCAACAATTTTATTATCAATAACAGTAACACCGACATCAATTATTATTGAACCTAATTTAACATCATCTTTTTTAATTAATTTTGGTGAACCTGCAGCAACAATTAGAATATCATATTCTTTTGAACCTTTAATTCCGGTTCTTTTATTTCTAGATTCTATTTTTTTTGCAAATTGTGACAATAATTGCTTTGTTGGTTTTCCTACTAAATTAGATTCTCCAATAACCATAATATTTTGATTTAAATTAATTTTGTAATAACTTAAAATTAATAAAATCGCTCTTGCAGTCGCAGGAATAAAATATGGTTTATTCATAGAATAAAAATTACTCATATTTTGAGTTGATAATCCATCAATGTCTTTATCTAAATCAATTACGTTTAAAACATTTTGTGTATTAATGTGTTTTGGTAGTGGTAATTGAACAATTATTCCATCATATTTTTCTTTTATTTCATTAATTTTTTGAATTAATTCTTTTTCTAAAATTGATTGATCAAATTTAATTCAATCTGCGTTAATTCCAATTTCTTTTGATTTTGCTATTTTTTTTTGAATATACTTATTAGATTCTTCTAAATTTCCAACTTGAATTATTCCAAAACTGATTTTTTTATCTAATGAATTTACTTTATTCTTCAGTTCTTCTGTTTTTTCTAATTCAATTTTTTTACCATCAAGAATAATCATTAAATTTTCTCCAATTTTTCTTTTATTTCTTTATATTGTTTTTGATAATTTTCATATTTATTTCTTTCTTCATTCACTTTTTCAGTTGAAGCATTTTCAATAAATTTTTGATTAGATAAAATTGACTCGCTTCTTTTCAATTCAAATTTAACTTTTTCAAAAGCAAGTAATAATTTTTCTTTTTCATTATTTTTTACTTCATCAGAAATTTCAATATTAATTGAAACATTATTTTTTGTAAATAAAGCTCCTTTATTTTCATAATAAATCGAATTTGCTAATTTATTAACTAAAAAAATTATTTCTTTATCAACTTTGTTATTTATTTGATATTTAATTATTTCTTTATTTGAAATATCATAACTATTTCTTGCTTCTCTAATTAGAGAAATAATATCAATTGTAGTATCTATAACATTTTCTTCTCCTAATGATTTTAAATCAAATGTATTTTCTAATAACTCTTCATTAAAAATTTCATAATATAAATGATCACTCAAAAAAGGTAAAAAAGGATGAATTAAAACTAATAAATTTTTTAAAACCATAAAAGATATTTCTTTATTCATTTCAACTTTTGAAAATTCAATATATCAAGATGAAAAATCTTTATAAATAAATTCAATCATTTCTTTGCCAATAATAGTAAATTCATAATTTTTCATTTTTTCATCTACTATTTTTTTTAACTTTAATAATTTATTTACAATTCAAATATCTTTTTTGCTAATTTTATTTGTTGTTTCTTTGGTTTGTATAATATAACGAGATATATTTCAAAGTTTATTACACAAATTTCAAGAAGCTTCTAATTTTTCTCTTGAAAAATTAATATCTTGTCCTGGTGTTGAATTAGTTAATAAATATCAACGCAATGAATCAGAACCATATTTATCAATTACTTCCATAGGATCAATACCATTACCTAATGATTTAGACATTTTTCTTCCTTGCTCATCTCTTATTAACCCATGAATTAATAAATCATTAAATGGAATATTATTTTGAAAATATAAAGAAAAAAAATACATTCTTGCAACTCAAAAAAATATAATATCATAACCTGTCACCAACAACGAAGTTGGGAAGTATCTTTCCATTTTTTTGTTTTTATTAGGCCAACCTAGGAATGAAAAAGGTGCTAATCCCGAAGAAAATCAAGTATCTAAAACATCTTCATCTCTAATTCAATCTTTACCTGGAGATTCAATTTGTACTTTAACTTCGCCATTTTTGTACCAAGCAGGTATTTGATGTCCTCATCAAAGTTGTCTTGATATTGTTCAATCATGAGCACTTTCCATTCATTTTTTTAAAATATTTTCAAACCTTTTAGGATAAAAAATTGTTTTTTTGTTAGTTCTTAAATTATTTAAAACTAATTTAGAAAATTTATCCATTTTAATAAATCATTGAGGTGTAACTAAAATTTCAATAATCTCATTACTTCTTTCAGAGTAAGAAACATTATTTTCAATGTCTTCAATTTTATCTATAAAATCATTATCTTTTAAGAACTCAAAAACCTTATTTCTCGCACTCTTTCTATCCAATCCTTTTACAAACATTGCATTATTATTCATTAACCCTTTTTTATCAATACATTCGATTATTTCTAAATTATGTTTTTGGATAATTTCAATATCATTTATTGCATGAGCACTAACTTTCATAATTCCAGTACCCATCTTAATATCAATATATTCATCTGAAATAATTGGAAGTTTTTTATTTGTTATAGGGTTAACAGCAAACTTACCAATTAGGTGTTTTTTAGATTCATCTTTAGGGTTAACAGCAAGCGCAACATCTGAAAACATTGTCTCAATTCTTGTTGTTGCAATAACAACATAGTCGCGAGAATTTTCTAAAAAATATTTAACATAATACATTTTGGATTTTGTTGGTTTTGCAATAATTTCAATATTAGACAAAGCTGTTTCTAATTTAGGGTCTCAATTAATCGGTTTAATACCACGATAAATTAATCCATCATTGTATAAACTAATAAAAACTTTATTTACTGCTTCATTAGATTCTTTATCAAGAGTAAACCTTTCATTTGTATAATCTAGTGCCAAACCTAACTTATTTCATTGTTCATGGATATGTTTTGAATATTCATCTTTTCAGAGATAAGATTGTTCAATAAATTTATCACGGCCTAATTTATGTTTACTTGTTCCTTGTTCAATTAATCTTTGCTCTACTTTAGCTTGAGTCGCTATTCCAGCATGATCTGTTCCAGGAACAAACAAAACATCATAACCCATTAATTTTTTATATCTAATAACTGTATCTTGAATGTAACTATCTCAAGCATGACCTAAATGTAATTTGCCAGTTACATTTGGTGGTGGCAAAATTATTGAAAATGGTTTTTTTGACTTATCATGAAAAGAAAAAAATTTTTTTTCAATTCATTTTTTATTCTTATTTTTTTCAACAAATTGATGATTATATTTTGTGTCCATATATTCTCTTCCAATTGTTTAATTAAGTTAATTATAAATTAATAAATACAAATGGCAAAGATATACATAGTAGAATAATCCCATAAATTATCATAAAAACAGAAACAAATCTTATTTTCAATCTCATTTTTTTCTTTTTTTCTTTTTTTTCTTCATCAATATCTTTTATTCCTAAAATTGTCATTTGCGTTTTTTCAAATTTAGTAAACCTTTCATTATTTTCTTTTTTAACAACAAATAATTTTTTTAATTTATTTCAAGTGTCAAATTTTGCTATATCAAAAATAATAAGTAAAAATCCTAATCCAATATAAATAATTGATGAAGTTGACATTCCATCATATCAATGTTTATCTAAAACATAAACAAAAATAACTATGAAAATTATTGAAAATATTGTTGTTGCTAATGATGTTAAAAAATTAGGTATATTCAAATATTTATTTTTCAGCTCTTTTAATTTAAAATTACTTTTTGACATCTATAATTAAAAACTCCCTATTCTCAAAACTTGAATAATTTGTTAATTTTTCTTTGCTTATATTTTTGCTTTTAACAATTTTCTTAAATTGAATTTGATTTTTAAAATTTTCAATTATCTCATTTGAAATAGTGTTTTTAGTATTAGAAGGAACAATTTTAGTCCATTGATATAAGAAATCTATATTTCCATAAGCATAATGATTATCTTCTATTTTATAATCATCATACTCTTCATTAAAATCAATAATATTATTAAAAATATTCGGTGTTGTTTTGTAATTATTTTTATCAAATCCAAAAGCTTCATTAGTTGTGTTATAAATAGGATTGTTAAATAAAACAGATGTTGCACCGTATTCAATTTGTTTTGACTTATCGATAATTGATGTTTTTGTAGAAATATCTAAAACTTTATCTAAACTATCTTCAAAAATAATTCAACCTTTTTGCGAATTTTTAGTTACATCATTATATATTTTTTTAAAAGTAAATAATTCCTCTTTATTTAATTCAGAAAACAAATTGTAAAATACAAAAATTTTTTTGTTACTAAACAAAGAAATCAATAAAAGTATTGTTTTTTTAGTTACTAAATCCACCTTACTTATTCTGCTAAGTAAATCAAATATATTCAAATTAATTTTTTTGCATTTCTTTAAAATTAAATATCTTGTTATAGAAAAAACTTCTAAAAATTTAGAATTTGCGTTTAATTTAATATCAATATTTTTTGAAAATAATTTTTCTAAATTTTTATTATCATAAGAAACAAATTTGTAAATAGTTTCAAATTTTAATGATTCATTTGCAAAATTTGCGTCTTTTAATTTAGATAAATTATCTTCACTTATCTTTTTAAATTTTTTAATACGAGAATTTTTTTGAATTAAAAAATCATTAAGAAGTGAGTTATATAAAATTTTTTGTTCTTTATATTTTTGAAAAATGCTATTAATTGAAGAAGAAATCTCGTTGATTTTTTCATTTAAATCATAAAATGCTGATTTTTTTTCTCAATCAATTTCATCTAAAATATCTTGTAATTCTATTTTAATATTTTCAACATTAAATATTTGTTCCTCGTTTTTTGTTTTTCGTAATTGTTTAGTTTTTCTTTTTTTATTTATTTTTTCATCACGAGAATTTTTTTTATATTTTTCAAATATGGAACTTAGTTGCTCATTGATAAAACCATCTAGATAGGCATTAATCTTTTTTATATTTTTTATATCTTCCAAATTCAATATTTTTTCATTTTTTAATAAAATATTTTTATAACTTAATAGTAGTTCTTGAACAAATTCAAGCATCTGATTTTGGGACAAATGTATTAAATTTTTACTTTCTTTTTTAATTAATTTTCAAAATTTTAAATAATAATTTTTTTTGATGAGAATTCTTTTATATTCATAAGAATTTACCTTTAGTGTTTTTAATTGATTTTCGTACATTTTATACGTTTCACTAAACTTAAAAAGTAATGAGTTAATAATTTCTATATTCTCATTTACAAAATTCATATTTTTTAATTCAGAATTATCTAAATCATCTAAAAATGAAGAAGTAATTTGATTAATCATCTTGTTTAACTGGTAATCTACAAAATTTAATTCAATAATCTTTTTAGAAATTTTTTTTACTTTGTTACTTAATCCATGATTTCTCTCAATTATTTTTTTATTATTATATTTTTTTAGATAAACTCTAACAATCATTATATTTTTATCAATCAAAATATTTATTCTATCTCTTAAATATTTAATGTGATTATGTATAAAAATATTGTAATTTTTTATCAATTCTTCCTGCGTGATCTTTGGTTTCTTTTGTTGTTCAATAATTCTCTTTAAATTAATAATAGCGTTTGTAATAATAATATTAATTGCCTTTAAATATGCAAGTTCAATTCTTTTATATTTATAAATTTTTAACATTTTTAAATGTTTGTCTAATTTATTATTTATTTTTATTTCTTCTAAAATATCAATATTGTTTGATTTGAAAACATTTTTTTCTATTAACTCAATAATTCTTTTGTTTTGGTCAAAATTTTCAAAATTACTTCAATCTTGAAATTCAAAAAATTTTAAACAATTTTTATTATCAAAATTACAAATATTGCCATCACAATTAAAAAAACCTGTATATTTTTTATTTTCATTAGACAGTATTGATAATAGTGCTTGTTTTTCTTCATCTTCTTTGCAATAAATGGATAAAGTTTCTCCTTTTTTTAATGAAAAAGAAAGATTAGAAATTAAAAACGAATCTAATTCGTGTTCATTCCTAATAGATATATCAATTCCGTAAAAATCATTTTTCATAGTTTTAAGTATTATAAATATTTAACCTTTATTATAAACTTAAATACACATAAAAAACAAAACTTCGGTAAATTTATCTTGAACAAAAAAACCAACAAACCGGAGTTTGTTGGTGACAAAATAATAAACGACTATTATTATTTTAAACTACGATAATCAATAGAACAGGATAAATCCTTAAAGACGCTTTTACTGCATTTCTGCCAAAGCCCATTTGTTAGATTAACAAATTAGCTATCTTAATTATACTAATTTTTAATTAATTTCTAAAAATTTCTAATTTGTTCATAATTAATTCAACTAAAGAATTAAATTCTTTTTCATCTTGTTCGCTTTTTTTATGATCTCTTCCACTTAAATGAACTAATCCGTGCGCAAATAAGTAACAAATTTCTCTACGTATTGAATGATTAAATTTGTTCGCTTGAAACTTTATTTTTTCGTATGAAAGAATGATTTCGCCCAAAAAAATAAATCCTAACTGAGAAGATAAATTTTTAAATTCGAAAGGAAAGGATAAAACATCGGTTTCTTTATTAATATTTCTATATTCTTTAGAAATTTGTCTAATTTCTTCATTTGTTGTAATTAAGACATCTACTTTTATTGGATGTTTATATTTAAAGATATTTGCAAAACATTCTAAAATATTATTAAAATCTTTTCTAAATAAGAATTTATGCTTACTATTATTTTTGATAGACAGTTCATTCATAAATGAATTATATATTAAATATATATTCAACAATTTTTTTAGAACCAAAGAATATTTTTACTTCATAAAGCGAATTTGTTTTAATTAAATGATAAAGTTCGTCGTTTGTGAAATCAACTCTATATGTATTATGACCTAAATATATAAATTCAACATCTTCAAGAAAAAATATCTTTCCTTCTAAAGATATTGAAAGTATTTTTTGTGATGTTATTAAATTTATATTTGAAGATGTAAATTTTAGTGCCAAATTTTTATTTGCATCTACTTCTAAAATTGCTGATGTTGTTTTTTTAATTTCAATATTAAAAATAATTATTATCAAAATAATAGATAATATTATTAATGAAAAAATTATTGCTAGAATTTTTCAATTTAAATATTTATTTAAATAATTCACAATTTATTTCTCTTTCGTTAAATAAATAATTCTTTTGGTGTGAAATTTCAATAACAATTTTTTCTTTCAAATAAATTCTTAATTTTGAAAAAATTTGATCAATTATTTTTTTATCTATATTTTCAAAAGCTTCATCCAATAACACTAATGAATAATTTGATGAAAATACTTTCATTAAAGAAATAAACTGTTTCTGCCCAGATGATAAATTTTTACCACCTTCTTCAATTAAAGTATGAAAATTCAAATTCATCAACTCAAATAAATCTAACAATTTATATTTTTCGATATTTTTTAACAATAAATTTGTATTTTCTTTATTTGAAGATAAATAATCATAAATAGAACCATAAGGCAAATATTCATTATTAGAAACTAAACAAATATTTTTTCTAAGTGATTCAATATCGTAGTATTCAATATTTTTGTCATTGTAATAAATATTTGAATTAATAATTAATGATGAAATTAATTTTAAAAGTGTTGATTTGCCTGAACCATTTTTTCCTGTAATGTTTATTTTAGAATCGATTAGCAAATTATTTATTTTTAACAAATTATTTCCTTCTTTATATCTAAATTTAACATTTTCTAATTTGATATTTTTTATCTCATCAATTACAAATTTATTTTTAGAAATTATTTCATCATCAATCAATAAAAAACTGTTGATATTTTCTAAATATTGTTTAATTATAGAATAATCTATTATCATTGAAGCAAATGTTAATAAAGGCGAAGCAAAAAATCCAAACATCGAAACAAACAAAAATAATTCTCCAATAGTTATATTATTCTTTCACAATTCGTTAACACAAATAACAATAATAATAAAAGGAATAATATTTTTTATTGTAGATTGCAAAAAATTATAAATAAAACCTACATTTGTTGCGTTTACTTGATTTTTTACTAAACTATTCAATTTATTATCAAGACTATTTTTTAAATATTGTTTTGTAGAATTTAATTTAAATTGTTCAATTCCATTAATAATATTTAAATATGATTTTTTAAAAAGAGTTGATTCTTTTATTATTCTTTTCTCCATTGTTTTAAATTTTTTTTGAAACAAAACTGAAATTATTATTGTCAAAAAAGATGTAAATAAAGTCAATAAAAAAATCTTAGGTTCTAATATTAATAAAAATATGCCTGCACTAACAAAAGAAAATAATTGGATAACAAAATCGAATAAATATCTAGATTTAAAAGTAGCAATTTTTATTAACATTTCTAAATTTTTTAAATGTGTACTCTCATCAATATAAGATATTTTTTCTCATTTAATTGTAGAAAGTTTTTCAATATATTTATTTAATAATAAAAGTTGGTACTTAATGTCAAGTTTGTGAACTATAAATTCATTTAATAAATTTAAAACTATTTTAATTACCAAAATTAAAATAAATAAAAAGGTAATGATCAATAATTGTTGCTGTAAGCTTGTTGCAATAATTTGATCTAAAATTAGTTTCATATAAAATGAACCTATAAAAGATAAAATAATCACAATTAATGAAGAAAGTGATATTCATATTTTTTCTTTTAAAAAATCCAATTTAAACAAACTAATAATTTCTTTTTCTTTGTTTTGATTTTTTACAGTTCCTTTTGAACAAACAATTATTAAACCAAAATAAATTTTTTCGAAATCATCCAAAAAAATTTTTTGTTTGCCCAAAATTGGATCAAAATAAATAACATTATTTTTGGATGTAATTTTTTCAATAACAACATAATGCAAAAAGCCATCATTCTTAATAATTGAGATGATTGGTTCTTCAATCTTGATTTTTTTAAAAGATTCAAAATCTCCCTTTAAAATCTCAAAATTAATTCCAAATTTTTTTGCTAAATTAGTTAGTTCTAATAAATTTATTCCATTAGCGTCATAAGAAACATCTTTTTTTAAAGTAACTAAATCAATTCATTTATCAAAATAATATTTATGCAAAACTTGAACAACAGAAATACCACAATCAAGTTTGCTAACTTGTTCTCTATATTGCATTATTATTCCTTAATTTCGAAACCAATTTAATTCAAGACTGTGCTTCGTAAATTATACCATAAATATACTTAATAAACTAACTACGATTGCTAATTAATTCTTTTTTTTCTTCAAATTCTTTTTCAGTAATTATTTTATTTTCTAATAATTTTTTTAACGCTTCAATTTCCTCTTTGTAACCAATTGTTTCACTATTATCTTTTTTTGAAATATTAACAATGGTTGTTGTATCTTCGCGCTTAAATTCTAAAGTATTCATAGATTGCTGATGAAATGGATTTAATTCCATATTTAAAACTAATGTGTTTAATAATGGGTTTGACTTACGATCATCAACAAAATTACCTTCTTTTTTAGAATATATTTCTTCTATCTTTCTTTTTTCTTCTTCTGAAATTTGTCTTTGAGCCTCATAAGGAATTTCTAAAGTTTCAGTTCACTCAATTTGTTTTGTTTTATTATTAATTCTTTTTATATCAACATTTATTTTATTGCTATCTTTCATAAAATCAACCTTAATTTTTCATTAATTATATAATTTATATCAATAAAATGCTGTTTTAGCTCAGGGGCAGAGCACTTCCATGGTAAGGAAGGGGTCGCAAGTTCGATTCTTGTAAGCAGCACCATATATCCAAAGATACCAACTAACCAACTATAAATAAAGGAAGAAAAATAAATGAAGTAATTATTATAGAGTCTAAACGATCTAACAAACCACCATGCCCAGGAATAAGATTGGAATAATCTTTTATTTTTAACATCCTTTTTATTGCTGAAAAAATTAAATCTCCAATTATAGAAGTTATTGGAATAAAAATAGGTAAAACAATTACTAAAGTTATATCATCAACGTTTAAATATTTAAAATGAATGAACCATAAAATCAAAAATAAAATTAATCAAGTGAAAAGAAACCCAGTTATAGCTCCTTCAATTGTTTTATTTGGTGAAATTTTTGGTGCTAATTTTTTATTCTTAAATATTTTATTTCCAAACAAAATTCCACCTAGATAAGCAAAAGAATCACAAATAATTGGTCCAATAATTAAGAAAAAAATAAAATAAATATTTTCGATATTGGTATACATAAAAGATTTAGATGTTATCGTTAAAATTAAAAAAATTAAATAAGTAACTAAATAATATTTGATAACATCAATTAATTGTTTTTTACAAAAGAAAAAAGGTATCGCCACTAATATCGCTTGAATCAAATAACCAATACCCGGAATTCCAAACATTTTATATTGGTACTGACTATTAATTAACAAATTTAATGAATATAAATCATTTTTGCCTAAAAATCAATTTAACAATTCTTCTCAAGGATAAAAAAAAGGAATAAAAGATAAAAGTGGTAAATAAAACCTAACTCACTTAGGTAGTGGAAAAATACGAATAAACTCAAATAATAAAAAAACTAATAGTAAAAAATATATAATGAAAGCAATTATTTTTGTTTCTAAACTATCATTATCACCTAAAACAAATAGAATAATTACACAAAAAAAAGCAATAATTAGAGCAAATGCTAATTTTATCAAAATACTATTTAATTTATTATTTGGTTTTTTTTCATCAAAATGTTGCATAATTATATTTTCATTAATTGTTCTTCTTTATTTTTGATAATTTGTTCAATTTTTAAAGAATAACTATCAACAATTTTTTGAACTTCATTTTGATAATTTTTTTGTATATCTTCACTTAATTCTTTATCTACTTTTATTTTTTTTAAAATAGACTGTCTTGCATTTCTGATTTTTATTTTGGATTGTTCTTTAATTGTTGACAATTGTTTTACTGAATCTTTTCTTTTTTCTGTTGTTAGTTGAGGAAAAATAATTCTTAATTTATCACCTTCATCCTGAACTGTTATAGGAAAATTTTGTTTGATAATAATTGTGTATACTTCTTTAATCACTTCTTTATCAAATGGTTTAATAATTAATTGTTGTGGTTCTGGATGCGTAATTGAACAAATATCTCCGATTGGAGTTAAAGAATCATAATAAATTACTTTTAAATTAGAAAACAATTGAGGATTTGCAGTTCCTAAACTTACTCTAGATAATGATCTTTCTAAAACTTCAATTGCTTCTTCACAATCTAACAATAATTCTTCTTTGTAATTATTAAAATCCATAAATTAGTTATTTACAATTGTAAATTTTCCTTTTCCTTCTAATGTTTTGACAATTGAATCTTTTTCTCCAATATTAAAAACTAATAATTTTATATTATTATCTCTAGCCATTGCAACTGCTGTTGAATCCATAACCTTTAATTGTTTTTTTAAAATTTCGTTGTATGAAATAGTTTCATAATGTTTTGCTTTAGAATTAACCTTAGGATCAGAATCATAAATTCCATCTACTTCATTTTTGCCCAACAATAATACATCTGCTTTAATTTCTAATGCAAATAATGTTGAGGCTGTATCAGTTGTAAAATAAGGTCTTCCTGTTCCTGCTGCCATGATTACAACTTTTCCTTTTTCTAAATATTTATTTGCTTTTTCTAAAATAAATGGTTCTGCAATTTTTTGATCAACGCTTAATGATGATAAAACTCTTGATTTAATTTTTGAAACTTCAAAAATTGATTGTAAAGCAAGAGCATTCATTAATGTTGCCATCATTCCAATATAGTCTGCTTTAGATCTTGGAATTCCATTTTTTTCAGCAGAAGCTCCTCTCCAAAGATTGCCGCCACCAACAACAATTGCTACTTGAACATTTTTTGCAATGATCTTTTTAATTTGTTTGGCTAATGCTTCAACCAATTCATAATCAATTGATAATTTTTTTTCTCTATTAGCTAGCCATTCACCAGACAATTTTAATAAAACTCTTTTATACTTCATCAAATCACCTAATAATTAATTTATTTGCCTATCTTTAAATTAATAAGAATTATACTAAAACAAAAGGATTAAAAATCCATTTATCAACGATTTTGAAAATTCATAAAATTACTCATTAATTCATTTTGAACTAATATTAATAGGCATAATTTGAACTTTTGTGTTGTAGTAAAAATATGAATATTTAGCATATTTATGTTTTTCGTATATTTTTCTTCCTGTAAATTCAAAATAAAAAATTAATATTAGTCCAAGAACAATAAAAATAATTGCTAATATTAAATATCAATATTCAAAATCTTTTGGATCTCTAAATGGTTCTAGAATAACTCTTATAATTCCATATCAAAGAAGATAAACACCACCTGTTGTACCAGGTTCTAATTTACCAAATTGCAATAATCATCAGACAATTATTATGTAACCAATCATTGATGTCATTGATTCAATTAAGAATAAAGGTACCCTAAATTCACCTTCTATATACATATTTCAAGAAATGGTTGAACCTAATCATTTTATTGAATCATATTCGCAAACTGCTCCATACAATTCGTGATTTGCAAAATTACCCCATCTTCCAATTGCTTGTCCTAATAAAACATTAGGTAAAATTAAGCCAAAAGCCTTTCTTGTATCAATTATGTTTTTCTTTCTTCTTAAATATAATAAATCTAAAACTGCAGGTACAAATACACCACCTTGAATAGATAAACCTCCATCCCAAATAGCGTATCAACGAGACAACGATTCTTTATTAATTGCTGTTTCAATTATTCAAAACAATCTAGCTCCTATAATGGCTGAAGGTATGGTTATGATGATAATTGTTAGTAAAACATCAATTGGATATCTATTTTTTTTTCAAAAATATAATACTGAAAATATTGAAGCAATAATACCAACCAACATAGTAAAAGGATAAAGTCTAAAACTTCCAAATAAGTAAATTGGCTCTCCTTCTGATCAACTATAGAGATTAGTCATTTCTTATCCTCTCTTGTATTTCTTTAAAAGTGTCAACTCCTTCATTTTTAGAAATAAATAAAGAAGTGGCTACTTCAATTAATGAAGCAGTATTTCTACCTAATCTAACAGGAATCAAAATCTTTTTAATTTTACCATCTAGTATGTTATAAAAATAATTTTCATTTCCCAAACGATCAAAATTATATTGATCATCTTTTTTTAATTCAATAACTAGATCAATATTTGTTTTATCTTTAATTGATTTTTCACCATAAATTGTTTTAATATCAATCAAACCTAATCCTCTAGCCTCTAAAATGTTTTTGGTTATCTTTGGAGATTGACCAATAAAATGATTCCCAATCCTTTTAATAATAACTGAATCATCAGAAACAAACATATGTCCTCTTTGAATTAGTTCAATAACTGCTTCTGACTTACCTATACCACTAGGCCCTACAATTAATACACCAATTCCATTAATAATAACTAAAGAACCATGAACAAAATCTTCAGGAGCAAAGTGTTCAGCAATATAAATCCCAACTGTCGTTGTAATAAAAGAAAGTTTAGTATCAACAAAAACTACTGGAGTTTCAAATTCATTTGCTCATTTAAAAATCAAATCTTTGTTTTTTTGATTAACACCATTTGAACATATTACAAGAGGAGGCTTTTGTTTAAAAATTCTTTTTAAATTATTCTCTAATTGATCAACATCAACTGAATCCATTAAATTTGATTCTCTTGTCCCAAAACCAATAATATTTTTATTTAAATCATCTATTTCAAAATGTCCAATAATTTCTAAACCCACTCTATTTATCGATGGTCTTTTTATACTTCTTCAATTTTTAATATTATTTTTATTAATAATTTCTAAAAGGTTATCTTCACATAAATTTAGAACGCTAATAAAATTTTTTGTATTAATTGTTTTTGATTTGGTAGAACTCATATTCATAATTATAAAATATAATTATTTTGTTCGTTTAGATTTGAAAATTCTCTTTTTGTCATTCTTCATATTTTGCAATAGAACCATATTTTTTAACAATTATTTTATCTTCAATGAATTGAATACCAAAAGTTAAAAACGCATTAATAAACAAAGTTACAACAAGCATAATTCTTCCAATAACTATTTCTTCATAATCACGACCAACTGCTTTTATTTCATTTTTATTTAGCAACGCAATCATAACTAAATCAATAAATGGCATTAAAATTGTAATTAAAGAAGATAAACCTATTACAATAACACAGATTCAAGCAGTGAATAAGAAATATGAACTTTTATTAGTCTGAATTTTGTTTGTTTTTCTATTAATAATTCCGCCAAAAATTGCAGTTACAATAAATAAAAAAGTAAACATAGACATTCAGGTCGCAATTAAGTCTGCAAATGTATACAATTTGCCCATACCAGAACCATAGACATCTTTGTAATTGTTAATATAAGCAAGTGCACCAATTAAAGTAAAAATAATAACTAAAGGAATTGTTCAAATAACATAAAAAACAACACCCACAATTGGTCTATCTTCATTTAACTTATCTTTAAATTTGATAGAAAAGGGAACCTCTCCTTCTTTAATTAAATTTTCTGCATACCTTGGCATCCAAATTGAATAACTATTAATTATTCCAATAACGCCAATTGCTATCATAATGTTAACTAGACCAAACAAAATTCTTCCTATATCTTTCCATTCACTTTCCATA
Source organism: Mesomycoplasma moatsii (assembly GCF_045276915.1). Lineage (GTDB taxonomy): Bacteria > Bacillota_I > Bacilli_A > Mycoplasmatales > Metamycoplasmataceae > UBA710. Next base: position 19,986 of record NZ_CP174166.1, on the reverse strand, counting down.
TAAGTACGCATATTTGAAAAAGAACCTCCATTAATAGACATTGAAACTGCAACAATTAAGTAGATAATTGTTGTAATTACTAACCCAAACAAAATTACCATTGGAGTTTTTTTAGGTTCTTTCATTTCAGATTGAATTCCTGCTGCAACATAAAATCCATCATAAGTAAAAAAAATCGCACTTATAGACAAAAACATTCCAATTCCAGGAAAAAATAATGAAAAACTTGCTCCTTTTTCTAACGAATCATTAATTAAATTGCCATTTATATTAATAGTTGGTTTTTCAAAACCAATATTAATTGAACCACCAGCATTTAAACCAACTAAAGCAATTCCAACAACACTTACTATTACTAATGGAATAAATTTAATATAAGTAAAAATCTTATTTTGAATATTTCCTATCTTTGAGTTTAAACCTGAAACAATCATAAAATAAAGCGAGACACCAATTGAAATTAAGGTTCATAGTAATCAATCAACATTAGTGCCAAAAGTTGCTGCTTCTTTATTCATTAAAGCGCCAAGACCATCTTGAAGAGACATTATGAAATATAACGGCATATAAAATAAATTTAAAGGCAAGTAAAGATAAAGCATAAAATTTTTTGATGCTTTGAAGATCTTTCTTTTATTAAATGTTTTTGTTCAACCTAATAATGAAAGATTATCATTTCTAACTGAAGATATTTCAACAAGAGCTAATCCCATTGCAATAACTGAAAAAGCTGCAATTACTCAACAAAATATAGCTAATATTAAAGAGTTCTGAGAATTTTTTAAAACTTGTTCAGATCTAAAAAAAATTCCTGCTCCAATTGAAGAGCCCATTACAACCAATATAGCAGAAAAAAAAGAAATTTTCTTTTTGCGACTTGGATGATCAACAAGGCCATCATTTTCTTTGTTTGGCACTAATATCCTTCCTGAAATTTATACTAATAAAGTAACATAAATTTTATAACATTAGTATATGAAAATCAAAAATACATGAGTCAAGAATTCATTGGGATATGATAACAATATTTATATTTACCAAGATAAAAAAATGTTTAACTATTCAGTTGATACTATATTGTTAGCTAATTTAACATCATTAAATAGAAAAACAAAAAGAATTTTAGAAATAGGAACAAATAATTGTGCTTTAAGTATTTTTTTATCGCAAAGAAGTAAAAACATAAAAATTGATGCTATTGAAATTCAAAAAGAAGCCATTGAATTAGCAAAATATAATATTGAAATGAACAAATTAGAAAATAGAATTAATTTAATTCATAACGATTTTAACAATTGATGAAAAATATATACTAAGAATCAAGGAAAAAAATATGATGTAATAATTTGTAATCCGCCTTTTTATCGCAAAGAGACAAAAATTAAAAAAAATATCTCTAAATCATTACTACAAGCAACACATGAAATAAGCTTAACAATTGATCAAATTATTGAAGGATCTTCAAAAATCATTAATCAAAAAGGTTATCTTTCAATGATTATCCCTCCAGAAAGATTAGTGGATTGTTTCGTTTCATTAAGAAAATATTGTTTTGAACCAAAAAGAATAATTATGATTCATCCAAGAGTAAAACAAAAAGCTATATTAGCTTTTGTTGAAGCTAGATTTCAAACAGGTTGAGGAACTCATTTTGAACCTAACCTTTATTTACATCCTGATGATGAATCTAAACACGAATATCTTGAAGAAATAATTCGATTATATAAACCAATAAAAATTAAATAGAATAAAATAGATACTCGATACAAGTTTTCTTATTTTTTGAATAATTTAAATAAAACCAAAAAACTATTTTTATAGATTAATATCCATTTATTTTCTTTTGAAATGCTAAAGTTAATTTAGATAAAACGTTTTTCTCTATTGGAGCTATTCCTTTTACATAAATTCCTAATTTTTCATCTGTTTTAGCAACTGTATAAATATATTTTGCATATTCATCATCTTCAAAATAATTATTATAAATGTATTTATAAGCACCGGCAGCAGCAGGTGTATAGTTTACATAATCAAATATTCTTATTATTCCACTAGTATTGAATTCATTCTTGTCTTTAGCTAGTAATTCATTTTCATCACTAAACATTCCATTAAATAATAGTTCATTAAAATTATTCAATAATTTTTCTTTTTCATTTTGACTAATTGAAGAAGAGACAACAAAACAATCAAGAACTCTAACTGTATAATTTGATCTAATAATTCTTACACGGTCTCCATCTTGTATACTTTGAAAATTATCATGACCATAATAAGCATCAAGTGCATCACCATTATAAATCATAGTAACGTTAATTTTAGATGTTGGATTAATTAAATTATTTAAAATAATATCTGAATCAGTATCAAAAAGATTTTTATTTGTATTGTCCATCGAAAATCCTGTTCCATCCTTAACAATTTTTGCAAAATTATTTAGTCATTCTAAATAATTATTTTCAGTTATTTCAGTGTTTCATTTTTCTTTTGGGTTAGAAATTGTGTCACCTAAGACAACATTTTCTCTTTCATTTTTTGTTCATTGAATTTTAATATTACTATTTGATGTATTTAAAGCTTCTAAAACTTTTTCAAGTGTGGGGGTATTTTGATCATTTAATCCTAATTTTTGAATTACCTCTTCTTGCGACAAATCAATGTTATTTCAAATTTTTTTGGTATCAAATGCTATCACTTTATCATTAATAAAATAAGGAACAACAAAATCTGAAAATTTAAATTCTTTATAGTAAGGATCATTAAATTGTTTTTGTAAAAAATCTTGGATTTTTGGATCGTTTAAATATTCATCATATTCTTGCATTTGTTGTCTGGTTTCTTCAGTTCAATAATTTTCTCATGACCACAGCTTGTCTTCATGAGGATTAAGCAATTTCTCCATCTCTTTTCTAATAGGTGCTATTTTGCCTTGTCTAATTAAAGATACGATTGAATAGTCTGACCCTATTCCTGCAATAGCTTTGTTATTTTCCAGTGCGAACTCAAATTCATTTGCGCTTGCATATTCTTTATATGTATATTTTTTATTTATTTGTTTAACTGTTTGTGGATCGACATATGAACTATAAGAATAAAAAGAAGGTTGAAAAGTATAAATAAATTTAAAGACAACAACAATAATAACTAAACCAACACTAAAAACAAAAGCAATAATTATTCAAAATAATTTAGAATTTCAAAATCTTTTTTGTTTCATTATTTAGTCTTTCTATTTACCTTAATAAAGAAAAAAATATTTGTAATAATCATTGCTAATAAAATTAATGTTCCTAAAGCAAGAGCTCAAGAACGAAATTGTCCTTGATATAATTGAGTTCCAATAGTTGTAGTATTAGATGTTATTGAAGTAATAATAAAATCATCAAAAGAAAAAACAAAAGTAATAACAATAGTAAAAATAATTGGTGGAAACATATAAATAAAATAAGTTTTAAATCATGTTTTAGTTCTTGAATAACCTAAATCTCAAGACGCTTCAAATAAAGAACGATTAAACTTTTCGCTCTTTGGATACATTATTAAAATACCGTAAGGTAACGTCATAACTGTATGACCTAAAACAGCTCTCATTAATCCTTCACTTCCTGAAGCTAAACTCCCAAAAACAGCTCCAAAAAACATCGCTAAACCTACACCAATAATAATATCTGGATTAATCATTGAAATATTATTTGTAATTGAATGAACTGTTTTTATTGTTTTGTTTTTTTGTTTTCATAATGAAAAAACTGTTAACAAAGAAATTGATACTACGAATAAACTAGTAATTAAAGAAATGATAATTGAATTTACAAAAGACATCATAATTTGTGATGAAAATAAATTTTTATATGCATCTCAACTAAAACCATTTCAAACAAATGAAACATATCCTTTATCTGAAGTTTTATTAAAGCTAAAAATTGCCATTGTAAATAAAGGAATATAGCACAAAATTAAAATTATCAAAATGTAAAAATATTTTGAAAAAGATTTTAATTTAATCATTGATACCTCCTTTAAATTTACGATAAATAATCGGAATAGCACTAACACTAAAATAAACTAAAGAAGTTCCTAATAAAGAAATAAAAACAACAGAAGAAGCTTTTTGCATATCAAAAGGATTAGAAGGATTTGTTAAATCATTGATAATGTTACCAATCATTTGATTACCTGCAGAATTATCTAATAATTTATTGCTGATTGCAACCGACATAATCACTAATAAAAAAACAACAATTATTCCTGAACAAATAGCTTTAAGACCATAAGGAATAACAATTTTAATGAAAGTTGCCAACTTGTTATATCCTAAATCTTGAGATGCTTGCAAAATATTTTTAGGCATACCATTTAATACAATATAAAGAGGAATTATCATAAAAGGTAAAAATAAATAAACTGAACCTAAATATAAATAGCCTATATTATCAATTGGAATATCAAAAATCAAAGTTAATATTCCTCGTAAAGCTAAAATTTTAACTAAAGTAAATAAAAATAGTGGTGTAACTATTAAAGAAAGCATCAAAAATTTTAGACTTTTATTTTTTGCATTAGTCAATATATAAACATATGGAAGAGAAATTATTAAACATGTTAAGGAAACCAAAATTCCCATTCCAAAAGATTCTATGAAAATAGATCAAAAATTTTGATCTTTTCACATTTCAAAACGATCATAATTACTCCCTGCTCCTTTTGGTTCGACAAAAGATAAAATAATAATTCAAATAATTGGAACAATGACAAAAAGTAAAATAAAAATCAAATAAGGCAAAAACAATAATTGTTGAGGTTTAATTTTTAATTTATTCATTACTGATTTCCTCCTTATTTAGTTTTAAATTTAAAGAAACAGTATCTTTGTTTTTGTTTTTTTCTTTCTCTTGAGTCATCAAATGCATTGATGTTATAGTTCAATCTAGATAAACTTTTTGTCCAATTTCAAATTCAGATGCTGATTCAACCAATATTTTGTATTGCTTATGTTTAACCTCGATCATATAATAGCTACCTTGATAAACAATTGTTTCAACAATACCCTTAATTAAACCTTTTGATTTTTTTATTTCAATATCTTCAGGTCTTATAAGCACATCAACAACTTCATTTTGTCCAAATTTATACTTTGATCAATATTTGATTTTTTGATCCAAAATTGAAATTATTTCCTCATCGTTATCAATAATTTTTCCTTCAAAAATATTTGAATCACCTATAAAATTTGCAATTCACTTATTTACTGGATAATCATAAATTTCTTTAGGAGTTCCATACTGTTCAATAACTCCATCTCTCATAATAGCAATCTTATCTGAAAGACGCAAAGCTTCTTCACGATCATGTGTTACAAAAATAAATGTAATACCTAATTTTTTTTGAATATCAGAAAGAAATTGTTGCATTTGTTCTCTTATCTTTGCATCAAGAGCAGACAAAGGTTCGTCTAAAAGTAATAACGAAGGTTCAATAACAATTGAACGAGCTAATGCTACTCTTTGTTTTTGTCCGCCTGATAATTGGTCAATCGATTTTTTTTCATGACCTTCAAGATTTACAAGTTTAATAACATCTTTTACAATCTTATCCATTTCGTCATTAGTTATTTTTCTTGTTAAATATTTTTTTTCAAATTTTTCATTCATTAACGAAGGCCAAACTTCTCATGAAGCATACTTAAAATCAGAATCATCCAATCATTGTTGGATCTTTACTAATTTATTTTTGGGTAATTTTTTCTTTGTTAATTCTTTTTCGTACTCAGCTTGAATCTTATCAAGTTTTTTCATTGCATCTTTTGCTTCTTTAGCCCATTTTTTTTGTAAATTCTTTTGTTTTTTATAAATGCTAGGTTTGATTGATTCTCTAGGCAAATTGATTCTTTTTAAACGAAGTCCATATTTAATATTGTTTTCAACACTTAAATGAGGAAACAAAGCATAATCTTGAAAAATAGTGGAAACATCTCTCATATGTGGTGATAGATCTTTAATATCTAAACCATTGAACAAAATTTCTCCTCTTGTTGTTCATTCAAAACCACCAATTAATCTTAAAATAGTTGTCTTACCTGAGCCTGAGGGTCCTAATAGAGTAACAAATTCACCTTTATTAATAACTAAATTGACATTTTGTAAAACTGTTTTATCATCATATTTTTTTAAAACATTTTTAAGTTCAATAATAGGTTTTTCTTTTGGTTTTTCCACCCCTCACTCCTGTAGTAAAATAAACAATTTTGAATAATAATTTTACACTTTTTTTATTTACATAAAAAATTTTGTTTTTAGTAAATTTCTTTAACTTTTTAATGCAAATTAAAAAGAAGAATTTTTTTAGTATTGTTTAGTTTTTATAAATATTTTTAACCCTTAAATTGAAAAAACATTAAAATAGTACTAAAGTTCAAAACTAAATGAACTTTATATTAGTAAAATAGTGGGTGAAATAAATGTTATATTCTGGAAATGAACAAAGTCAACAACACAATCCTGGTGTTAATAATAACTTAGGGGCTGTTACAGCAACAACTGGTCAAAAAGCCGCTTTTATTATTCTAATAATTGTTACTCTTGGTTTATTTTATTTTTACAAAATTAGTACTAGAAATAATTTACGTAGACAACAAATTAAAATAAACGAAAGTGCTTCAGGTATTGATATTCAATTAAATAAAAGATTTGATACTTTAACAAAATTAGTTGATGCAACTAAATCACAAATGAAATTTGATAAAGAAGTTTTAGAAAATATTACAGCTTACCGTTCAGGTGGAAATCAAATTAATGTTAATGAAAAACAAAAAATGTTATCAAATATGCAAAGAGGAATTAACATTGCTTTTGAAGCTTATCCAAATATTGGTGCCGATACTTCAATAAGAGCATTAATGAATGAATCAATAATGATTGAAAAAGAAATCGCTGCTTCAAGAAGGTTGTATAATGCAGAAGTTACAAGATTTAACCAAGAAATTTATACTTTCCCAAAAAATGTTGTTGCAGAAAAAGAACAAATTTCTGGAATTCCTTTATTTGTTGCAAATGAACAAGTTAGAGAAGATGTAAAAATAGACTTAAATATTTAATGATTTAGTCATCATCTAATTTCTTTTTTGGAATATTTTTTTGTTTCGATTTTAAGAATTGGTTTTTTTCCTACAATTAAAACCAAAAAAAATAATATTGAACAAATAGAAATTATTCAATTTGTTTGTAGATCTAAATTTATACTTAATTTTAAATGCTGAAAAATATTAATTAAAATGTCTAATAACAAATAACAATTATCCATTACAGGTTTTAGTCAAAAAAAGAGAAAAGTTAAAATATAAATAAAAGCTATTATTGGACTAAAAAATAATGAAAAAACAATTGAAGTAAAGTTGATCTCTTTGTTTGTAATTAAATTTATTAAAGTCGAAAATATTGAAACAACTAATAAAATTTTTGCTTTCTTATTTTTATTTGATAGCGAAGTCGTTAAAATAATTGCATATGTTAATATAAAAGTAAAAATAAATGATAGTGAAAATATTATATAAGGATTAATCAAAAAGAAAATTATCATTGTTATTGACAAAAGATTTAATTTGTGAAATTTGTTATTCAAAAAATATTTATTAAAAATACATAAAAATGAAAAAATTAATGCTCTAGTTGCAGCAATTGGGACATTCATTATTAAAATATATGGTATTAAAAATAAAAAAATTAAAATATAAACATATTTATTTCGTATTTTGAATAATTGTAAAATTTTTTCAATTAATAACAAAATAAGATTTATATGAAAACCTGAAATAGTCACTAAATGTAAAATTGATATATTTTTTATTTTTGAAATAACAGTTTCGTTTTTATAGTATCTTAATCCCAATAATATCAACGGTCCATATCGTGAATAATAAATGGGTCCATTTGTAAAATAATCTTGAATTTTTCTTTTTAGAGATTTTTTTGTTCCTAAATATTTAACAGTAGGACTATTAGCAATATAATTAACTCCTTCAGATTTTAAATATTTTTCAAAATTTGTTTTTCCTTTATTTTTTTCTAAATTTACTGATTTTAAATTAATCAAATCATCGATTGATAAATTATCATAATTTTTAACATATATTTTTTGCATTTTATAATTTACAATGATTCCGGAATTTATTTTTTTTGTTATAAAAACATTATCATTTATTGATTTGTAATCGGGCTTATTATTTTGTATAACATAAAAAAAGCCAAAAAACATAACGATTATAAAGATTAAAACTAAAAAAATTTTTCAACCTATTAGTATTAGAAACAAAGAATTTAAAGCAATTAAAATGTATCAAATTAAATCATTTGTTTCAATAACTAAAAATACAAAAATAATTTCAATTGCAATTAAAGTAAGAATTAAGAAAGATCAATTATATCTTTTAGTTGAGCTAAGGTAACTTGTCCAATTCCTTTTAAAGCTAAAATTTCTTCTCATGTAGTTTTTTCGTTTTGTCTCCGATGATTAATAATTGTTTGAGCTATCGAACTTTTAATCCCTAAATTTATTAGTTGTTCTACACTATGCAAGTCTTTTCACTTAATTTTTTTGATTGCTCCTACTTTATAAGGAATAACAACTTGATAATCTTCACTAATCACTTTTTCTAAATCTAATAAAGTAATATCGGCATTAGTTAAAACATTTGCAACAAAAATTATTTCTCTTAAAGTTTTGGGTTTATTAAATACATAGTCGCCTGGTGTTTCAACAGCACCATCTATGGTAACTACATACTTATCACTCGAATTATTTATCACTACTTTTTTTGGGATGAAAAATTCGTACACTAAAAAAGACAATCCACCAACAACAGTAAAAGAACAAAAACAAATTATTAATATTTTCTTAATTTTTTTATTCATTTTCCTCCTTGATTTCTCAGGAGAAAAAAACAAATAACTTCTTCTAAAATTTAGTCTCTTTAATTTTACCAGAAAACGAATATTTTAAACAGATGTTTAGGGAACCAATTAAAAAACTTTTATTTTTTAATTTTGATATTGATATATGTTACATTTTAGTGTTAGTTGTTTTATTTATATTTTTAAGGACATTAGAATGAAAACATTATTAAGTAAATTAAAAAGGAATTTGCCAGAAAATAAACATGTTTGAAAATCTTTTACAATGACAGCTTTACCAGTTGTATTTTCTGTATTTCTTTTTGCTTTAAATTCTTTTGTTGATAACTTTATGTCAATTAATATTACTGGAGGTAATCAAGCATTATCATATGCAAATGCATGAACTGAAATTGAAATCGGAATTATAGCTTCTACAACAATAATTGGAACTGCTTTATTTTCTCAATATGTAGGGAAAAGAGATTGATATAAAGTAAAAGAAATAATAAATATAAGAATACTATTTAACATAGGTATTTCGTTAATTTTTGCTATTCCATGTATCATTGCAACAAAACAAATGATTGAATTGATTTCAGGATTTGATAACGCAATGTCAGATAATATAAAAAATCAAGCTATCGAATATTTAAGAATGATTGTTGTATCTTGAATATTGAATGCAATTTCATTTACATTAGCTATGATTTTAAGAGAAAAAAATCATGGTTCTGTTACAGTTTTTACTTCAATAATTACATTAGCAATAAATATTACATTGAATTCAATATTTATATATAACTTAAATCTTGGAATTGTATATCTAGCTTATTCAACATTGATTTCAATTTTCGTTTCAATTATTTTTATGCTACTTTGAACTTGAATTAAAGATAGAACTATTTTTTGTAATTTATTAAAAATATTTGTAATTTCATCTCATATAGCAAAACAATTTTTTAAAAGATTTGGTTCATTTATTTTGTTTGCAATAGGATCAATATTTGTTAACATTAGATTTATTTTCTGAAATGCTGGTTATGGTACAGGTACAATTGGAGAATCTGTTTTAAGAATATCTGCTGCAACTATTTTAGGAATAACAGGAATGTTTTTCAATATTTTTTGAACAACATTCGAATCAATGTCAGCAACTATTGCTGTTTATGTTGGAACTAAATTAGGGATCAATGATATTGAAAGAGCCAAAATAAACGCAAAACAATTACAGGGATTTCATTTGATAATGGGTATAGTAATCGCTCTGTGTGCTTTAATAATAGCATTTACAATTCCATATATGAATTTTCTAACAGGTGGATATGAAAAAGAATTGCAAAATTTTTATAGTAATAATCCAATTCCTGATGGTTATACATTAAATCAAATTATTTCTAACGGTAAAAAAATATTTTTACAAAACATCAAATATACTTTAATTGGTATTAGTGTATTTATTCCAATGTTTGTTTGATTTGTTTCAAGAGCTAGAATAATTGCAATTGGAGGTTTAACAAACATATCTGCAGCAACAGAAACAATTATTGAAGCATTACATATAGGATTTTTAGCTATTCAATGTTACTTATGGAATACAAAAGTTTCATTTTCATGAGCATATTTCATATTCTTTGCAGTTGAAATAGTGAAATTAATAAGTTATGAAATTGTTTATAAAAATGTTAATTGAGCAAGAAATATTACCCATTCAAAAACGATTGATTAACTCTCATATTTTTTTAGTTAAAAATTATCATTTTAAATCTGATTTTAAAATTTTAATAACTTCTTCTTCATTGTCAGCATTTAAACATCTATTTGCTAATTCTTGCGCATCCTTATAATTAATTCTTGAAACTAATTCTCTAGCTTGCAAAATCGAAGAAGCTGACATTGAAAATTCATCCAATCCTAAACCTAACAAAATAGGTATTGCTTGAAGATCTCCTGCCATTTCTCCACACATACCAACTCATTTATTTTGTTTATGAGCTCCATCTATTGTCATTTTTATTAATCTTAAAATTGAAGGATTTAGTGGTTGATAAAGATATGATACTTTTTCACTCATACGATCAGCAGCCATTGAATATTGAATCAAATCATTGGTTCCAATTGAAACAAAATCCGCATATTTACAAAAGTTTTCACAGTTTACTGCTGCTGCTGGAATTTCAACCATCATTCCAACTTCAATTTGATTAGAAATATTTGGATATTCTTTCTTAACTTCTTGATAAACTTCATCAAAAAACGCTTTTGCATTTTTAAATTCATCTATAGTTGCGATCATTGGGAACATAATTCCTAATTTACCAAATTCTGAAGCTCTTATAAGAGCTCTTAATTGAGTTTTAAAAACATCTTTTCGATCTAAACAAAATCTTATTGCACGATAACCTAAAAACGGATTCATTTCTTGTGGAAATTTAAAATATTTTAATGTTTTATCACCACCAATATCAAGTGTTCTAATAATAACTTTTCTACCATTCATTTTTGATAAAACTTCTTTGTATGCTTTATACTGGTCCTCTTCATTAGGTCAATCTTGTGAATCCATATATAAAAATTCAGATCTAAATAAACCTACAGCATCACCACTAGCATTTAATACGCCTGATACATCTTGTGGCGAACCAATATTACCTGCAATTTCAATATGGTGTCCATCTTTAGAAACTGAAGGTTTATTTTTAAAGGTTTCAAGTAATTTTTTTAATTTTTCTTCTTCTAAAATTTCTTTTTCTAATTTTGCAATAACTTCTTTTGAAGGGTTAATAAAAACTTCTCCTGTTGAACCATTAATTGCAATAATATCTCCACTTTCAACTTTTTCTGTAATATTTCCTATTCCTAAAACAGCCGGTATTTCCAATGAACGAGCCATAATGGCAGAGTGCGATGTTCTACCACCTATATCAGTTGCAAAACCTTTAACATACTTCTTATTTAATTGTGAAGTTTCTGATGGTGTTAAATCAACTCCAACAATAATAACTTCTTCATTGATTGTTGTTAAATCTTCTTTAACAATTCCTAAAAGATTAAAAATTATTTTTTGACTAACATCCTTAATATCTGCTGCTCTTTCTTTCATATATTCGTCTTCCATAGAAGAAAACATATCAACATATTTCTTTGAAACTTCTTCTACCGCAAATTCAGCAACAACATTTTCATCTCTAATAATATTTACCATTTCATCTTTTAACATTGGATCTGTTGCTACTTGAATATGAGCATCAAAAACCGCAGCATGTTCAGCGTCTAAATTTTTAGAAGCTATAGATTTAATTTTTTCAATTTGTTCTACTGCTAAATTAATTGCATTATTCAACTTATTTATTTCTAAATCTATATTGGTAATTGATTTTTTTTCAACTTTAATATCATAGTGTTTTAATTCAAAAACTTTAGCAATTGCAATACCTCTTGAAGCACCTATACCTTTTAAATTCATCTTCTTTCCGATCCTTATTTTATCTTTATTTGTATACAATTTTGTTTTTAATTATTATATGTGAATTTAATCATTTTACTTAGGAAATTTAAATAATGAATCTAAAAGTTTTTGTAATATATAAACTACCTTTTTGTTTAATTTTTACATTTCCTTATCAATTAATAATCTTAAAATTCAAATAAACTTATAAATTATTTTAGTGCAAAACATTTTTATTAAAAAAGGTGAATCATCAAAGATTCACCTTACTAAAGAGTTTTTTTAACTAACCAATTAATTTTAATTTAATTAGTTCTGATTGAATTTTTTCAATTGCTTCCTCAGCATCTGATCCAATAGCTTCGATTGTAATTTCATTATCTTTTCTAATACCTAATGCCATAATATTCATAATTGATTTGGCATTTCCTTCTTTTCCATTTGAAATAATTTTAATTTCTGAAGTAAATGTAGAAGCAATTTTTGTTAATTCTGATGCAGGTCTTGCATGTAATCCGATAGGATCAATGATTTTCGCTGTAAATTTAGCCATAGTTTTTCTCCTCTTTATTTATAGTTTTTAATAATATGAATAGAATAATAATTATATAAAAATCAACTAATTTTTATCTAATTAATCATTCAAAGCTTTGAATCCTTCAACTTTCTTATTTTTGTAAAAACCACAGAATTTACATACTCTATGTTGTTCAATTTTTTCTGAACAATTCTTGCACACAACCAGATTCATCGGTTTTAAAGAATCGTGAGTTCTTCTTGCTCTTTTTCTACGTTTAGAAGTTTTTCTTTTTGGAACTATAGCCATTTTTATTCCTTTCTCAATACAAACGAGTAAAATTTTTGTGTTTAAATTATAAAATATTTTTTCAGTTAATTATTTATTATCTTTTTCTTGTTCTTCAGTCTTAATTTCTTTTTCTTGTGAGTCAACGTTTTGTACATTCCTAATATCGGCAATAATTTTCATTAATTCTTCATCTTTCATAGATTCAAATCCTGAAATCGATAATTGTTTTGCAATTTCATTTAATTGATCTCTTGTTAAATTTTTTAATCTTAAATAAAAAGCGTCATTAGTATCAAATTGGTTTGAATCTGATTTTTGATTTTCATTATTTTGATTTGCCATCATACCAGCAAAAGGATCAACACCACCACCAAAATTATTTTGAACTTGCTGTCTTGCAGCATTAAGTTCTGCAATTAAATATATTCTTCTAATAATTGCAACATTTCTAGAAATAAAAAATCAAATTACAGGATAAATAAATATCATCGAAAAATCTAGTATATAAACTCATGACACTTGAAAACTATCAACCAAATTAACTCTACTAATTGCATATTTAATTAAAGACATAAAACCAAGTATTGATTGATAAAAAATCAAAATTGTAGATAAAAAAGAAATATATTTAAAAGATTTTTGTTTATAACACTTTACTAAACTCATTATTAAAGTGACAAGCATTCCAAGAGGTATAATCATTTGCACCACTAAATTAATCAATTGTGATCGTCATATATACTCAAGATCATTATTTCCGCTTCCTTGAATTGCTCAATTATCAATTATTTTATTTTTGTCCACAACGCAAAAAACTATTTCCAAAATTAAAATAACATTGATTGCAACAACCGCTAACAACAAAGCAAAAACTCATATTGAAAATTTTAAAAAGTGTTCTTTATTTTGTAATTCTTTAAGTGGTTTATTAATATAATTTTGAATATTTATAAAGTATAAACCCCTATTTAATCCGTGATGTTTGTTTTCCATATCAAATCTAAAATATTATAAATTAGAATTGCTCTACTAATTTAATAAATTCTTTCTCTTTCAATTTAAATTTTTCTTTAATTGTTAAATCTTTTTGTTCCGCTGTTTTTGTTCCATCAAATAAAAGTAATTGAATATCTTTAAGCCCCATAAATTCTAAAACAGATTTTAAATAATCATCAAAAGCTGAAAATTGATATCAATTTTTATATGAACCTTGAGCCATTATTAGTTGTACTTTTTTATTTGAATCAACTAAACCAATACTTTCTCCTTTTCCATCGTATTTATATTTGAAAGTTTTATTGGCTTGTAAAACATTATCAAAGAAATTTTTTAACAAAGGTGAAATAGTAAAATTAATCATTCCTGTACTAATAATTAGCTTGTCACTCTCATTAATTAAATCGATATATTTTTGACTCTCTTCATCTCAAAAAGTATCAAAATTATTTGCTGATAAAACAGTTTGTAATTTTTTTTCATTACTTAAATTTAATCTAATTATTTCATCATTTGGATGAATATCTTTATATTTTTCAATAAATAAATTTGTTGCATATTCAGATAAAGAATATTCTTTTGATAAGTAGGATTCAATCACTAATATTTTTGACATATATTTACCTCCAAAATGTTTGATAGTTATATTTCTCTTTTATATTATTTTTAATAATTTTTGTTATAAAAGTTCAATTTATTTTTTGATTTATAGGAATTTTAATTAAATTTTTTGTTAAAAAATAATTGAGTTTCATAACTTCTTCTTTAAATTTTTCAACAACCTCTTGTTCTGGAGCAATATTAATAAATTCCTTGCTATATCCAATTCCCAGTATAAACGTTTTCTTAAGCATAAAAATCAATTGATTTCATTTAATAGTTAGCGTTAATTCCGGAAATTTAGATCGAATGTTTTGTATTAATTCTTCAATATTTTTTTTAATATCTTTTTGTTTTATTTTATTCATTCAATTTTCTAGTGAATAAGGTTGGTATAAAGATCTTATAGGTTCAATTGGTTGTGGTATTGGCTGACGTTTATGATTTGTCTTTTGTATTTGATCTTCAATTTTTTTTATTAACTCTTTATTTTTTAGTATTTTTCGATCATAATTTTCATAATCATCATATGAAAACCCTAATTCTTTTTCATCAGTTTGTCCATCTCACAATCCTGCGGATGGTTTTTTGTCTAAAATAGACTTTGGTACATTAATTTTTTTTGCATAATCATAAACTTCAGATTTATATAAATGAATAATAGGCAAAAGATCACACCCACCATCACCTCATTTTGTAAAATAACCCAAATTATATTCTGCTTTATTATCAGTTCCTAAGACCAAATAATTATTTTCTTGAGCAAATGAATATAATGTTGTCATTCTTAGTCGTGCTTGTAAATTACCTTTGGTTAAATTTGAAAAAATTTTGGTTTTATTAACTATAGATTGATATTCATCATATAAATCTACAATCCTAAATTTTAAATCAAATGTTTTTACAAGTTCTAATCCATCTTCTAGATCAAAATAACGGTCTTTGTTAATTGGCATCAAAATACCAAGAGAATTGTTAGGAAATGCTTTTTTTGCTAAATAAGCAACTAATGCTGAATCAATGCCTCCACTAATACCAACAATTACACCTTTTGCTTTTGCTTTTTTTACTTCTGTTTTAATCCATTTGATTATTTCTTTTAAATATTCCATAAACTTTTAATTCAACTGATTATTTAAACAAATTATTGTAAATTTCTGTATATGATTTAACTGGAATAAATTTAATTGATTTCTTAACTTCATCAGCAACATCTTCAAGATTTCTTTCATTATCTTTAGGAATAAATACTGTTTTAATTCCAAGTTTCAAAGCTGCTAATGATTTTTCTTTTAATCCTCCAATAGGTAAAACTTTTCCCCTTAAAGTTATTTCACCAGTCATAGCAACTTTGTGTGAAACAGGTTTTTTAGATAAAGCAGAAATTAATGCTGTAGTGAATGTAACTCCTGCAGAAGGACCATCTTTAGGGACTGCTCCTTCAGGTACATGGATTTGAATTGTTGATTCATCAAAATTAAAATCAATTCCAAACTCTTTAGCATTAGCCCTGATATAGCCTAGAGCTACTGTTGCAGATTCTTGCATCACATCTTTTAATTGTCCAGTAATCTTAATTTCTCCTTTACCAGGGAAAGTTGTTACTTCAATTGGTAAAGTTGATCCTCCATATGAAGTATAAGCTAAACCATTAACAACACCAATTCTAGGTTTATCATCTTTGTCTTCATCTGTAAATTTCTCAACTCCCAAGAATTTTTTAATTGTTGGAATATCAATAACAAATTCTTTTTCAATTTTTCCTTCAACAATTCCTAGCGCCACTTTTCTAGCTAATTTATCTAATACTCTTTGTAAATTTCTAACACCAGCTTCCATTGTGTAATGTTTAACAATAAATTCAATTTCTTTTTCAGAAATTTTAAACTGTTTCTTATCTAAACCATTTTGTTTAATTACTCTATTTACTAAATATTTTTTTGCAATATTTATCTTTTCAAACAATGTATATGAAGATAACTCAATCAATTCAACTCTATCAAGCAATGGAGTTGGAATATCTTCAAAATAATTTGCTGTTGCTATGAATAATACTTTTGATAAATCATACTCAATTTCTAAAAAATGATCTTGAAAGTTTGCATTTTGTTCTGGATCTAACACTTCCAATAAAGCTGAAGATGGATCACCTTTAGCTCCTGAAACACCCATTTTATCAATTTCGTCTAATAAAATAATTGGGTTAGAAACGCCTGCTCTTTTTATGGCATTAATAATTTTTCCTGGCATAGCTCCAACATATGTTTTTCTATGTCCTCTAATTTCGGCTTCATCATTAACACCACCAAGAGAAATCTTAATAAATTTTCTTCCTAAAGCTTCTGCTAATGATTTTGCAATCGATGTTTTCCCAACACCTGGAGGACCCAATAAAGTAATAATAGGAGAAGCATTCTCTTGAGTTTTATTTAAATCTCCCTCTTCTTTAACGAAAAGGTTCTCATTAATTTCGGTATTTGGAGAATTACTAATTCTTGTTTTTTTGTACTTATCTGGATGTTTACGTTGATTATTAATCATAACAGCAACAAATTCAATAATTCTCTCTTTTACATCTTTTAAACCATAATGTTGCTCATCTAATATTTTTTTAACTTTTTGAATATCTAATTCTTCAATTGAAGTTTTTCTTCAAGGTAATTGTGTTAATAAATCAATGTAATTTCTTGTTATATTTGCATCTGGCGAAGAAGACATCATTGATTTAAGTTTAGATTTTTCTCTTTTAATAGCTAATTTTACTTCTTCAGGATACATTCTCTTCAATTCTTTATCTTCAAATATTTTTTCTATTTTTTCATCTTCAGAGGTATCTTCACCTAAAAGGTTTCTAGTTACTTTTAGTCTTTCTCTTAATAAAAATTCTTTATTTTGTTTATCTAAAGATTTTTTAAGTTCATTTTCAATTTCATTATCAATAGATTTATTTGTTTTTAATCCTTCAGAAAGTTCGTCGATAATTGTTCATAAAATATCAAGTTTTCCTGACATTGATTTTTGATTAAAGTAAATGTAAACAAATTTAATTGGAATAGCAAAAGATGAAATTACTTGATTCATATTTTCTAATTTAACTAAATCCTCTTTTTTAAAAAATGGAATTGGAGATTTCACAAAAATTTTCTTAAACTGATCATTTGAACCAACAAAATCTTGATACAAAGTACTGTGTAATTTGTCTAATTTTTCATTAGTTTTTTCATTGATTTTAAATTTTGTGATTGGTTTACTTTCTTCAAATGATCCAATATAACAATCATTATTTTCTTCATCAAAATCAATGATTTCAACTTTTTTAATTCCTTCAACTGTTATTCTTTTGTTTTGTGCAATATCCTCAACTCTTATTATTTTTGTCAATATTCCATATTTTTGTAAGTCATTTGTAGAAACTACATCTCTTTGTTCGGAATTTTTTTGCGGAATCAAAACAATATAAGAACCAAAACTTTTTGTCGATAAATCTACTGAATTTTTGGATTTATATCTTCCAATTTCTAAAAAATCAACTATATTTTCTAAAACAATAGCGTCCCTTGTTGGAATAAAAGGATAAACTTTTCCAAGTTTACTAATATCAATTTTTGTGTTTTTAGATGATTTATCTGTTTTTTTTGAATCCATAATTTCTCCTTTTTAAAGCCAAAAAATAAAATTTTAAACATCTTATTTATTAAACTTGCTTTAATAAATTCAATTAACATTTATTATATCATTAAATAAAATTTTAGCAATTTTTATATCTAAGTGCTAAATTAAAAGACAAAAATATTTTTTAATTAAATTTCATTAATTTTTTCTTTAATATGTTTTAAAGCATTCTTAACCGTTTCATTAATTTTCATTTGATAATCAATTTTTTCAATTGAAGCCATAACAGTAGAATGATCTTTACCTTTAAATAACTTACCAATTTCTTTATATGTTAAATTAGTTAAATTTCTTATCATTCACATCGAAATTTGTCTAGCTAAAACTATTTCTCTTCTTCTTGATTTTCCTAAAATTTCATTTTTATTAATTTTGTAATATTTAGCAATTATTTCAATAATTTTATCTGGTGTTATATTAGTATTTTCTTTTGAAATGGTTGAAAACATTTGTGAAACAACATTATATGTATATTTAATATTTTGGATGTTTTTTTGCTTATTTCATTCAATTTTATTTATTGCTCCTTCTAATGTTCTTATTGATGATGAATGATTTCTAATAATAAATTTAATTGCTTCAGTTTCTCAATCTTTAGGATCAATATCATGCTTAATTAATTTAGCTTCAAAAATTTTCATTAGATCATTTAAAGATGGTTGAGCAATATCCTGAGTAATTCCTCCTTGGAAACGTGTAATAAATCGATCTTCAAAACCTCCTAATAATTCAGGATTTTTATCAGAAGCAATAATTATTTGTTTTTGATTTTCAATATTTGAATTTATAATGTTGAATAAAACATTTAGTGTTGCTGCTTTTGAACCAAATTGTTGAATATCATCGAACAATAAGAAATCAAAATTTTTATAGTATTCTACAATTTCAGCTAATTTTTCTTGATCTGAAGTTATCAGATATTGAGTTACTTTTTTAATAAATTGTTCTGGATTTACATAACAAACATGTTTTCCTTTTGCAACCAATTCATTACCTAAAGCATTTAAAAAATGAGTTTTTCCCATACCTGAGAAAGAATAAATAAATAAAGGGTTAAAACTGACTTTATTTTGATTTAATATTTTTTTTCCTAAAGCAATTATTTCTTTATTAAAGTCAGCTTCAATATAATCTTCGAATAAAAAATTTTTATTTAAATTAGAATTTGCAAAATTAAATGATGTGTGTTTTTTTACTAATGATTCATATTCATTTGTAGAAATAATATTAGCTGTTGCACTTATACCAAAAACATGTTTAATTGCCGCTTGTGTTATATCAGAAAAATTTTTTTGAATATATTTAACATCGTTTGATGTTTGTAAAATCAAATAAATCTTTTCATCATTTCCTACTCTTACAATTGCATCACGATAAAAAGCTGAATAAGTTTGTTCATCACATGAATCTTTTATTTTTTTTAAAACTTCACTTGTATTAAACTCATCGCTATTTAAACTCATAGTATTTGATTATATCAAATAAGTTTTCCACATAGGAAAAAAGATGAGTTTATATTTTAAATTAGTACAAGTTAAAAAATTAATGTATAATTTAATGACTATTTTGCCCGAATG